>JAUQPF010000051.1 GCA_030550535.1 Candidatus Bipolaricaulota bacterium
CGTTGAGCAAGCTCTGGGGGAAAGCCGTGCTCGCGGGCCAGCCGCGCAAGCTCCAGAAGGCTATGGGTGCGCGGGACCCTCCTCCCCCGGGCGAGAAGAAAACCCTTGAGCATCTTCTCCACAGCCTGATGGGCATGGAAGCAGGCCTGGGCGTAGAGCCCCTCCGCTTGGGCGAGCTCGGCCATGCGCAGGTCCGTGCGGGCGAACTCAAACCAGGTCCTGGCCTCGCTCATAGATCACCCGGCCCTTCTCCAGGACCTCTTCTCGGAAAAACCGGCGCGTGCGCACGAGCTCCTCGAACTCCTCCGGCGTATAGATGAGGACGTCCATGGCCACCTTGGGCGCAAAGCGCTCGTGAAAACGGCGGATCCGCTGGAAGAACGGAAGGTCCGTGCGTTGGATGATGACCAGATCCAGATCCGTCCACTCTTCAATGGGCTCGTCCCGGGCCATGGAGCCAAAGAGGATCACCCTCTCCGGAGGCGGTTCCTCCCTTTTCAGGAACTCCAAAAGCCTGGCCAGTTCTCGCCGAAGAAGCTCCTCCCGCGCGTTCACGCGCCCTCCGCGTACTTCTGCCAGTCCAGGAGATACTGCACCACCGTCTTTTTCTCCGCGGGCAAGCGCGCCGGATCCCGAAGAATCCAGAGCTTCGGTCCCTCGGGCTCCAGCGTGACCACGTACAGCCAGTACTCCTTGCCCAGGCGGTGGGCCATGAGCCACTCGTTTTGGGTGAGGGTCACCGGGCCCGGCCTGGCCCGGGCCTTCACCTCGATGTAGCGCACCTCTTCGGGTCCTTCGGAGCGCACGTCGTAGCCTAAGTTTTCGCGGGAGACGTCCACGGGATTACGGCCCTGGGCGCGCTCGTAGGCCAAAACTGTTTCCATGCCCAGGCGCTCCACCTCGGGATCGGGAGCGAGGGCCTCTTCCGTGGGGCTGGGGAGGACGGCGGCCACGCCGAGGACGCGGATCTCGCCAGGGAGGAGGGTGGTTTCGCGGCGGATGCGCTCTTCCAAGTTTTTGCGGCGCAGGGCGAGCTCTTCTTTGCGGCGACGCGCCTGCTCGAACACGACCTCGGGGATCTCCTCCCCGCGGGCCCGGCGGTCCTCCAGATCCAGAAGGCGGCCGTCGGCCTCGGCAAGGAGGATGTCAAGGGAGCGCAGGCCATAGCGGCGGCGTATGTCCGCTTGGCGCCGGCGCTCGGCCAAGACCTCCGCAAGGAAGCCCGGAAGAAGGGCTTGGGCCACAAAGGCCCGCACCCGCTCCGCGTCCGGCGGAGCCCAAGGGACGCGACCTTCCCCCGGCTCGAGGTCGTAAAGGATCGCAGGGTGAACGGATATCAAGCGCCCGCCAGGCGTGGCGAGCACCGCAAACAGGCGCTTTCCCGCGACCTCGCTTTGGCCGTCCGTGAGGGAGGCCTCCACGAGGAAGAGGGTGCCGGCCAGGCGTCCCCGGGGATCGCGGAACACCGCGCCCCGCGCGCGGTCCTCCTCCGTGCGGGCGAGGATCTCCTCCAAGACGGCCTCAAAAAGCGGGTGGCCTGGGGCGATGAACTCCGCGCCCTTTTTGAAGGCCTCGTCCTTGTGGAAGGTGAGGCGGCGGTAGTCGGGCCGGACCTCACCGAAGCGGGCTTTGAAATCCGCGGAGCGGTGGCGCAGGGCCGCGGGGACGGGGCCCACGCGCCAAAGCCCGTCCGCGTCCTTGCGCGCCGAAAGCCCAAGGAACTGGGCGGCCCGCTCGAAGAAGGCCTCCACGTACTCGGGCACGAGCCGGTTCTCCCGGGCCTTGCGCTCCTCGCCCAGGATGCGCGAAAGGTCGATGTGGCGGGTGGCCAGGGCCTCGGCGGTGGCCTGCCGAATGCGCCGGATGGCCTCCGCATCGGGGATGGCCTGGATTTCGCGCACGATGTCTTCCAGGGTACGGCGGCCGGCGATGGCCTCGAGGATCAAATCCGCCAGGGATTTTCCGTACAGGACCTCCTGGATCACGTCGAACACGCGGTCGGAGCCCATGGCCCTCCGGATCTCCTCGAGCTTTTCAAAGAGGCGGCGGAGGACCTCGCCCTCCACGGTGTCGCCGGCCACGAGGTTGAAGATGTGCACCTCCTTCTGCTGGCCGTAGCGGTGGATGCGGCCCATGCGCTGCTCCAGCCGGTTGGGATTCCAGGGGATGTCGTAGTTGACCATGAGGGAGGCGAACTGCAGGTTGATGCCCTCCCCTCCGGCCTCCGTGGAAACAAGGATCTGGGTGCGGTCCCGGAACTCCGCCTCGGCCCGGATGCGCTCCTCCAGGTTCATCCCGCCGTGGAGGACGGTGACGCTGTGCCCCCAGCGGCGGAGGTGCCCCGCCAAATACTCCAGGGTGTCCCGGGACTCCGTGAAGATCACGAGCTTTTCGCCGGGGTGCTGGCGTGTCAGCTCCCCTAGGAGGTGGCGGAGCTGGTTGAGCTTTGTTTCCACTCCCGCCCGCTCAAGCTCGCGGGCTCGGTCGATGAGGCCCTCGAGCGTGGCGATCTCCGCGCGGAGCTCCGCCAGGGTCCGCGCCGCCGTGAGCTTGGAAAGGAGCTCCTCCTCCTTCTCCCAACGCTCGGCCTCGGGCAGATCCTCGAGCTCCTCCTCGTCCACCTCGCCGCGCTCGCGTAGAACCTCGCCTTTTTCTAAGAGCTTTTGCAGGCGGTCCTTGCGGCGCTCCAGGGACTTGCGCGCGGCGTAGAGGGAGGAGGCCAGCCGCCGCTGCAGGAGCACCAAGGCGAACTGCACGTTGCGGCGCTCCGCATCCAGGGCGCGGTTGAACTCCTCGCGCACGTAGTGCGTGAGGGCCCAATAGAAGTCCCGCTCCTCTGGGGAGAGTTGAAACACCACGGTGTGCACGTGCCTAGGCGGGAAGAGCGGGATCCCTTCGATGGTCTTGAGGTCCTCCTTGAGGCGACGCAGGACCAAGGGGTTCTCTCCCCGGCGCACGGCCTCCTCCACAAGTTCGGCGTTGGCGAAAAGATCGGGGTCCAAAAGGGCCAGAAGGAGCCGGAAGTTCTCGGGATCCCCCCGATGGGGCGTGGCCGTGAGGCAGAGGAGCAGGCGGGAGTTTTTGGCCAATACTTCCCCCAAGCGGTAACGCTGGGTTTTCTTCGTCTGCTCACCGTAACGGTAGGCCGCAAGCTTGTGGGCCTCGTCCACGATCACCAAATCCCATTCCACGTCGGCAAGGGTCTGGAGGATCTCCTCTTGTTTAGCGAAGTCCAGGGAGGTGAGGACTTGCGGGAACTCCCGCCACGGGTTTTGGCCATAGGTGTTTTGGAGGAGGCCTCGGTCCACCACGAGGAAGGTTTCCCCGAATTTTTCGCGGAGTTCGCGCAGCCATTGGTCGCGGAGGTGGCCGGGGACCACGAGGAGCACCCGCTCCACCAGGCCCCGGCCCTTGAGCTCCTTGAGGAGGAGGCCCGCCATGATGGTTTTGCCGGCACCGGGGTCGTCGGCCAAAAGGAAGCGCAGGCGGGTCTTGGGGAGCATGTGGAAATAGACGGCGTCGATCTGGTGGGGCAAAGGGTCGATGAGGGAGACGTGCAGGGCATGGAGGGGGTCGAACTGGTGGCTCAGGCGGATGCGGTGGGCCTCCAGGCCCAGGAACACGGCCTCCGGCCGGCCGGAGAAGTCCGGAACCGGCGCGGCTTCAAGGGAAAGTTGGGCAAGCTCGGCCAGGCCAAGCCAGCGCTCACCGAAGTAGCGCCCAGTCCTCGCGCCCACAACAACCAGGCGCCAGACGCTCCCGTGCTCCTCGGCCTGGAGGATGCGCACGGGCTCCGGCCAAAACGGTCCACGGACCTGGGCTCCCGGGCGCAGCTCGGCCATCGGCCAGGATGGTACCCGGCTCCCCGCGTCCAAAGAAAAACCCCCTCACCCTTTGTCCCTCTCCCCTGGGGAGAGGGTGGGGGTGAGGGGGCTTTGCGTTCAGTTAGAGAGCGCGAGCACGAAGGGGAAGGGCGCGAGGGTCGTGTCCCACTTGATGAGGAGGACGAAGAAGAGGGTGCCCGGCACAGGGGCATTGCCCCATTGGGTGAGGGGTTGATAGGTCTGGGGCCGGTCCAGGGACACGGAGATCCCGCCGCCGGGCCAGGGCGACCAGGCCATGGCCGTGTTCCAGAAGTTGGGAACCGGTACGACCCACAGCCACACGAAGGCGCCCGGTCGGTCGTAGGCCACGGACACGCGGAGCGATCCGCCCGTGGTGCTTGCCCATAGGGCCAGGGCGGCGAAACCGCCGGGCAGGGCACCGAGAAGGATGGGGTCCTCGGCGTCGCCAAGCTTAGGCCGCTCTTGGGAGCCCTGGACGACCACCTGGGCACCTGCGGCCTGGAGGGCGCTGAGGAGCTGGGCGGGGCTCATCCCGGGCGTAAGGGGTAGCCGGGGCATCCCGGTGGGGAGGGGAACCTCGGGCATTGTGGGTGGCGTGGGCGGAGTTGGGCCCGGCGCCGCGGGGCTCGTGCTGATCGTGCCGCAGGCGAACTTCACGGTTTGCCCCATGGGCACCCGCTCCTCGATGGGCTGGCCCCCGGAGAAACCGCGGATCAGCACGTGGGTGGGCATCACCGCGAGCACCTGGCGCACGGTGTAGCTCTGCCCCTGCCGGATGAGGACTTGGAGGATCTGGAGGCCCACGGCCTGCTCCTCCCGCAGCCAGACCACCTGGGTGAGCTGGAACCCCGCGGGACAGGCGTCGTTGGCGATGGTGGCGGAGACCTGAATCCCCGCGGTCTGGGCCAAGGCCGGCACGGCCAAGGCCACCAAAAGAACGACCCACAGAACACTACGCGCTTTGCGCAACATCTGTGCCTCCTTTCGGTTAAAGACGCGTTTAAGTACACCGCGGAAGCTTCGGCGGTTCACGAAGCACACGGGCAAAGCGAAGAAAGCTAGGCTGAGCCGAACTTTTTGAGCATCCAGCGCCAGGCCGTCTCCACCAGGGGCGCAAGCTCGGTGAAGCGGGGTTGCCAGCCCATTTCCCGCAGGGCGCGGGAGGGGTCGGCCACAAGCACAGCGGGGTCGCCGGGCCGGCGCGGCCCCTCCCGCACAGGGATATCCCGTCCCGTCACGCGCCGGCACACCTCCATCACCTCCCGCACGGAGTAGCCCCGGCCAATTCCCAAGTTGTAAACCCGGCTCTCCCCACCGGCCTCCAAGTGCTGCAACGCCCGCACATGGGCCCGGGCCAGGTCCGTCACGTGGATGTAGTCGCGCACGCCCGTTCCGTCGGGCGTTTCGTAATCCGTGCCGAAGATCTCCAGATACGGCCGCTTGCCCAAGGCCACCTCCAAGACGATGGGGATGAGGTGGCGCTCGGGCTCGTGCCACTCCCCGATTTCCCCCTCGGGATCGGACCCGGCGGCGTTGAAGTAGCGCAAGGAGACGTAGCGGAACGCGTAGGCTTTTTCGTAGTCGGCGAGGATCTCCTCCACCATGCGCTTTGTTCGGCCATAGGGGCTTTTCGGTTGGGCCGGGTGCTCCTCAGGGATCGGGACCTTTTGGGGATCGCCGTAGACGGCGGCGCTGGAGGAGAACACGAAAAGCTTCACCCCATGGGCCCGCATGGCCTCCAAAACGTTCCAGGTTCCCAGGAGGTTCACCTCGTAGTAGCGAGCGGGATCCTCCACGGACTCCGGCACCGAGGTGAGGGCGGCAAAATGCATCACCGCCGTGATGGGATAGCGACGGAAGACTCCGTCCAGCGTGGCGCGATCGCGGATGTCGCCCCGCACGAAGTGCGGGGTGAGCACGAACTCCCGGTGCCCCGCGGAAAGATCGTCCAGGACAACGACCTCGTAGCCCGCCCGCAGGAGCTCCTTCACCGTGTGGCTTCCGATGTAGCCGGCTCCGCCGGTCACAAGGATCACGAGTCCCCTCCTTCCAGCTCGACCCAGGCATCGTCGCCAAGGAACAGGGAGGCCTGGCCCTTTCCCCGGACGTGGGCGCGGCGCCCCAGGACGCTTTCGCCAAGGGAGACGCCCTCCACCCGGGCCTCGTCCATGAGGATGGCGTTGCGAAGGCGCGCGTTTTGAACCTGGGCTTTGGGGCCCACGGCCACGTTGGGCCCTAGGACGGAGGCGTCCACCTCCGCCCCATGCCCGACCCAAACGGGACCTTCAAGGTGCGAATTTCGCACGCGGGCGCCGCGCTCGATCGCCACCTGCCCCTGGAGGCGCGTGTTCGCGTCCAGTTCGCCCTCCACCCGCGGGGAAAGGCGCGCGAAGAGCCGGGCTTGGGCCACAAGGAGGTCCGCAGGGCGCCCGACATCCTGCCACCACCCGGAAAGGAAGTGGGCGCACACGGGCTCGCCTTCCTCCACGAGCCTTTGGATGGCGTCGGTGAGCTCGAGCTCCTCCCGGAAGGAAGGGCGGATTTTACGGGCGGCGGCGAAGAGACTGGGGCGGAACACGTAGACCCCCACCACCGCCCAAGGGCTGGGCGGGTCCTTGGGCTTTTCCACGAGTTTGAGGATGCGGCCTTCCTCCACCACGGCCACCCCGAACCGACGCGGGTCCTCCACCGCGGCCAGGACCACGGTGTGCGTCCCCTCCTCTTCGAAGCGGCCTAGGGCCGGACCGAGGCCCTCACCCAAGAGGTTATCGCCCAGGACCACGAGGAAATCCTCGTTTCCCACGAAGCCCTCGGCGCAGAGCACGGCGTGGGCCAAACCCTTGGGCTCCGGCTGCAGGATGTACGTGATCCGCAGGCCCTCTTCATCCTCCGAGGCTTTTGCGGAAGAGCTCCAGAGTGGCGGGGCTCACCACGAGGCCGACCTCCGTGAGACCCGCCTCGCGGACCATGGCGAGGACGTGGCGGATCAAGGGCTTTCCGGCCAGGGGAAGGAGGTGCTTGGGGAGCGTATGGGTGAAGGGGCGCAGGCGCGTGCCCCAGCCGGCCGCGAGGACCACCGCTTTCATCGCCCCATTGTACCGGGCTCTCCACTCCTACGTTTTCCTGATGGACACCAAAGCGGGCTTCAGGTGAGCTTTCCCAAGGAAAGGAGGACGATGCGCAAGCTTTTGGTCTTTGCGGTGGGGGTTGCCGTGGTGGGTTGGGCCGACCCTGGGGAGCTCGTGCGGAAAGCTGAAGCGCTCCTTCCCCAGCGCTATCACCTCCCGGTTTTGGAGCAGGTGATCGGCCTTTACGAGGAGGCGCTGCGCCAGGCCCCCCACGACCGGGAGCTTCTCGTGCGCCTGGCTCAACATTGGTACGAGTGGGGCGTGCTCATGCCTGAGGGCCTGGAGGACCAGGGTTGGCGCAAGGCCGCGGACTACGCCTTTCGGGCCCTGGGGCTTTCCGGCCTGGACGAGGCCCTGCGGCTTTCCAACGAGGAGTTCCAGGCCTTCCTCAGGAATTGCGCGGACGGCCGGGCCCTCCTTTGGGCTGGGCACGGCTGGGGCCAGCTCCTCGGAAAAATGAACCCGTTCTCCGCGTTCTTCGCCCTCCCCAAGATCCGGGCCATCTACGAGCGGGCCATGGAGCTCGCGCCCGAGTACATGGCGGGTTCCGCCTTCCAGGCCTACGGCGCCCTCCTCGCCAAC
This sequence comes from Candidatus Bipolaricaulota bacterium, assembly GCA_030550535.1. GTDB lineage: Bacteria > Bipolaricaulota > Bipolaricaulia > Bipolaricaulales > Bipolaricaulaceae > DTER01. The sequence continues at coordinate 7,556 of JAUQPF010000051.1, forward strand.
CTCTCCGACTACGGGATCCTCTTCGGCGTGAAGCTCTCCCAGGCCAAGCCCTACTTCGAGAAGGCCATAACGATCGACCCCACCTACCTCGATCACTACGTGGCCTACGCCAAGGAGTACGCGGTGCGCGCGAAGGACCGTGCCCTTTTTGAGACGCTCTTGCGGCACGTGCTGGAGGCGCCCATCGGGGACTGGCCGTTTTGGAACGAGGTGGCCAAGGACCGGGCCGCCCGATTCCTCGCGGAGATCGACCGCTACTTCAGGTGAGGTTTTCGTCCAGGCGGGGAAGGACGGCTTTGGGCCCGGCCCCATCGCCCACGATCCGGAAGGGGATGCCGTAGGCCTGGGCCAAGGCCTCGGGGGCGAGGACGGCCGCGGGATCCCCCTGGCCCAGGACCTGGCCGGCCCGAAGGAGCAGAACCCTCCCGCCGTACACGAGGGCGGCGTTGGGGTTGTGGGTGGTGGCCAGGATCCCCAAGCCCTCCCGCGCCAACGCGCGCACCAGGGAAAGGACCCGGTGTTGGTTGGCCGGGTCCAGGTGGGCATCGGGCTCGTCCAAAAGGAGATACGGTGCCTCCTGGGCCAGGGCCCGGGCGATCAAGGCGAGGCGTCTCTCCCCTCCGCTTAGGGTGTGGATCGGGCGCGTGGCCAGCCCCTCCAGGCCCACCAGGGCCAGGGCCTTTCGGGCCTTTTCGCGGTCCTCCCTTCCCGGCCGGCTTAGGGGCCCAAGGTGCGGGGCCCGGCCAAAAAGGACCAGGTCCTCCACGGTGAAGGCGAAGACCGCCTCAGAGAACTGGGGCACGTAGGCGATCTTCTTGGCCCGATCCTTGGGAGAAAGCTGGGGCACAGGGGTTCCGTCCAGGAGCACCGTGCCCTCTTGAGGAAGGCGCAGACCGCCCAGGCACTCCAAAAGGGTGGTCTTTCCGCTTCCGTTGGGGCCGAGGAGGAACAGGATCTCCCCCGGTTCCACCGCGAGGCTCACCCGCGCGAGCACGGGTCTACCGGGGACGTAGGCGTAGGTGAGGCCACGGGCGGCGAGGCTCATCGCCAACCCCCTCCCCGCTGGATCTGGCGCATGAAGAGGAAGAAGAACACGGGGACCCCAAGGAGCCCGGTGAGGATGTCCAAAGGGATCTCCGTGGCGAAGGCGGTGCGGGCCACGTTGTCCAAAAGAAGGAGGACCCCAGCGCCAAGCCCGGCGGAAGCGGGGATAAGGAAGAGATGATCCGGCCCGACCAGGGCGCGGGCGGCGTGGGGCACGATCAGGCCCACCCAGCCCACCACCCCGCTCACGGATACGGCCGCGGCGGTGAGCAGGGTTCCCAACCCGATCACGAGGAACCGAAGCCTTCGCACGGGCAACCCCAAGGCCTTGGCCTCGGCCTCGCTCAAACTGAGGAGGTTCAACCGCCAGCTCAGGAGAAAAAGGAGCCCCAGCCCCACGGCGCTCATGATGGCCAGGGGCACCACGTCCCGCCAGAGGACCGCGGGAAGGCCGCCCATGAGCCAGAAGGTGATCCCTGGAAGCTGCACGTAGGGGTCGGCGAAGTACTTCACGAGGCCCAAGAGCGCGGAGAAGAAGGAGTTCACGAGGATTCCGGAGAGCACGAGCACGAGGAGGCCGCCCCCGAAGGCCGCGCCCAAAAAGGCGGCGAGCCCGGCGGCGGCCAGCCCCCCGCCAAAGGCCAGGATCTGGATCCCCGCCGGGCCGGCCCGGAGCACCAGGGCCAGGGCGGCGCCCAGGCCCGCGCCCGCGCTCACCCCGAGGATCCGCGACTCCACGAGGGGGTTGTGGAAGATTCCCTGGAAGGCTGCGCCGGCCACGGCGAGGTTGGCGCCCACCAGGGCCGCGGCGGTGGCGCGGGGAAGTCGTACCTGGAGCACAAGGCTGCGGATCAAAGGCTCCCCGCGCCCGAGAAGGGCGGGGACCACGTCCCCTGGAGCCAGGCGGACCCGGCCCAAAAAGAGCGAGACGAAAAGAAGAGGGAAAGGCAGGACGAGCAAAAGACCGCAAAGGACGGCCTGCCTTACCCGCCGAGGAGCGCGGACAGTTCCTCGGAGCTTGGTGTGCATCCGTAGAACTCCCTGTAGAACGTCTGGATGGCGCCCAGAAGATCCACCTGAACCCTTTCGGGGTGCAGCCGCGTAGCCATCCACAGGATCCCGAGGACCGACTCCGGAATGGGGGTGTCCCAGGCGAACAGGATCTGGGGCATCTTGTACACGCGACCTGCCTTCACCGCCGCGAGGGGCTGCCAGAGGGGATCCGCGCGGAGGTCCTCCGCGCGCACGGGGCTATAGGGCACGATGAAGATCACTTCCGGGTTCCAAAGGAGGACCTGCTCGATGTTCACGTTCTGCCAGGAGCCGGGGAGGCCCTGGGTGACGGGGAGGCCGCCGGCGAGCTCCACCAGGCGCGACTGGTACATGGCCCCGCTGGCGACGCGGAAGGGCGCGGTGCCCACCACCAGCACGCGCGGCCGGGCTTCCGAGGGGATCCCGGCGGTGGCCTGGGCCGCGGCCTCCAGGACGCTCGCGTAGAAGGCGATGAGCCGCTCCGCCCTCTCCTCTCGGCCCAACGCCTGGGCCAAAAGCCGCGTGGTCTCCTGCACCGCCTCGAACGTCTCCGGCCCCACCAGGATCGTGGGGATCCCCACCACCTCCAGAAGTTGAGCAAGGTCCCGGTGCTTCAGGCCGGCCACAACGAGGTCGGCCTTGCGGGCGATGATCTCCTCGGCCGTGATTTCGCCGGGCAAAGCCTTGGCTTCGTAGTTGGGATCAAGCTGGGCCATGAGGGCCCGGGAAAGGGGGTGGTCCGGGACGCCGAGGTACCGGGCGGCCACGATCCTTTCCCCCTCCACCAGGGCATAGAGGTAAGGTGTGGCCACGCCGAAGGCGCAGACGATGCGCTGGGGCTCCGCAGGAACGAGGACCTCCCGACCGGCTTGGTCCACCACGCGCACCTGGGCCCATACTCCCAGGGAAAGGCCGACAAAAACCGCCAACGCTACGAGCTTGCGCATCCTTCACCTCCGTGGAGCAGGGAATCGATCCAGGCCAGACCCGCGGCGAGCTGATGAAGGCGGAAGCTGCGCAGGGCCTGGCCGAAGGGGTCCTGGGGGGCCTCGCCCCGCACCTTTTCCGCAAGGTCCCGCAGCACTTCGCGTTGGGCGGAGAGGAGCTCCGGCGCGCGCTCCGGAGCCAAGCGAAGGAGGAAAAAGAGTTTGGGAAGGAGCTCGGTGCGAAGGAGGCGCAGGCGGGGGACGGGGCTCAGGACCCAGCGCCAAAAGAGTTCTTCCCCCTGGGGGGTGAGGGTGTAGCGGATGCGGGCCGGGCGGTTCTCCTGCTCCTCGCGGGTGCCCACGATGAGGCCGTGGCGTTCCAGGCGATCCAGGGTGGCGTAGAGCTGGCTTGGGGCCACGCGCCAGATGCGTCCCAGATCCGCGTGGAGGCGGGCGAGGAGCTCGTAGCCGTGGGCCGGCCCCCCAAGGAGGTAGCCCAGAACCACCGGTCCCACGGGGAACTCACCCGGCATATTCCGTATTGGAGTATACCAGGGTGGAACCAACGCCTCCAGCCCGCTCCGGTACAATCGCCTCCCATGAGGCTTCTGCTCCTCCTCATCCTCTGGGCCCTCGCGGCCCTCGCCGGCCCCGAAAAGCTCGATCCCCTCTTGCGCATGCTCGTGGAAGCCCCGGCGGAGCTCCGGCCCGCCGTGCTCGCCCCCTATGGGCAGGAACCCGACCCCTGTCTTCCCGTGTTCGTGGAGCTTCAAAGCGGGGCGGTGTGGTGGGAGCTTCCAGGGGCGCGCTCCCTCTTTGGGCCCCTGGCCACGGCCACCGTCCCTCTCTCCCAGCTTCCTAGGCTCGCGGAGCATCCGGGCGTCCTGCGGATTTGGGCCAGCCGCCCCCTCGAGCCCCTCTTGGACCGCTCGGTCCCGGAGATCGGCGCCCCGGCCCTCTGGTACGGCACCCCCGGCACCACGGGCCAAGGCGTGGTCCTGGGGATCGTGGACTCCGGGGTGGATATCCTCCATCCCGCTTTCCGCACGGAGACCGGCGGCTCGCGCCTCCTTTTTTACTGGGACCAGACGAGCCCAGGGATGGGGTGGTTCCCGCCGTTTTGGGGGGACGAGCCCGGGGAGGGGCGCTACGGTCGGGTGTACGAGCGGCGGGACCTGGAGGCCGCGCTGCGCGCGGGAACGAATCCCGCCCCCGACGCCCTGGGTCACGGCACCCACGTGGCGGGGATCGCCGCGGGCGGCCCCGCCCTTGGCCTTCCCGGCGTGGCCCCCGGCGCGGACCTCGTGGTGGTGAAGACGAACTTCTACGAGGACAGCGTCCTTGACGGCATCCGCTTCGTGCTCGAGGCCGCCCGGTACCTGGGCCGGCCGGCGGTGGTGAACCTCTCCCTGGGAGGGCATGCCGGCTCCCACGACGGCCGCTCCCCGCTCGAGCGCGCCGTGGACCTCCTCGCCCAAACGCCCGGGGCCCTCATCGTCTGCGCGGCCGGTAACGAAGGGCAAAGCCGCATCCACGTGGGCGGGGAGATCCGCTCCCCCACCACCTGGACCGTGGTGCCCTCCGCGGCCTTTGTGACGGTGCGCTTTTGGTACGACGATCCCGCGCGGTTCATCGTGACCGTGCGCGCGCCCACCGGCGAGGCCCTCACCGTCCTTCCTGGACAGAGCCGGTCCGTGGCCACGTCCTCCGGCCTGGTTTGGCTCGACAACACCCTCTCCCCTCTCGTTCAGGAGCCACGCCAGGTCTTTCTCACCCTGAGCGGAGCCGCTCGGGAAGCCCAATGGCGCGTCACCTTTGAACCCATCTTTCCCGGGCGCGTGGACGGCTGGATCGAAAGCGCCAAGATGGGCTATTTCCTTGAGGGCGATGGCGAACGCACCATTGCCGAGCCCGGGAACGCTTTGTCTGTGATCACCGTGGGCGCCTATGTCACCCGCACGTCCTGGATCTCCCAGGCGGGGGAGCAGCGGGCTGAGGGGTACGCGCTTTGGGCCCTGGCACCGTTTTCCTCGCGGGGTCCCACGCGGGACGGCCGGCTCAAGCCGGAGCTTGCCGCTCCCGGCGCGTGGATCGCCTCCGCCCTCTCCTCCGCGGCCGCGCCCTCCTCCTGGTACGTCCTCCCCGATGGCAAGCACATGGTGCTCGCGGGCACGAGCATGGCCGCGCCCCATGTGGCCGGTGCCTGCGCCCTTCTGTTATCGCTCAGGCCCGATCTCACGCGGACGGAGGTGCTGGCGGCGCTCCAGCGGGGCGCCCGCGCAGACACCCACGTGGGAACCGCCCCCAACGCCGCCTGGGGATGGGGGAAGCTCGATCTTCCCGGTGCGTGGGCTTCTTTGGGGCCGTCCCAGCGGCCGCCCGCGCCCTGGCTTGCGGCCTTGGACAACCCGGCGCGCACGGGCGCCACCTTCCGCTACGGCTGCCCGGAGGGCACCGGATGGGCGGAGCTTCAGGTCTACGATCTTTTGGGCCGCCTCCTTTGGCGGGAGAGCCTGAACCCCGCCGGGGGCCTGGTCCGCTGGGACCTCCGCACCCTCCAGGGGCACGCGGTGGCCAGCGGCCTTTACCTCGCGGTCCTGGTCACGGATCGGGGGGCGAGCCCTCCCGTGCGGGTGGTGGTGCAACGGTGATCCTCGTTCTCCTTTGGGCGTTGGGGGTCGTGGGGCAGCCGGCCACGGTGGGAGGGGACGTGCTGTTCGAGCTGGCGAAGCCTGCGCGGGCCGCGGCCCTCGCCGGGGTGGACCTTGCCCTTCCCTCTTGGGCCACGAACCCTGGGGCCCTGGGGTTCCGCGGGGGATGGGAAATCGTTTCCGGTTACGCTTCGCCCTTCTTTGCCGGTCATTTTGGGCACGTGGCCCTTGCGGGCCCGGGCTTGGCCCTCGAGGCCTTCCTGTTCTATTCGGGAGAGATTGCCCCCGGGCTTTCCTTTCGCGCGGAGGGCGGGGCCGCCTCCCTTGGGCTTTCCCTGGGAGCTTTGGGGCTGGGCGTTCGTGCGCGCCTCCTCCATTTCGGTCAGCCCCAAGAGGCCTTGGGCGCCGCCCTGGATCTGGGCTTCCTTTGGCGGGGTTCCCTTTGGCTGGGCGGGGTTGTGAAGAACGTGGGGTCCCAATCCCCCTTCCCTGGAGAACCCTGGCCCCTTGACCTCGCCTGTGCCCTGGTGCTCCCCCTCCGGCTTTGGGGGTTCACCCTTTACGCGGGCGCGGCGGCCCAGGACCTCCTCACCCTTCCCCGCTACGCCGGCGCCTTGGCTTGGGAGGCGGGGGGGCTCGCCTTGGTCGCGAGCGCGGGCACCACGGGCCTGGCCCTGGGCGGAAGCCTCGCCTGGGCTTCTTTTCGCCTGGAGTGGGCTTTCCTTGGCCATCCCTCCTTGCCCTTGGGTTTTCGCGTATCCTTAGCCCTGCAATGGCCATGAAGCGCGCCTTTCTTGTTGTTTTCGCCTTGGCCTTTTTGGCCGGGGCCGCGGAGCAAACGCCCTCCGAGACCTTCACCCTCAGGGTCACGGGGCAAAAGACCTGGGGCCTCCGCCTGGGCTTTGGGGACCCTGCACTTCTTTCTCTGGAGAAGCTCGAGCCCGGCGGATTCACGCTCACCCAATCCCTCTGGGCCCAGATCGAGGGCACCGTCCTGGATTTCCTCACCATCCGTGCGAGCTTCAACGACCAATTGGGGCCGGGGTTCCAAGATTTCCTCGTCATCGTGGACCGTAAACCCTGGTATGCGGAGCTAGGGCGGTTCGTGGTGGGTGGGGAGGGCGATGCCCTGGGCGTTTACAACAAGCGCGTTTTGGGTGCGCGGGTCGCCCTGGGCCGGGAGGGGGTGAACCTGAGCGGCCTCGTGGCCCGCCTGGAAGGGATCTCTGAATCCCTCACGTTTCAGGGCGAGGTGGCTCAGGCCGAGCGCACCTTCGCCTACGAGGATCCCCGCGAGCCTTGGCTTCCCGCGCCTTACCACCTTTCCCTGGAGGGCCTTTGGTTTGTGGAGCTGCGCCTTCCTTTCGTGGAGGGCTTTTCCAAGCCGGTCCTGCGCTTCCGTACCGGCTCGGAGCTCCAAGAGTTCCTGAGCGATTGGGGCCTAGGGTACCTCGCCGAGCTCGTCCAAAAAGGGCCCGCTTGGGACCTTCCCTCCGGCGCCTATTTGGTGGTTCAGGACCAGGCCTATACCCTCCTCTTCCGTCAGGAACCCAAGGTGCTCCTGCGCAACCGCATCCTGGACCTTTTGGACGGGTACAACGCCGCCCAAGGCCTCACCGGGAAGGACAAGAAAACCTACCCCTTCGTGGTGGATAGCGACCTTGAGGGGGCGTTCCTTGCGGGGCTTTTGGGCCTCACCGAGCTTAGGGTGGACGAGGAGACTTACCCCTTGGGGGAGGCCGGGCGCCGGCGGTTCCTCTACCTTGGGGAGCCAAACGTGCGCGAGGAGAGCCTCGCCCTTTCCGTACGCCTTCCGGGCGAGCAGGATTTCCGGGATATCAACGATCCAGCGCTGAGCTCGTTCAGTTACAAGCTTTTCGCCGCGGAAGGCGTCCTGCGCTTGGATTTTCCTGGGGACTTCTTCCGCCCCGGTGCCGCGGTGCACGTACGTTTCGAGTATGCGCGCACCGCCGGCGCCTACTTCCTGGGCCTCGCCGTCCTTCCGGGATCCGAGCGGGTCTACCTGAACGGCGAGCTCTTGGCCCGGGACAAGGACTACACCGTCGACTATGAGGTGGGCCTCCTCACCCTTTTCCGCGCCGTGGGGCCCCGGGACGTGGTGCGCGTGGACTTCGAGCGCCAGCGCGGCGCCTTGGGCGTCCCCGTGGAGTACGAGCGCTACTTCCTTGGCGCCACCTTGGAGATCGGATCGGCCCGGATCGGCGTGTACCAGGCCGCGGATTTGGGCACCCCCTCCCCCACCTCCCGCACCATGCCCAACACCCACTCCGTCCTCGCTCTCTCCTGGCAAGGCGAGCTTGGGGACTGGCGGTACTCCGCCCGGCTGGGGTTCTCCGAGAACGTTTTCCCGCCGGATCTGGGCGAGCGCATCCCGGCGCCGAACCGGGTGAACGCGATCGCCGCCGTGCGCCTGGCCGAAGGTGAGGCCGTCGTGTTCGCTCACCAAAATGGGATCACCGTGTACCAAAACGGGCGTTTTGCGAACTACGGGAGTGCCCAGGGCCTGGCGGGCCGAGCAGCCCTTTCCCTCCTTCCCCTACCTGGCGGCCTCCTCGTGGGCACCGAATCCGGCCTCACCGTGGTGGACCTCACGGAGCCCGGGGCCCTGGACAAGGTGCGAAGCTGGACGCGCATATATGCGAGCGACTGGAACAAAAACCGGACGGAAAGGATCACGGGCACGAAGATCCTCGCCCTCGCGCAGGATGGGGAGCGGGTGTACATGGCCACGGAGGTGGAGCTCTTGGCCGCGCGATACACGGAGGTGACGCAACCCGAGCGCTGGGAACGTCGGCCGCTTCCTCCAGGAACACCGCGGGCGCTCCTTTGGGCGGGCGAGCTTCTCCTCGGCACCACCGAGGGCCTTTTCCGATGGCAGGAGGGTGGCTGGACGGAGATCCTTTGGGGCGAGGTGTTCGCCCTCCTTGCGCGTCCGCCCGAGCTTTTTGTGGCCACGACCGAGGGGATTCGCATCCTCCGGGACGGGCAGGGAGCGGGCTGGCTCGCGTACGGTGAGCCCGTGCGGGCCTTGGCCCTCTGGGAAGACCAGGTCTGGTACGTCACACCAAGCGGGGTTTATCGCGAGGGCGAGCTTGTGGTCTCCGGGAACTTCCTGGTCCTGGGCGCCGCCGCTGGGGCCCTTTGGGCTGGCCCGCAAGCCGACGGGAGCTTCCAAATGGACCTTTGGCAGGTGGCCCCCACCCTCCAGCGCTTCCCTCAGGCCCAGACCAAGATCGACGGCCGGGATCTTTCCCATTTCTCGGACCCCCCGCGGGAGGGGCGCGTGCGCCTGGGCCCCTCCGCGAGCCTCTCCCTTTCCCGAAAGCTCGGGGACTGGGAATGGCGAATTGGCCTCTACTCGCAATTCCCTGGTTACGAGGAGATCGGGTACGCAAGCCGCACCGACGCCCACGGCCTCAGTTTCTCCGGCCGGTACGCAAGGGAGGCCTGGTCCTTGGCCGTGCGCGGCCGCGCCGACCTTGCGGAACTCACGGCCTCGCCGAAGCTCCGTCTTTCCGGGGGCGTGGAGGGCGCATGGAAAGGCCCGTGGAATTTTTCGTTCGCTCTAAACCCAACGCTTTTGCCCTCCGGAAGGGCGCCCACGCTTTCCCTGGATTTCGGAGTGGGCCTGAGCGCCGGCGGAAACCCCGCCTGGTCCGCCTCCCTCTCCGGGAAGCTCTCCCTTCCCGAGCTCTACGTGGCCGGAAGCTTCGGGGGAAAGGTTTCCTTCACCCTTTGGCCGGGCTTTTCCTTGGCCCTTTCCTGGGCCCGGCCGTACCGGAGCCGCGGCGCGCCCGGAACAGAGACCCTTACGCTCTCCGCCCGCCTCTCCGGCGGGGATGGGCTCGCCTGGAACGCCTCCTGGGAGGAGCGGCTAAGCCATCCCCTGGGGCAGCCAAGTTGGAGGCAAAGCCGCACGTTGTCGGGCGAAGTGCGCCTCCCGACCTGGACGCAGCCCTGGGGCAAACTGGCCACCCGGCTCGTCGGAGCTTTGGACATGGACCCGGCCGAACTTCGGTTGCGCGGGAACCTTTCGGCTAACCTGGATTTCTCGCCTAACCTTTTGCAGCTTACCTTCGGAGCCGAGCAAAGTTTTAGGCCGGCGAGCGAACGCACGGCCACAACCCTCACCCTCACCGCCTCCTGGAACTCCATGGCTTGGCAAAACGTGCGCCCCTCTCTGACGTATCGGCACACGTGGAGGCTCTTGACCCATCCGCGCTACCCGCCGCAGGTCACGGAATCCCCAAGCTTGGAGGCCCAGGTGACCTGGGAGCTGGGCGGCGGGAACCGCAACGAGCTTCGCCTCACCTGGACCCCAAGCGCGGGGATGAAGGCCCAGGATCGTCTGATGTGGCGGACGCCGTGGGGGCCGGTGCAGGTGGAGTCCACCCTTTCCTGGACCGCGGAGAGGCTCACGGGCAAGGTGCGGCTGGAGGGGGGACTTGCTTTGGCCCCCCAGTGGGGTTTGAACGTTGAAACAGGCCTCCTTTTTGGCGGAGGCCCCCTGCGCCTGGCCGGCTTCCTCGGCGCCACCCTGGTGGCGAGCTTCTAACCGCTCCTCACCCTCGGCCCCTCTCCCCTCCCCGGGGGGTTGGCGTTTCCGAGAAACCCGGACAAAAAGTCCATCTTCCAGGTTCAGGGAGCTTAAAAAATCCTCTCCCCTGTGGGGAGAGGGAAAAGGGTTGAGGGGCCTTCCCCCTTCAGAACCGCAGGCCGAACCCGAAGCGGTGGGAGGGCGAAAGGAGTGGATGGGTGAGGAGGGCGTAGTCCACCTTGTAGTTCCCGAACCGCACGCCGAGCCCCAGGGCCACGCGGAAAACCCCGCCCTCTTGGCGTAGGCCGGCGCGCACCTCGGCCATCCCCAACAACGCCCAGCCCACGCCGAGCGCGATGTACTCCGAGGTCAGGTCCAGGGCGGCGGAGAGGCCAAAGGGGCTCACCCAGGCTCCGGCCAGGACGAACTCCGTGGAAAGCCCTCCAAAGGCGAGCTCCCGCAGGACTAGGGCGGCGCGGATCTCCCCAAAAGGCGAGGGGAAGGAGCCCAAAACGCCCACATCGATTCCAAATCCTGTCGCGGACTCGCCCGCGATGTTCGTGCTTTGGAAGCGAAGGCCGATTCCGCCAAGGACGGGGAAGCCGAAGGTGCGGAGGTCCAGGCCGAAGCCCGCCAGCAGGCCGAGCTGGGAAAAGCCAAGGTTTTCGCCGGCGGAAGTTCCGAGGTACCCGATCCCCGCGCCCAGGCTGGGGAGGGCCGCGCCCACGTAGCCCGCGCCCACCCAGCCCGCGAGGATCGTGGAGTCCACAACGATCCCCCGGACTTTGGCCAGGCCCGCGGGGTTATAGAGGAGCCCTTCGGCGTCCTCGGCCAGGGCCGCGTAGGCCCCGCCCAGGCCCATGGCCCGGGTGCCCAGGCCCAGGTCGAAAAGGGAAACCTGGGCCCAGGCCCCCGCGCTCGCCATCGCCACCCAAAAGGCCAGAAAAATTCTGCGCATGGCTTTACCTCCGCACCAAAATCCGGCCGATCTCCGTGCGCTGGATCTGCCCCTCGATCCTCGCGGTGACGTAGAAGAGGTAGAGCCCATTGGGGACCAGGCGTCCCTCGCGGTCCTTGAGGTCCCAGGTGAAAGTGCCTACGGAGACGGGTTTATCCAAGAGCACGGGACGTCCGGCCATGTCCAGGATGGTGAGCTTGACGTCGGTGGCCCCTGCCGGCGCAAAGATCTGGATGCGGCACTGGTTCCCCGTCACGGGGTTGTCGAGGATGAGGAACCCAAAGGTCACGCCGGCGGGGAAAACGGTGATCGTGCGCGTGTAGGGCACGCTCCAGCCCGCGCTGTTCCGCGCCCGCACCCGGACCGTATAGGCTCCGGGGTTGGTGTACGTATGCGTTGCAGTGTTGGTTTCCGTGGTGGTCGCGGGAGTGCCGTCGCCGAACTCCCATTCCCATTCGCTCACAGGGTCGTTGGCAGGCGCCGTGGTTGTAGCGGTGAAAACCACGGGCTTCCCGGCCTCGGGGTTGGGCGGGGTTAGCGAAACCCCCGTCACGGTGGGCGGCTGCGGCGCCGGGGGCGTGGGCGTGCCTACCGTCACGTCCCTCTTCGCCGTTTCTGCGGCTCCGCCTTCGTCCGTCACGGTGAGGGTCACCGTGTAGGTGCCGGCCTGGGCGAACGCGCGGGTGACTGGTTGCGGCCCAGTGGTGGTGACCGTCGGCCCGCCGTCACCGAAGTCCCAACGGAATGTGGCTTTTGTGATGTCGCCGTCGGGGTCCTCGATGTTCGCCGCGGGCGTGAAGGTGATCGTCTGGTTCACCAAGGGCGAAGCTGGACTGAACGAGAAGTCCACGTTCCTGGGGGGAGCGTTGGTGACGGTCACCCTCCGCGTGGCTCGGACCTCGCGGTTCGCGTCGTCGCGCACGGCATAGACCACGGTGAACTCCCCGCCCTTTCGGTAGGTGTGTTTGATGGGGTCGAGAGGCCGGTCGCCCTCGGCGGTCTTGAGCTCCACCACCCGGCCGTCGCCGAAGTCCCAGCGGGCGTAGACGACCCCTGTGGCCGGCGACACGGAGGGGGTAAACGTGATCTCGTCGCTCCACTTCGGCGCATCCGGGCTGTAGGTGAAGGTCACCGTGCGCGGGGTCCCCGTGGCGGTGGTGAACTCCACCCCGGAGGAGAGGAAGTCCAGGGGCTTGGTGAACGTCTGCCCTCCCTCGGTGTGCTGGACCCGCGCACCAGCCATGAATTTCAGCCCTGCAGGCACGTCCCCCTTGAGGGTCACCCAGATCTCGATGGTCAAGTTTTTGTCGTCGGGGATGACGTTGTTCGCCGTGGTAGGGACCCAAACCCCGGTGGTGGTGAGGCCGGAGATGCTTGTGGTCTCCCCTAAGAGCCTTCCGGCCGCGTCGCGGACCTCGATCCGGGCCACGTGGGCGTCGCCCACCACCGTGCCCGTGCTTAGGTTCTTCACAAGAACCCGGGTGATCGTCACGTCGTAGGGGTCGTCGTCCTGGTCCTCAAGATAGAGACGCTGGGCTAAAAAGGTAAGTCCAGGGAAAACGTTACGGTCTGGGGGGCTTGGGGTCCGGTTTTCCACCTCCAGGCCCGCCGGGCCGACCACGGTGAACGTGGCGGGGCCCTTGAGAACTTCGGTGGCCAGAGAAGCCCCGCCCTCGGTATACCAGATCTGCGTCGCCAGTTTCAACTTTCGGCCGAGGGGAGCGGTCTCCCTCAAGGTCACATAGAGCTCGATCTCCACCTCGGTGTCGTCGGGGATGACGTTGTCCGCGGTGAGGGCGATGCGCACGCCGGTGGTGCTGAGGCCGGAGAGGTCCGTGGCTGACCCGAGAACCGCCCCATCGGCCCGGCGCTTCACCTCGATGCGCGCCACGTGCTGGTCGGCCAAAGGGTCAGAAGCTGTATTGCGCACGAGGACCGAGCCGAGGATCACGTCGTAGGGGTCCGGGTCGCTATCCCTAAGCCGGATGCCCTGGGCGAGGAAGGTCTGCCCCGGCACCACCCCTCGGTCGGGGAGGTCCAAGCGCTCCGTTTCCAGTCCCAAGTCTTCGCGGTGTACTACGGTGAACTTGGGGGCCTTGCCCGGTTCTCCTACGGCGAAATCCGTGCCCTCCAGGCGCACGCTCGCCCCCAGTTGGATCTTGTGGCCCAAGGGGGCGTCGGACGCCAGGGTGAGCCACACCTCGAGGAGCACCTGGGAGTAGGCATACACGCGGTTGTTGGCCGTGAGCGTCACCGCGGTTCCTGTGGTGGCGAACTTGTCGAGCTCGCTTCGCGAGGTCTGTTCCCCAAGGAGGGCCCCGTCCAGGGCCCGGCGGACCTCCACCCGCGTGAGGTACCGCCCGGCGAGGGGGATGACCCCTGAGCCCGAGGCCACGTTCCGAACAAGGAGGCGGCTCAAGGTGAAATCCAAGGGAACTTCGGAGGCGTCCACCAGGATCCGGGCGGCGAGGAACCGCTGCCCTCGGTACACGGCCTCGCTTGCATCCTCGATTTCTTGAAAGTCTACCTTCGGGCCCACCACGGTGAACGTGGCCGCCGCCGGCGGATAGGTGACGGCGTAAGAAGTTGAAGCGGTGTCCTTGACCGAGGTCTCCCCCAGGGCCAGGGCCTTTCCCACCAAGGCCTCGAGAGATTTCAGCTTCACCAGGATGAACAGCCGGTGCGTCCCGGCGGTGAACCTATTGTTGGTGGTGAGGGCGATCGTTACCCCAGCCGACTCAAAGCCAGCGAGGGTGGTTTCCTTCTTGAGGAGCGTTCCCGTTTCGCTTCCCCGGCGGATCTCGATGTACTCAAGATCCCCCGCGGCGATCTTCGTTCCGGTGGCGGTGTTCTTGACGGTGATCTCCCTCAAATCGAGGGTCTGTCCGGTGGGAACCCGGATCTCGATGATCTGGGCCACGAGGAGCGCCCCCGGAAAGACAAAGGCATCGGGAACGGCCACGTTGGTGACCGTTACGGCCCCCGCAGCCGGAAGAACCCAGGCGGCGAGCATCCCCCACACTGCTCCCATCACTGCCCATCGCATCGCCCCATCACCTCGCTTAGTCTAGCCGGCCGGCCTTTTGCTCGTACCCCATCCACTCCACCATCCCTAGTCTACGCGGGTCCGTCTCCCCGCCTAACCTCACAGTTACCTCCGTTCCCGACGTTTTCCCCCCGCCCAAGGCCCATTTGTCCCGCCGGTGTGCCGCCCCCGGTCCAACTCGTAGCGTAATGCCTCCACTTTTTTGCAGTGTACCGAGGGCGACGCTTGCAGGGCAAGCCTCGAAATTTTGGGGCCGACTTAGCTTAGAGAAGGCCACGCTCGCGCGGCCCCTAGGGGGCGCCCCTCGCCGCGGTAGGGGTTGAAGAAGCGCGCGCGTGCGCTTTAAAGTCTGAGATGTGGGGGCGTAGCTCAGCTGGGAGAGCGCCGGCTTTGCAAGCCGGAAGTCGGCGGTTCGAGTCCGCTCGCCTCCACTTCTTTTCTTTCCCGCCATGAACGCCAAGCCCTGGGTCACCGTGGTGGGAGGAGGTTTAGCTGGGGCTGAAGCGGCCTGGACCCTGGCCCGGCTTGGCCTCCGTGTCCGCCTCTTTGAGATGCGCCCGGGCAAGATGACCCCTGCCCACCGCACCGAGCACTTCGCGGAACTCGTGTGCTCCAACTCCCTGGGCGGCGAGGGTCCCGCCAACGCCAAGGGATTGCTTCAAGCGGAACTCCGCGCTGCGGGAAGCCTCGTCATGGAAGCGGCGGACCGCTTCCGCGTGCCTGCCGGTGCAGCCCTGGCCGTGGACCGCGAGCCCTTTAGCGTCTACATCACCGAGAGGCTCTCCTCCCACCCCCACGTGGAGGTCGTGCGAGAGGAAGTCACGGAGATCCCTGATCCCATCGCGATCCTGGCCACGGGCCCCCTCACCTCCGACGCCCTGGCCGAGGCCCTCCGGCGTCGTCTGGGCGAGAACTTTCTTTACTTCTACGATGCGGCCGCGCCCGTGATCCTGGGCGAAACGATCAACATGGAGAAGTGCTTCCGGGGTGGGCGCTTCGAGCAAAGCCCTGATTACATCAACTGCCCCATGACCGAGGAGGAGTACCGCCGCTTCTATGAGGCGCTCACCCAGGCCCGCCAACACACCCCCCACGACTGGGAGAACCTCCGGTTCTTCGAGGGGTGCATTCCCATTGAGGAGCTCGCGCGGCGGGGGTACCTCACCCCGGTGTTTGGGCCTCTTAGGCCCGTGGGGATCATCGACCCCCGCACGGGAAAGGAGCCGTTCGCCGTGGTGCAGCTCCGCCAGGAGGACCGGGAGGGAAGGCTTTGGAGCCTTGTGGGCTTCCAGACCGGGCTCAAGTGGCCGGACCAAAAGAAGGTGGTGCAAACCATCCCGGGCCTGGAGAACGCGGAGATCGTGCGCTATGGGGTCATGCACAGAAATACGTACCTCAATGCGCCCAAGCTCATCCGGGAGACCCTGGAGCTTCGGGATGCGCCGGGCGTGTTCGTGGCTGGGGTCCTGGCGGGGGTGGAGGGCTACATTGAGAGCGCGGCCACGGGTTTTCTGGCCGGGCTCAACGCGGGGAGGATGGCGCTCGGGCTTCCTCCCGTGGTTCCGCCTCCAGAGAGCATGCTTGGGGCGCTGGTGCGCTTTTTGGCCACCGCCGAGCCCGAGAACTTCCAGCCCATGAGCGCCAACTGGGGCCTGGTTCCCCCGCTTGAAGGGAAGATGGACAAGCGGGCCAAGCGGGAGGCCATGTTCCGTCGGGGGCTATCGGCTTTTCAGGCCTGGTTTAGCGAAGTTTGGCAGGGTTAGGGCCTCCTCATCCTGACCCTCTCCCCCAAGGGGGAGAGGGCTTGTGAAAAAAGCGAAGGCCCCTTTCCTAGGAAACCAGCTTCTTCCCCTTCTTAAGGCTGACGGGCTGGACGAAACGAAATCGGTGTCGTTCCACCCTCTCCCCTTTTGGGGAGAGGGCACAGGGGTGAGGGTTTCCGCACACACGGGGAGCAGAAAAAGGGCCTTGCTGCCCAGCCAAAGTTCGTTCTCCGGTGATTAAGGGCCACCCTCTTCCCTTCGGGGAGAGGGCTTGGGTGAGGGGTCAAACCAAAAGGTCGGGGTTTTCGGCGAGGACGCGAAGGAGGGGCTTTAGGCCCTCCAGGGCCTTGCGCCGATGGGAAATGGCGTTCTTCTCCTCAGGGGAGAGCTCGGCAA
Organism: Candidatus Bipolaricaulota bacterium; assembly: GCA_030550535.1. GTDB lineage: Bacteria > Bipolaricaulota > Bipolaricaulia > Bipolaricaulales > Bipolaricaulaceae > DTER01. The sequence continues at coordinate 23,930 of JAUQPF010000051.1, forward strand.
GGGTCCGCGTCTCGCCCTTGGGGATGAAAAGAGGATCGTACCCGAAGCCTCCGCTTCCCCGGGGCTCTCGGGCGATCTCACCCTCGAGCACTCCTTCGCTCGTCCAGAACCGGCCATCCGGAAGAGCCAGGACGGCCACGGTGCGGAACCGCGCCCGCCGGTTTTCCGCCCCTTCCAGGAGCTCCAAAAGCTTTCGGTTGTTCGCGGCGTAGTCCTTCTCCCTCCCGGCGAAGCGGGAGGAAAGGACCCCAGGCGCCCCACCCAGGGCCTCCACCTCAAGCCCCGTGTCCTCGGCGAGGGCGGGCAAACCCGCGCGCTTGGCGTACGTCACGGCCTTGATGATCGCGTTCTCCTCGAGGGTTTCCCCTTCCTCCTTGGGCTCAGGGAGACCCAAGTGCGAGGCGGAGACCCATTCCACCCCAGGGATCGCGCCCAGGATGGCCAGAATTTCCGCGAGTTTCGCGGGGTTCCCTGTCCCTAAAAGGACCTTCACGCGACCTTCACGCCCCGCAGTTGGAGGTGGTCCGCGAAGTGGCAGGCCACGTAGTGCTCACCGCCCAGGTCCCGCAGCTCCGGCGTCTCCCGGGAGCACACGTCCTTGGCGTAGGAGCAGCGGGGATGGAAGCGGCAGCCCTTGGGCGGGTTCACGGGACTGGGCACGTCGCCCTGGAGGATGATGCGCTCGGCCTGGTAATCGGGGTCGGGGACAGGCACGGCGGAAAGGAGGGCCTCGGTGTAGGGATGCCGCGGACGGAGGAAAAGCTCCTCGGTCTCCGCGAGCTCCACGATTTTTCCGAGGTACATCACGGCCACGCGGTCGGAGATGTGCTTCACCACGGAAAGATCGTGGGCCACAAAAAGGTAGGTGAGGCCGAACTGGTCCTGGAGATCCTCAAGGAGGTTCAGGATTTGGGCCTGGATGGAGACGTCCAGGGCGGAGACGGGCTCGTCGCACACGATGAGCTGAGGGTTGAGGGCTAAGGCGCGGGCGATGCCGATCCTTTGGCGCTGGCCGCCCGAGAACTCATGGGGATAGCGCCGCATGTGCTCGGGCTTGAGGCCCACGGCCTCCAAAAGCTCGGCCACGCGCGCCCGCAATTCCTTTCCCCGGGCCATCCGGTGCACCACCAGCGGCTCGCCAATGATGTCCCCCACGGTCATGCGGGGGTTCAGGGAGGAGTAGGGGTCCTGGAAGATGATCTGCATTTCCCGGCGCAGGAGCTTCATGGTCCTTTTGTCGGCGTGGACCACGTCCACCTCCCGGCCCAGCTGTTTGGAGCGGAACCAGACCTCGCCGGAGGTGGGTTCGATCAGGCGCAGGATGGTGCGGGCGCACGTGGTTTTTCCGCAGCCGGACTCGCCCACGAGGCCCAGGGTCTCCCCTTCCCGGATGAAGAGATCCACCTCGTCCACCGCTTTGACCCAGCCCACGACCCGGCGGAACACGCCCCGCCGCACCGGGAAGTACTTCTTCAGCCGGTTGACGCGAAGGAGGACAAGGTCGCTTTTTACGGCCATCTCTCACCCCTCAGGCGTAGAGCCAGCAGGCGGCCTCATGGTTCGGGGCCACTTCCCGCAAAGGCGGCGTTTCCTTGGTGCAGATTTCCATCACGTGGGGGCAGCGGGGGTTGAAGGGGCAACCCGGCGGCGCGTCCAGGGGGTCGGGCACGATCCCCTTGATCGGCTCCAGACGCTTCTTCTTCGTGGCCAGGGAGGGGATGGAGTTGAGGAGCCCTTGGGTGTAGGGGTGCTTGGGCTCGTGGAAAAGCGGGCGCACCAGGGCGTGCTCCACCACCTTCCCCAAGTACATCACCACCACTTCCTGGCACATCTCCGCCACGACCCCGAGGTTGTGGGTGATGAACATGATGGCCATCTTGAACCGGCTCTGGAGATCCCGCATGAGGTCCAGGACTTGGGCCTGGATGGTCACATCCAAGGCGGTGGTGGGCTCATCGGCGATGAGGAGCGAGGGGTTGCAGGAGAGGGCCATGGCGATCATGGCCCGCTGGCGCATCCCACCGGAGAGCTGGTGGGGGTACTCGTCCACCCGCTGCTCGGGCTCTGGGATCCCCACCTGACGCAGCATCTCGATCGCTTTTTTCCGGGCTTCCTTCTTGGAGACCTTTTGGTGGAGCATGATGGCCTCCATGATCTGGTAGCCGATGGTGAAGACAGGGTTCAGGGAGGTCATGGGCTCCTGGAAGATCATGGCGATCTCTTTGCCCCGGATGGCCCGGTACTCCTTGCCTTTGGGGGGGAGCTTGGTGAGGTCCACGGTGTTCCCGTCCTTATGGAGAAGGATTTGGCCGCCCACGATCTTCCCCGGGGGCATGGGCACGAGCCCCATGATGGACAAAGCCGTCACGGATTTTCCGCATCCGGATTCACCGACTATGCCCAAGGTCTGCTGGGGCTCGATCTTGAAGGTGACTCCGTCTACGGCTTTGACCACCCCGTCCTCGGTATAGAAGTAGGTCTTCAGGTCCTGGACCTGAATGAGCGGCACAGTCCCTCCTAAAGGACGGCCAAAAGAATCCCCAGGACGAAAAAGACCGTGCCCAGGACCCCGATGAGGAGCTTTTTGGGGTCGCGGGAGACGTCCCGGCCGAACACGGTGGCGGACATCCCCGCCCCGAAGGCTCCTCCCAAGGTGGCGTGCTCCGACATGTGCGAGAGCACCAAGGCGATCAAGGCGAAACAGTCCACAAAGAAAAGGGCTAACAAGACGCTGCGAAGGATTCCCATCTCCTCGCTCCTCCAAACGCCATTATACGGGCGGAAGCGCATTTGGTGCAAGATGGCGTGGTTCGTAAAATGCCGACGTTGGCCAAGTACGTTTTCGTCACGGGCGGCGTGGTCTCCGGCTTGGGCAAGGGGGTGCTCACCGCCTCCTTGGGGTGCCTCCTGCGCAGCCGGGGGGTGCGCGTCACCCTCCAGAAGATCGATCCCTACCTCAACGTGGATGCCGGCACCATGAACCCCTACGAGCACGGAGAGGTCTTCGTCACCAAGGACGGCCTGGAGACGGACCTCGACATTGGGCACTACGAGCGCTTCCTCCATGAGGATCTGAGCCGGGCCAACTACCTCACCACGGGGCAGGTGTACTGGGCCGTGATCCAAAGGGAACGCTGCGGTGACTACCTGGGCCAGACCGTTCAGGTGATCCCCCATATCACCGAGGAGATCAAGGGCCGGATCAAAGGGGCCCTGGAGGCCACGGGAAGCGAGCTCGTGGTGGTGGAGGTGGGGGGCACGGTGGGCGACATCGAGGGCCTCCCGTACCTGGAGGCCATCCGGCAGCTCAGGGATGAGCTTCCCAGGGAGGACGTGGCCGTGGTGCACCTCGCCTACGTTCCCGTCCTCTCCACCACGGGAGAGCTTAAGACCAAGCCCACCCAGCACTCGGTGAAGGAGTTGCGGGCGGTGGGCATTCAGCCGGACTTCATCGTGGCCCGCTGTCCTACCCCGCTTCCTTTGGCCCTGCGCAAGAAAATCGCCCTCTTCTGCGACGTCCCTGTGGAGCACGTGATCGAGGACCGGGATCTGAGCTCCATCTACGAGGTACCCCTGGCCTTGGCCGCGGAGGATTTCGACCGAAAACTTCTGCATCGCCTGGGCCTATCCAGTGCCGCCTCCGATCTCGCGGCCTGGGAGGACTTCGTCCGCCGCCTGCAGAACGCGGAGGAGACCCTTCGCATCGGGATCGTGGGGAAGTACGTGGAGCTCAGGGACGCCTACCTCTCCATCGTGGAGGCCCTGCGGCACGCGGGCGCCGCCTTGGGGAAAAAGGTGGAGGTCGCCTGGATCCCTGCCCAAAAGGTGGAGGAGCAAGGGGAGAAGGCGCTTGCGGGCGTGCAAGGGATCCTCGTGCCCGGGGGCTTTGGCGAGCGCGGGATCGCCGGGAAGATCTTTGCCGCCGAGCATGCCCGGCGCACCGGACTCCCGTACTTCGGCATCTGCTTGGGAATGCAGGTGGCGGTGATCGCTTTTGCCCGTGCGGTCCTGGGCTGGAGCGAGGCCAATTCCACGGAGTTCGACCCGCGGACCCCCTATCCCGTGATCGACCTCCTTCCGGAGCAGGCTGGGGTGAAGGCCAAAGGCGGCACCATGCGCCTTGGGGAGTATCCCGCCAAGGTCCAGCCGGGCACGCGCCTGCGCGCCGCCTACGGGGAGGCGCAGATTGGCGAGCGCCATCGCCACCGCTACGAGTTCAACCCCCGGTATCTTGAGGAATTTGAACGCGCCGGCCTTGTGCCTTGCGCCATCTCCCCGGACGAAAGGCTGGTGGAGGCGGTGGAGCTCCGGGATCACCCCTGGTACGTGGCCGTGCAGTTCCATCCAGAGTTCCGTTCCCGCCCGCTGCGGCCGCATCCCCTGTTTTTGGCGTTCTTGCGGGCATGCGCCTCCTTCTCCTCCTGAGCCTTTCCTTGGCGGCCTGGGCCCAGAGCTTGACCGTCGCGGCGCCCTGGCTTGTGGTCTACGACGCGGAAGGAAGACCGCGCTGGGAGATTCGCCTGGAGAAGCTTTGGCGCACAAAGGAGGGGTGGGAGGGCGAGGGCGTTTCGGTGACCCTGTTTTGGGCCGGCGAGCCAAGCTTTAAGGTGCAGGCGCAAGCGATCCGAGCGGAGGCCCTGGGCCGAAGCTGGACGCTTTCCGGGGAGATCGCGGGGGAGGGTTATGGTTTTTCCTTCACGGCGGAAGAAGCCTCCTGGAACGGCAAGCTCCGTCTCAAGCATTTTCGGGCTCAAGGCCATGGGCTTTCCCTCGTGGCCCAGGAGGCCCGCTGGGAGTTGGAAGGTCCTTTGGAGCTCTTCGCCGCCGAGGGGGAGGGGATGGGCTGGTCTTTACGTTTCCCCTACGGCCGCTTTGCGGAAGGGGTGCTCGTGGCCCAGGAGCCCGAGGCCGTGGGGCATGGCCTGCGCCTCCGTGCCGAGCTTCTGGAGCTTTGGGTGGACGAAGGGCGTTTGAAGTTCTGGAGGGTCCAGGTTGTCCGCGGTTCTTGAGGGTTTAAACCTGGTGAAGCGTTTTCGTCACATTCGCGCTGTGGACGAGCTCACCGTGCGCTTTCGCGCGGGCGAGGTCACCGGCCTTTTGGGGCCGAACGGCGCGGGGAAGACCACCACCCTCTACCTTCTGGCGGGCTTTCTGCGTCCAAACGCGGGGGAGGTCTTCCTTTCGGGAAAACGGATCACGGGGCTTCCCTTCCACGGTCGGGCGCGGCTGGGCATCCATTACCTTCCCCAGGAGCCCTCGGTTTTCCTGCGGACTACGGTGGCGGGGAACGTGCGGCTGGCCCTGGCCGGCTTGGGCCTGCGCTGGAATGGCCAAGTGGACAAAGTTTTGGAGGAATTGGGCCTGCGGAAACTTCTGCGGCGGCGCGTGGCGGAGCTCTCCGCGGGCGAACGCCGCAAGGTTGAGGTGGCCCGGGCCCTCGTCACCCGCCCCCTCTTCCTCCTTTTGGACGAGCCGTTTTTGGGCGTGGATCCCCTAACCGTGCAGGAGCTTTCCCAACTTGTGCGGCAGCTCGCGCAAGCTGGAATTGGGGTGGTCATTTGCGACCACAACGTGCGCGACACCCTGCGCCTTGTGGACCGGGCCTACCTCATTCAGGCGGGGAAGCTTGTGCTTGAGGGAACGCCGGCGGAGATCGTGGCCGATGCGCGCGCCCGCCAAAGCTACCTTGGGGAGAACTTCGTCTTATGAGTGGCCTCCAGGGCCAAAAGCCTTTCCTTCCAGGCGAGGCCTGGGCCGAACCCCCCAAGCCCCCCTCGGGCCACCACCCGGTGGCAGGGAACAAGGATGGGGAGGGGGTTGTGGGCCAAGGCTTGCCCCACGGCCCGCGCGGCCTTAGGCCTTCCCAGCTGCGCGGCAAGCTCCCCATAGGTCACGGTTTCCCCATAGGGAATGCGCCGAAGTTCCTCCCAGACCTGGCGGAAGAAGGGCGGGCCCTCCCAGCGCACCGGCACGGAAAACCCCTCTATCCCTCCTTGGAAGTACGCGGAGAGCTCGGCGGCCAAAACCCCGAACACGGGGCTTTCCTGGAGCGGCCCTCCGGGCTCCTGGTTGGGGAAACGCAGGGCCACGATGGCCCCGCCCTCCTCCCAAGCATAAAAAACACCCCAGACCGTTGGGACCTTTCCCCAGGGCACAGGTAAGCCTAGCCGCGCCTTTTTGCGCGTACAATGCCAGCTGTGCGCGTCCTTGCGGTGAATTGGGATCTCACGGCTCAAGGATTCGTGGGGGATGAATTCGCTTCTGCCGAGTCCTTCGCCAGCTTCGACGCGGTCGTTTTGGATCCTGGCCCACTGCCCGAGCTTTGGCTTCCCTGGGCGGAGTTGACCCCGGATGGAACGCCCGTGGTCCGTCCTGGTCGGGATTTCGGGTTGGCCCGCGCCCTCCTCAACCTTTTTCTTGCCCGCCAAAAGGAGCTGGAGGACCTCCTTTTCCGGGGCGGGGGGATCCTGGTGGTGCGGGTGCGGCCCGCCGGCGAAGAGCTCCTCCTCCAAGGGGATCCGCCTCGCAGACTCGATCGCTATGCCTTCCTCCCCCGCGCCTCTCTGGTGCGCGGCTCCCATCATCTTTCCTTGCCCCAGGGGTTACGTTTTTTGCCCCGGCGTGGAAAGGACGTGCAGGTCATCGCTTCCCTCCATCCCTTGGCCCCCTTTCTTCAGCGCTACGCTTCCCACGGGTATGAGGCCGTCCTGACCACAGCGCTTGGGGCCCCCCTTTCCGCGTTCGGGGAGGTCCTCGCCCAAAACCGCGTGGGCGACCCTTTGGCCCTGGACCTGCCCGTGGGGCTTGGCCGCATCCTTTTCGTGCCCGCCTTTCCGGAGGCCGAGGGGGCGGAGGCCGGAGGGCTTTTGCGCCAAGCCCTGGCGGCTCTTCTTTCCCGTCCGCTTCCTGAGGTCGCGCCCGATTGGCTTCCGAACTACCGCTTGCCCGGCGAGGAGGAGCTGCAAAAAGCTCAGGAGGAACTGGCTAAAGAAAAGGAGCGGCTTGCGCGAAGGGAGGAGGAGCTGGCCCAGGTGCAAAGGGAGTTCGATCTTTTGCGCGCTCTGCTCTTCCCGCGGGGGAGGGAGGGGCTGAGCCAGGCCGCGGGCGCGGCCTTCGCGAAGCTCGGTTTTTCTGTGGAGCCAGGCTCTTCCCCCGTTCATCTCCTTTTGAAGGGCCCGGAGGGGGAGTTCTTGGTGCGCGTGGCCCTGGCGCCCTTTGGGCCCGTGGGGCCCGAGGAGCATCGGGCCTTGCTTTTGGAGCTCGATAGATTGAGGAACGAGGAACGGAGGGAGGTGCGCGGCCTTCTTCTGTGTCTCGCGGAGCCCGAACGCGATCCGCGCCGTCGCGGTCCGCAATGGACGGAGGCCGTGGAAAGGGCCAGCCGCGATCACCGCTTCGTCTTGGTGGCGGCGTACGACCTTTTTCGGGCGGCGGCCCAGGCTTTGGCCGGTGCCGATCCTAACAAAATCCGACGGGAACTTTTCGAAACGGAGGGACCGTGGAGGCCCAGGTTCTGAAGCTCGGCTTGGTCCTTGGTCTCCTTTTCCTGCCCATCAGCGCCTGGGCCAGCCCGCGCGTAGCCCAGCGGATCCGGGCCCGCCAACACATCCGCCCCGAAGGGCCCTCCACCCACGGGAAGAAGGCGGGAACCCCCACCATGGGCGGACTCGTCCCCCTTCTTTTGGTGCTGACTGGGGCCGGCGTCCTTTGGGGCCTCCGCGGGCCGGACGGGCCTAGCCTGTTCGCCTTGGTCGCCATGCTCCTTGGAGGCCTGATTGGGCTTCTTGACGATCTGCGTTCCCAAAGGGGGCGGCGCTCCACCGGCTTTTTTCCCCATCAGACCCTGGCTGCTCAGCTTGGCGCCTCCGTGCCGCTCATCTTCCTGGCGGCGCAGCTTCCTCAAGAGGTGCGCCTGCCCTTTACCTCGCTTGTCGTGGGCTTGCCGAAAGGGGTTTGGGTGCCCCTTTTGATCCTGGGCTTCATGGGCACGGTGAACGGGGTGAACCTTGCGGACGGACTCGATGGCCTGGCCACCGGCCTTTTTCTCCTCGCCCTCCTGGGTCTGTTTCCGCTTCTTTGGCGGACGGCGAGCCTTGCGGCCTTGGGGTTCCTGGCGTTCGGTGTTGGGCTGGGTTTCCTTTGGGTCAACGCTCATCCTGCCCGCGTCTTTTTAGGGAACGTGGGCTCCATGGGACTAGGCGGACTCCTCTTCGGCCTGGCTTGGAGCTCCGGCGGCGTCCTCTTCCTCCCCCTTGTGGGCGGCGTGTTCGTGCTGGAGGGGCTCTCCGATATCTTGCAGGTCGGAAGCTATAAACTTACGGGCGTGCGCCTTTTTAAGATGAGCCCGTTCCACCATCACCTGGAGGACGTGCCCGTGTCCTGGCCCCATCGCCTGCGCGGCCCCAACTGGCCGGAGCCCAAGGTGGTGGTGCGCCTTTGGGTGGCCGGTGCGTTCTGCGCCCTTTTGGGAATCCTTGCGCTCCTTTAGGGCCAAATCTCTTTCCCTGTGCGCACGGCTTCCCGCACCACGGTGATCTTCTCCGCCCGCTCCGCGAACTCTTTGGGCGTGAGCGGGATCGGCTCGAGCCCCACCTCCAGCTCCCAAAGCTCCAGGATGCGGCGCACGCGTTCCGGGTAGGGCAGCCCTTGAAACGCGGGGGAAACGAGGATTAGATCGTAATCAGAGTGCAGAAGCTCCTCGCGGCGAGCCCGGGAGCCAAAGAGGAAAGCTCGTTCCAAGGGAAAAACCGCGTGCACGCGCCAAAGGAAGTTTTTCAGCCCTTCCCAGTCAACGCCGAGGTGGCCCATGTTCGCACCTCTTGAGCCACGGAAAGAAGGCTTTCCGCTTTGCGTCGATCGTAGTTTTCCGCGGGTACCCCATTGGCCGCGTCGGGATACCGCGAGGCCACGTATTCCGGGTTCAAAACGCGCAGGGCGTGCATGACCTCCTCAGGCGCACCCAAAAGCTTCCCCAGCTCCACGAGGTTGTGGGTCTTGGGAGGAAGCTCACGTTTGGTCTCGATGTACACGGCTTTGAGCCACTTTTCCGCAGCTTGGTGGCAGAGGAAAGCCGCGGCGAAGAAGACCCCGGCCTCCCACATCCTGCGGGCGGCCTCGAGGTCGTGCTCCCCTTGGGTCCACCAGGCCTGAGCTTCCGGGCGCATTAGAGCTCCTTAAGCCGGCGTTTCAGTTCCTGAATGGGGCGCACCGGCGTAGGATCGACCCCGTTGAGGAGCGCCAAATAGAAGCTCACCCAGTCGCCAAAATACAGGAGCCAAAGGGCTTGGGAAAGGGCATCCTCACCCTCCCCCCACACCTCAAAAAAGGCCAGGCCACGGGAGGAGAGCACCTCCTTGAGAATTTCCACGCGTTTGGCGACACGGGGATGATCGAAGGAGGTGCGGAGGAAGATTACAATTCCCTGCGCAAACACTTTTGTTGCGAGCTCATAGCCCACGATCTCGTTGTGGCAAAGCTCGGGAAGCTCCGCCCAGTACGCGGGCTGTTTGGCGTTTTCGTTGATCTGGGTTTTCCAGCGGTAGGCCACGGGTCCCGTGATGCCCGCCCCGTAGATCACCGGGACTTTTTGGAACAGGGCCTGGGCGAGGGTCTGCGCCGCGTTTTCGTTGTGATCAGGCAAGCAGGCCTCCCGAAGCCTGCGGAGAAGCGGGGCGACGGCAAAGGGATTTCCCTGAAGGTGGCCCAAGCGGGAAAAGCAGCCCAAAAGGGGGAAGAGGAGGAAGGCCAGGGCCGCGCGGGGTTGGAACCCCGGGGGCACGGGCACCCACGGGATTTCCCACTCCTCGCAAAGGGCGGCGAGGGCCCCGCCGGTGGTGAGGGCCACGGCCCGTCGGGTGCGTCGGAGGCCCTCCCGAAAAGCGCTCAGGGTCTCCTCGGTTTCCCCGGAGTAGGAGATGGCGACAAGCAGGGTGTCCGCGTTCACCCAGCCTGGGAGCGCGTAATCCCGTACGGTCACCACGGGAACGGTGGCGAAGCGAGCCAGAAGATCGCCGGCGATGGCCGATCCCCCCATGCCCAGGACCACGGCGTTTTTGAAGCCCTGAACGCTGTTGGGAACCCGACAAGCCAGTCCGAGGGCCCGCTCGATCTGTTCAGGAAAATCTCGGAGGGCCCAAAGCATCTTGCCCTCGTCCAAAGCCAAGAGATCTTGCCAGTTGAGCATGTTCGAAGTTTACTCCTTCAGCCTGGGTTTTGGGCCACCGCTACACACCGTCGCGACTCGAGGCCCAAGGGCCCCATATCAAGTCCGCCGTACGCCGCACAATATTTCCAACCCGCTTCCTGAAGCATATGGATGAGCTCGTGCAGGGCGTAAGCACGGAGGTTCATCGTGGCCATCCCGGCATAGCGCCAGCCCTCTCCCTCGGGCAGGAAGAAAAACCAGCGGGAGGAAATGCGAGAAGTGACAAGGTCGAAGGAGATTTCCTGTACGATCATGTGGCTTTTGGTCATGCCAACGTGGATTGGCTGGAAAGACCGGATGATTCGGTCGCGGGGAAACGGATCGAGGACGAAAACCCCACCTGGGCGTAAAAGCTCCCGCACTGAGGTGAAGAACTTTTGGTCCTCTTCCTCGCTGTAGTAGCCGACGAAGGAGGAGAACAGGCAAAGGGCCGCGTCAAAACCCTTGTGCGGGAAGTTTTGAAGCTGTCGAGCGTCCCAAAGCACGAAAGCCGCTCGATCTTGCACGTCGGCCTCTTTGGCCAAGATTTGCGCTCTTTCCAAGAATCTTAGGGAGAAGTCCACGCCCACGACGTTATAACCGCGTTTGGCCAAGGCCACGCTGTGCCGACCGATGCCGCAGCACAGGTCGATGATCCTGGCGGCTGCGGGGACACCGTGCGTGGCGAGGAGTTTGACGAGGTGATCTGCTTCCGCTTCGGCCTGCGCAAGCCGCTCCTCCAGCTGCAGAAGGTATAAATCCGCTTTTTCCACGAAGAGCTCGTGCGGCCAATCTTCCGTCATTTCGCACCCCCCTATGCTTATGCTAAATCCCTGGGTTTGAGAAGGGGAGCTCGGTGGGCGGGAGTTTCTCCGCAAGCTCGGGCTTGAGGATCACCCAAGGTTTTGGGGCGAGCACGATGGCCCCGGGCGGCACGTCGTCCCGCACCACCGCGCCAGCGCCGATGCGCGCGTTCTTGCCCACCCGAATCGGCCCAAGAAGCACGGCGTTCGCCCCGATCACCACCCCCGCCTCCACCGTGGGATGCCGCTTCTTCTTTTCCGTGGAAACGCCGCCGAGCACCACTCCAGAATAGATATGCACGTCGTCGCCGATCTCCGCGGTCTCCCCAATCACCACGCCCATCCCGTGGTCAATGGTCACTCGTCTCCCCAGCTTCGCTCCGGGATGGATCTCCACGCCCGTAAGGAGGCGCACGAGGTGGGCGAGTAAACGGGCAAGAAAACGCAAACGGTGTTGCCAAAGCCAGTGGTTGAGGCGGTGGGCCCAGATCGCCTGCATCCCAGGGTAAAAGAGGAGGACCTCGAGGGCATTACGGGCCGCGGGATCCCGGGCAAGGACCGCACGGATGTCCTCACGAATTCCCCGAAACATGGTTTCCTCCAAAGTTTCCGCCGAAAAGGCCGGTGGAGAGGTAGCGTTCCCCGGTGTCGGGAAGGATCACGACGAGCACTTTTCCGGCGCTATCGGGGCGTGCCGCCACTTTCAGGGCTGCCGCCACCGCGGCTCCCGAGGATATCCCCACCAAAAGCCCTTCCTCTCGGGCGAGCCGGCGGGTGGTCTCCACGGCCTCCTCGTCCGTCACGGGGATGACCTCATCGATGACGGAACGATCCAAAACCCTCGGGACGAAGCCCGCGCCGATGCCCTGGATGCGGTGCCGCCCGGGCTTCCCACCCGAAAGGACCGGCGAAGCCGCGGGCTCCACCGCGACCACCCTCACGCTCGGTTTACGGGCCTTGAGCACGCGCCCCACCCCGGTGAGCGTGCCGCCCGTGCCCACCCCAGCCACAAAGATGTCCACCCTCCCCTCCGTGTCGTTCCAGATTTCCTCCGCCGTGGTCCGCTCGTGGATCTTGGGGTTCGCGGGATTTTCAAACTGGTGGGGCATGAAGGCGCCGTAACGCTTGGCCAATTCGTGGGCGGCACGCACTGCTCCCGCCATTCCCTCCTCCGCTGGGGTGAGCACGAGCTCCGCCCCCAAAGCCTGAAGGATGGCCCGCCGCTCCAGACTCATCGTCTCGGGCATGGTGAGGATAAGCCGATACCCTCGGATGGCGCACACAAAAGCTAGGCCGATTCCGGTGTTTCCGGAGGTTGGCTCCACCACGATCCCTCCAGGCCGAAGAAGCCCTCGTTCCTCGGCGTCGCGGATCATGGCCCAGGCAATGCGGTCCTTCACGCTTCCCAAGGGGTTTTTGGACTCAAGCTTCCCCAGGATCTCACACGGAAGCCCTTTCCCAATGCGAGAAAGCCGCACAAGAGGGGTATTCCCAATGAGGTCGAGCGCACTTTCCGCCACCCGCATTTCCCCTCCTTTCGCCCTTTGCGCGCAAAAACCCAAGCACCCTTGCGGAGACGTAACCGAACGGGGAAAAAGCGGGCTAGCGGCTACACAAGGGGGCGAAGGTCCAAGGGCCAAGGAGTCTACGGGCCGAAAACGCTGGGCTTACCCTCTTCGTCATCCTTCACCCCCGTCGGTGTGCACTATAGGGCGGAAATGGGGCCGCGTCAATAGCGGGCTTGCCCCAAGAGCCAGGAAGCCTGCAGGAGTTGGCCGAAGGAGAGGCCTCCGTCGCCGGGGGGAACCCTGCGGTGGGCGAGGAACCGAAGCCCCGCCCTTTCCACCTCCTCCCTCACCGTCTGGCTCAAGGCGAAGTTCACGGCCGCTCCCCCCGTGATCCCCACCCTCGGGATCCCCGCCTCTTGGGCCGCGCCCACGGCGATGCGCGCAAGCCCCCGCGCGAGCGCGGCCTGGGCTGTGGCCGCGAGGTCCTCGGGCCGCGCCCCCTTCTTTCGGAGCTTCCAGAGCTCCCGAAAGAGGGCCACGGTGTCCACCACGAGCCCTCCGCCGCTTGGGACGAGGGGCGGCTCCAGGGGGAGGGCTCGACCCTTGGCGGCGAAGGCCTCCAATTTCATGGCCGGCTCGCCTTCATACGTACGTTCCTTACAGATCCCAAGCCAGGCGGCCACCGCGTCCAAAAACCTTCCCGCACTTGTGGCAAGCGGCGCGTTCACCCCCCTTTCGATCTGCGCTAGAACCAGCTGGAGCTCCTCCTTGGGGAGTCCGGACTCCTCGGGCGGAAGTCCGGCGGCGAAGAGGAGGCTTGCGGCCATGCGGCCAGGGCGGAGGGCCGCGAGATCCCCTCCCGGCATGGGCACGGGCCGAAGGTGCCCCACCCGCTTGAACTCCCCACGGCGCCAAAGGATCACCTCTCCCCCCCACGCCGTGCCGTCCACGCCGTACCCGTAACCATCCATGGCGATGCCCACGAGCTCCTGGACCCTATGTTCTCCGGCCAGCCCCGCTACATGGGCCACGTGGTGCTGGACAGGAATGGCTTCGCCCAGCTCTTCCGCGAGCCTTCGCGTGGGAAAAGCGGGATGGAGATCGCACGCGATTTTCCTGGGCAGGGAAAGGCCCAAGAGCCGGAGGAAATGGTCCAAGGCCTCGCGCAGGAACTCCAGGGTCTCGAGTTCCTCAGTGTTCCCGATGTGCTGGGAGAGGAAGATCTTCCCACGGGCGTAGAGGGCAAAGGTCACGTTGAGGTCTCCGCCCAGGGCGAGGAGGGGCTCCTCCCCCAGATCAAGGGGGATGGGCTCGGGGACCCAGCCGCGGGAGCGGCGTAGGAACACCGGCCCTGTGGGCCCCATTCGCACCACGGAGTCATCGCAGCGGGCCACGATCCGGCGGTTGTGGAGGAGGAAGGCGTCCGCTACCGAAGCGAGCTCCTCAAGAATACGGACGTTTTCGATGAGCATGGGCCGCCCAGGGAAATTGGCGCTCGTCATGACCAGGGGGAAGGGAAGGCCGCGCAAAAGGAGGTGATGGAGCCCACTGTAGGGGAGCATGACCCCTACGGTGTGGAGGCCTGGGGCCACGGAGGGCGCAAGGTACCCGGGTTTATGGAGGAGCACGACGATGGGCCGTCGAGGGGAGCGCAAAAGCTTCCACTCCTCCTCGTTAGGCTCAGCGAAAAGCGGGATTTGATCTTCCCGGGCCATGAGGGCGAAGGGCTGAGCCGGCCGGCCCAATCGCCGCCGAAGCTCCGCCACCACCTCCTCCCGTGTGGCCTCGCAGGCCAAGTGCGTCCCCCCCAAACCCTTGATGGCCAAGATCCTCCCCTCCCTCAGGGCCTCCAGGGCCAGGAGGATGGGGTCCCCAGGGATCTCGCGGCCCTCCCTCACGAACGAAAGCTTGGGCCCACAGGCTGGACAGGCGATGGTTTGCGCATGGTAACGACGATCCAGGGGATCCTTGTAGTCGCGCTCGCACTCCGGGCACAGGGGGAAATCGCGGAACGCCGTGCGCGGACGGTCGTAGGGCAAGGCCTCCACCACCGTGAACCTGGGGCCGCAGTCCGTGCAGCTCGTGGCCCAATACCCGTGAAAGCGGCTGTTGGGGTCCAGGATATCGCGTAGGCAGTGGGGACAAGTGGCCGTATCCGGGGGGATCAGCCCGGAGCCCTCGCCGCTGTCCCGTGAAGGGAGGATGCGGAACGTGCGTTCCCCCGAGGGCGCAAGCTTTTGGATGTTTATCCGTTCAATTTCCGCAAGCGGGGGCTTTTCCTCCCGCAGCGCCGCGAGAAATTGGTCCAGGGCCGAGGGCGGCCCCTCCACCTCGATCTCCACCCCGGCCTCGCCCAGGTTGCGCACATACCCGGAGAGCCCATGGCGCACGGCGATCCGGTAAACGAAGGGACGAAAACCCACACCCTGAACGGTGCCCTCAACCTGAATGCGTAGGCGCTGCATGGAACAGCAAGTATAGCGGCCACTTGTCCGCTTTCGCGGGGTCGGCGGGCCTTCTTTCCCCCGTTCAAGGGGGCTTGAAATTAGGGCCATGGTTCACGCGGAGGTGGACCTCCGGGCGATCCGCGCAAACCTCGAGCGCCTGCGGGATTGGCTCCCCAAACGCGTGGCCCTCATGTTCGTGGTCAAGGAGGACGCTTACGGGCACGGCCTTGGGCCCGTGGCGAGGATCGCCGCGGAAGTGGTGGACTGGTTTGGGGTGGCCCACGTGGAGGAGGCCCGGGCTTTGCGCGCGGCCGGCCTTTCCCACCCCATTTTCCTCATGATCCCCCCCGTGGGCGAGGAGCTCGTGGAGGCCATCCGTCAAGGTTTTCATATCCCGCTTGGGGACCTGGGCATGGTGGCGGAGGTGCGGGAGGCGGCGCGCCGGGCCGGCCGGAAAGCCTTGGTGCACTTGGAGATCGACACGGGGATGGGCCGCTTCGGCCTCCTTCCTGAGGAGGCCGAAAAGGCCTTGGCGCTTTTTGACCCCCAACACCTGGAGCTCGCGGGGATCTTCTCCCACCTTTCCTCGGCGTATGGGACGACGCCCGAGGATCTGGAGTTCACCCGAGCGCAGGTATGGTGGTTCCGAAAGATCCTGCAGGAGTGGGAGGGGCGGGTGGAGGCCCCCTGGAAGCATTTGGCCAACTCCGCCGCGGTTTTGGCCTTCCATGAGGCCACGGCGCCGCCCCTGAACATGGTGCGGGTGGGCACTGCGGCCTACGGCTACCCTGAGGGGCCGGCGAAACCCCCTGTTCCCCTCAAACCCGCGGCCCGGGTATGGACGCGGATCGCCGCGGTGCGCGAGGTGCCGGCGGGTTGGCCCGTGGGCTACGGCCGCACCTTCGTCACGGAGAAGCCGGCGAGGCTCGCCATCCTCGCCGCGGGCTACAGCCATGGCCTTCGCCCCGAACTCCGCGACGTCCTCGTACGGGAGCGGCGCGCGCCCCTCGTGGGGAAGATCGCCATGGACACCGTGGCCTGTGACGTGACCGAGGTTTTTCGGGTGCATAGGGGGGATCCCGCGGTGCTGTTCGGGCCCGAGGTGGAACGGCCCGGTTGGGTTTGCCCTATATTGGTTCCCGTCCTTCTTTCCGCGCGGCGAAGTTTTGTGGGGGCTGAAAAATAAAAACTGGTACGCCCGGCAGGATTTGAACCTGCGACCTCTGGCTCCGGAGGCCAGCGCTCTGTCCGGGCTGAGCTACGGGCGCTGCGGAGGGAGCGGGATTCGAACCCGCGGCCAGGGTTTTAAGCCCCGGCAACGGCTTAGCAAGCCGTCCTCTTCGGCCCCTCGAGCATCCCTCCCACCCCGCATTCTATGCGCTTGGGCCCGGGAGTCAAACGCTGAAGGAGCAGGGCGAAGTGGACAAGGGGCGGGGAAGCTTGTACAATACTCTTGCTTCATGGGCCTTTCCGCCTGAGACCCACCCCATTCCACCTCACGCCTCACCTCCCCCGGGCGGAAAGGCCCCTTTTCTTTTGTTCGGCATCGCGGGGCATCCCACCCAAGCCTCCTTGAACTTTTGGTTCGCCAACTGCCCGCTGTCCAACCTCAGAATCACAAGACAAAGCGTTGGCCAGCAGAGCCAGCGGGAACGGCGAAGGAACCCTGTGCGGCGACGGCCCCATCCTGGGCCTTAACCCGGCGGAAGGGCTCTGGCCTTGATGTTCACAGGGTTCGCAGGGGTTCCCTTTATTTCTCCGTAGACGGGCTCGAGGGGCAGGGGAATACCCACCGTTTCCTCTTCCCAGGTGGTTCCCGGGAGGTTTTGGACGGCGCGGATGGGGGCTAGGGGATCAGCGGACCTTGGGCCCTAAAACCTCACGATGTCCTTCACCCCGCCCTCCAGCGCCGCGGCCCTGGGATGGCTTGGTCCAAGCCAGAGCACGAAAGGGCGCCGTTAAGAGGGGCACAGGGGAAGGGGACACTCGGCCTCTTTGGGGCGTTCAGGGAGGATCTTGTCGGGGAAGAGAGGGTTCGGAAGGGCGCGCCGCGTACATCCATCCTCATGGCCTTGCCTACCTCAAAAACGGCAACGCTGATGAAAATCCTCGCGTTTTCCTACCGAGGCGATGCGTGCCACAGGTTAGCTCACTCTTTGGGGACCACTTCGAACAGGCCTACCACCCCAAGGTGGTCGGAAACGGTGCAGCTTGTGATGTTACCCCAACGGTAGGGCGGAACCCTGGGATTTTCGGGTTACGCGCCACGGAAAGGAGCGCAAGCTGAAGGGGCTGCAAGCCCGGGTTTCCACGAGGAACGATTGACAGGCGAGCGGACTTTGGGTATGACCATCTCGTGAAGATCGCAATTGGCCAGATCAACCCTAAAGTCGGCGATTTTTCGGAGAACCTCGGGAAGATTCGGGAGAGCGTGGCTTGGGCTCAGGAAGCGGGCGCGGATTTGGTGGTGTTCCCCGAGCTCGCCCTTCTGGGATATCCGCCGAGGGATCTTCTTTTGCGCCGAGGCTTTGTGGAGGCAGCGGAAGCCGCGTTTCAGGAGGTTTTAAAGGAGAGCACGAAGATGCCCATCGTGATCGGCCACATTCAACCGGCTTCCCCCCAGCCAACCAACCGCGCCGATCCCTCCGCGAATTCTTGGCACCCCTACTTCCTCCACAACGCCGTTTTCCTTTTGGATGGTGGGGAAATCCTGGGCTTCCAGGCCAAGGTGCGTCTCCCTTCCTTCGACGTTTTCGAGGAAGAGCGCTATTTCGTTCCGGGAAAGCAATGCGAGGTGTTGAGTTGGCGGGGGCTGCGCTTGGGCCTCTCAGTCTGCGAGGATTTTTGGTACGAGGATGGCGTTCTTGCAGCCCAAAGCCAGGCCGGCGTCGACCTTCTTCTCAACGTCTCCGCTTCCCCCTATTTCCGGGGCAAACCCTCCGTGCGGTGGCGGTTGGGACAGGCCTGGGCGGCCCAGGCCGGTGTTCCCCTCGTGTACGCGAACTTGGTGGGTGCTCAAGACGAGCTCGTCTTTGATGGGCGTTCGTTCGTTGTGCGTCCGGATGGCGCTTTTCTTCTGGACTGTCCGGCGTTTCGGGAGGGGGTGTTCCTCGCGGATTTGGCAGGCGCGCCTTGCGCCACTCCCCGCGAGGCGGGGATTGCGGACGTGCACCGGGCCCTTGTCCTCGGGATCCGGGATTATTGTCAAAAGAACGGGATCCCCCGCGTCGTGATCGGGATTTCGGGAGGGGTGGATTCGGCGGTAGTGGCGGCGCTGGCTGTGGAGGCCTTGGGCAAGGAGAGCGTGATCGGGGCCTTCCTTCCCGGGCCGTACACGAGCGCGGTCTCTCGGGAATGCGCCCAGGCTTTAGCAGAGAACTTGGGCATCAAGCTTTTGGTCCTCTCCATCAACGCCGCGTTTGAGGAGGCCAAAAGAGCTTTGGGGGCGGCCATCCCCGTGGAGGGCGTGGTGGCGGAGAACCTCCAGGCTCGCCTGCGTGGCCTCTTCCTCATGGCCCTGGCCAACGCCCTTGGAGCCATCGTCCTTTGCCCGGGGAACAAGGCGGAGATCGCCATGGGCTACAACACGCTCTATGGGGATACAGTGGGCGCGTTGGCCCCCATCGGCGACCTCCTCAAACACGAGGTGTACGAGCTCGCGCGTTTTCTGAACGAAAAAGCCGGCCATGCCCTTATCCCTGAAGAGATCCTGAGGCGTCCACCGTCCGCGGAGCTTCGCCCGGACCAGAAGGACGAGGATGATCTTCCGCCTTATTCCATTCTGGATCCCTTGCTTAAGGCCCTCGTGGAGGCGAACGCCTCGCCTGAGGAGCTGGCCCAGCGTTTCGAAGCGGCTTTGGTGCGAGAGGTTTTGCGACGCCTCCGCCGTGCCGAATACAAACGTCGTCAGCTTCCGCTGGTGCTCAAGGTAAGCCCCAAGGCGTTCGGACTGGGCTGGCGTTTCCCCGTGACCTCGGGTTTCCTAGACTAGCCCTTCCGACTTCGTGCGGCGGATGAACGCGGGGATGTCGTAGTCGTCGCGGATGATGCCCTCTTGCTGGAGCTTGGTAAGGAGGGCCGTGCGCTCCTCCACCTCCGGCTCGCTTGGGGCCACGGGGGAAAAGCCGGTGGCGATCACGGTAACACGGGTGCGGCCGAACCCCTCCCAGATGGTGGCGCCGAAGAAGATGTCCGCCCGCTCCGAGAGGGCCTCGCGCACGACGCTCGCCGCGGCCACCACCTCCTCCAGGGTGAGGTCCTCCCCGCCGGTGATGTTGAGGATCGCTTTCTTGGCGTCCTTGATGCTGAAGTCCAAAAGAGGGGAGGCGATGGCCCGACGGGCGGCTTCCCGGGTGCGGTTCTCGCCCTCGGCCTCGCCGATTCCCATGAGGGCCGTGCCCGCTCCGCGCAGGACCGCCTCCAAATCCGCGAAATCCAGGTTGATAAGGCCCGGCACGGTCACGAGCTCCGTCACCCCTTGAACCCCTTGATGCAAAACCTCGTCCGCAAGTTCGAAGGCCTTGGTGATGGGCATGTCGGGTGGGGCGATCTTGAGGAGCTTGTCGTTGGAGATGGTGATGAGGGCGTCCACCACTTTGGCCAGGCGCTGGATGCCCATTTCGGCCTTTTGGGCCCGGGCCGGGCCCTCGAAGGAGAAGGGGCGCGTGACGATGGCCACAGTGAGGATCCCCAATTCCTTGGCGATCTCAGCGACCACGGGAGCCCCGCCGGTTCCGGTGCCCCCGCCCATGCCCGCGGTGATGAACACCAAATCCGCGCCTTCAAGCACGTCGGCGATGTCCTCGCGGGACTCCTCGGCGGCCTTGCGGCCCACCTCGGGATCGCCGCCGGCGCCCAAGCCGCCTGTGAGGCGCGGCCCAAGCTGCACGTGTTTGTGGGCCTGCACAAGGGAGAGCACCTGCACATCGGTGTTCATGGCCACGAGCTCCACGCCGCGCAGGCCCGCACGGAACATGCGGTTGACGGCGTTCCCACCGCCCCCGCCTACCCCCACCACGAGGATGCGCGCCGGAGATTCGCCGTTCATGCGCCGCCCCGCAAAAACTGTCGGAACCACCCAAAGAGGCGGGAGAGCATGCCCTTGGAACGCCGGGCCTGAAGGGTGCGGGCGAAGTCCCGGCCCTCCACGGCGAACTTCAACAGGCCCACGCCGGTGGCGAAGATGGGGGACTCCACGATCTCTTGGAACCCATGAACGTTCTTGGGGACGCTTCCGCGCCGCACGGTGATGCCGTAGCGGCGCTGGGCGAACTCCACGATGCCATGGAGGAGGGAAGTCCCGCCGGTGAGAACCATTCCGGCCGGGATGAGGTCGCGGTAACCCGCCTCCTCCACCTCCTGCATGGCCAAGTCCAAAATCTCCTCCACGCGCGGCTCGATGATCTTCGCGAGCTTCTTACGGGAGACCTGACGCGTGCCTTCCCCGCCCAAGGTGGCCACCTCGATTTTCTCGTCGTCGCCCACGGCGTCCACAAGACATGTGCCATAAAGCTTTTTGATGCGCTCGGCCTCCTCAATGGGGGTCTGCAAGCCCACGGTGATGTCGTTGGTGATGTGCTCCCCTGCAATGGGGATGGTCTTGGAGAACCAAATATCGCCCCCGCGAAAGACGGAGATATCGGTGGTGCCTCCTCCGCAGTCCACAAGCATCACCCCGAGCTCCTTCTCCGCGGAGGAGAGGACGGCCATGGCCGAGGCCAGGGGCTCCAGCACGATCTGTTTCACGCCAATCCCCACGGCCTCCACGCAGCGCACGAGGTTGTGCACGGCGGTGACTGAGCCCAAAACGATGTGCACGTCGGCCTCCAGGCGCGTGCCCGTCATGCCCACCGGATCGGTGATCCCCTCTTGGCCGTCCACGATGTACTGGCGGGGGATGATGTGGATGATCTGAAGGTCCGGGGAGATGGGGATGGCGCGTGCGGCCTCGATCACGCGCCGCACGTCCTCCTGGGTGATGATGCGGTCGGAGCGGGCGATGGAGATGACGGCGCTGTTGTTGATGGAGCGGATGTGCTTTCCGGCGATGCCCACGTAGGCCTCCCGGACCTTCACATCCGCCATGTTCTCCGCTTCCTCCACGGCTTTGCGGATGGACTGGATCGTTCGGCCGATGTCCACCACCACGCCCTTCTCCAGGCCACGGGAGGGAGCCACCCCCACCCCGATGATCTCGATGAAATCGTCCACCACGTTGGCAATAAGACACGCGACCTTCGTCGTGCCCACGTCCAGCCCCACCACCAACCGCTCCCGCTTCATGCCATCACCGTCCCTTAGCCCGCTTGAGCACCACTATGTCGCGAAAACGCAAATCCACAAGGGCTTGCCCCTCCAATAACCCCTCCCGCCAAAGCGCCGAGAGGATACCGAGTTTTTCGGGAACCTGGCAAATCGCACCGAGGAGAAGGACCGGAGGGCCGGGGGCCACGGCCTCCTGGCCCGTGAGGTCCAACACAGGAAAGCGCTCGGCCAAGGCCCTGGGAAGCCGCTCCCAGGCCAAGGCCGTCTCCACGAGCTCCGGGGCCACCCGCCCCGGCGCCACCGCTTTCGCGCGCACGCGCGCGCCCGCCGCCGGCTCCAGGATCACCCCCTCCCGGTCCACCCAGAAGCTCCCCTGCCCGACGATCTCTAAAGCCACAAGGGGCGAACGCTCCCGAATTTCGATTTCCAGGCGCAAACGAAAAAAGTTTAGGCGCGCTTGCGCGCCCAGAACCCGAGAATCCCGAGCGAGTTCCGTCCATAAAGGCCTCAGATCCAACCGAAGTATATTGGCGCCCAAAAAGCGGCCTGTCAACTTTTCCACGGCCACGTAGCGCGCGGGATTCACCCGCACCTCCCGAACGCGTAGCCACCCTCCCCACCGGAAGGCCGTTCCGGCAAGGAGCAGGACAAGGAGGACTAAAACGAGGAGGCGAAGGAATTTGATCACGCGGGTACGACTTCGAGCTCCAGCTCCAGCCTCACCCGGAAAAGCTTTTCCACGCGCTCTTGGGCAAGGGCGACGAGAGCGAGCACCTCCGTGGCCCTGGCCTGGCCGAGGTTCACGATGAAGTTCGCGTGCTTTGGGGAGATCTGGGCGTCGCCGATGCGCAGGCCCTTGAGGCCGGCCTGGTCAATGAGCCAGCCCGCGGAGAGGTTGGGAGGGTTGCGGAAAACGCAGCCGGCCGAAGGAAGGCCCAAAGGCTGCGTGCGCCGCCGCTCCGCCAGGAGCTCCTCCACCGCGCGCTTCTCCTTGGGCTTGCGCAGTTCCACGCCCAAAACGGGAAGCCGCTGCAGGCGAAAGAGGGAGGTGCGGTAGCCGAACCCGCACTCCTCCTTGGGAACGAGCCGAACGTTTCCGTCCGGAAGCAGGGTCTGCACGGCCACGACATAGGAGGAGATGGAGCCATGCTTGGTCCCGGCGTTCATCACCACCGCCCCTCCGGCGGTGCCGGGGATGCCCGCGAGCTCCCACAGGCCCTGGCGCACCAGGCCCGCAAGGGGGTAGCCGGGCTCCACCCAAAGCGTCTCGCCTCGGTCCTCCACGTGCCGCAAAAGGCCCGTGTGCAGGATCACACCGGGGAAGCCCTCGTCGGCGAAGAGGAGCTTGGCCCCGCCCCCGATGACGCGGTGGGGCACGCCCTCGCCGCGCAGGCGGCGCACGGCCTCCACCAGGGCCTCCACGGTGGTCGGCCAGTACATGACCCAGGCCGGGCCGCCGATGCGAAAAGTGGTGTGGGAGCTCAAGGGTTCGCCCACCCGCCGCGGCCCCGGCAAATCCGCTAGGAGCCGGAGGAGAGGGAGCGCGCCATCTCGCGGCTGAGCTTCCATATGTCCCCCGCACCGAAACCGACCACGATGTCGCCCGGCCGGATGAGCTCGGCCGCGGCGTCCATGGCCTGGAGGAGCTCGGGACGGAACAAGGCCCGGCCGCCGCACCGCAGCACGGCCTCGGCCACCTGGCGGCCACTCACCCCAGGAATGGGCGGCTCAAACGCGGGGTAGATCTCGGTGACCACCACCCAATCCGCCCGGGCGAGGACCGCGCCGAAGGCTTCCGCCAAAAGGGCGGTGCGCGTGAACCGGTGGGGCTGGAACACGGCGACGATGCGCCGGCCCGGCCAGCCCCCCCGCAGGGCGGAAAGCCCCGCCGCGAGCTCTGTGGGATGGTGGGCGTAGTCGTCCACCACGAGGTAGCCGTTCTCCTCGAGGATCTCCAGCCGGCGCTTGGGGCGGGGCGCGGAGGCCAGGTTCGCCACCATTTCCGAAAGGCCGAGGCCGAGGACGTGTCCGGCGGCCAGGGCGGCCAAGGCGTTGCGCACGTTGTGCACCCCTGGCCCGGGCACCTCCACCACGCCCCGGCTCCGGCCGAAGGCGTGCAGCTCGAAAAACGCCCGTTCCCCCTGGAACCGCAAACCTCGCGCTTGGAAGTGCGTTCCCCGTGTCAGGCCGAAGGTGAGGCAATCCCGGGCTTCCCGGGCGAGGGCCAGGGCCACGGGGTCGTCCCCGGCCACCACTGCCTTCTCCGCGCGGGCCAGGAACAGGGAGAAAGCCCTCTTCAGGCCGGAAAAACCGTGGTACGTGCCCAGGTGGTCCGTGTCCACCGAGGTGAGGACCGCGAGCTTGGGCTGAAGATGGACGAAACGGCCGTCCGACTCGTCGATTTCGGCCACAAAGAGGCGCTCGTGGCCCCAGGACGCGCAAGGAAGCCCAGGCACCTGCCCGCCGATGTAGTGCCCGGGCATCAGGCCGCCCGCGCGCAGCAGGTGGGTGATCCAGGTGGTGGTGGTGGTTTTTCCGTGCGTACCCGCCACGGCCACCAGATCCCGCCCCTCCCAAAGGTGGCGAAGGGCATAGAGGCGAGGAAGCACGAGAACGCCGCTTTTGACCGCACAAAGCTCGGGGTTATCCGGCTTCACCGCGGAGGAGAAGACCAGGGCATCCAAGCCCTCGGGCAGGTTTTCGGGAGCGTGACCCACCGCCACTTCCGCCCACTCCGCCACCTCCCAGAGCTTGGGCGAGGCGCAGAGGTCGGAGCCGGAGACCTTGGCCCCGCCCTGCCAGAGGAGGCGGGCCAAGCCCGCCATGCCATCCCCTGCGATCCCCACCAGGTGGACCCGCCGAAAATCCGTGCTCATAGGCCTTCCTTCCTTTGCCCCAATTCCCGAAGGGTCTGGGCCACGGCGCGGGCGGCCTCCGGCCGGGCCTGGGCCCGGGCTGCCGCGGCCATGCGCTCCAAGGCGGCCCCGTCGGCCCAAAGCTCCCCCACAAGGGGCGCAAGCCGCGCGGGCAACTCCTTTTCGCGCACCAAAACGGCGGCCCCGCAAGCGGCGAAATACGCGGCATTGCGGGCCTGGTGCCCATCGGCCGCGCCCTCCCAGGGGACGAGGAGGGCCGGGCGCCCCGCGCAGGCGAGCTCCGCCAAGGTGGAGGCACCGGCCCGGGCCAGCACCAGCCGCGCCCGACCCAGGAGCCCGTCCATCCTCTCCGTGAAGGCCAGGGCTTGGGCTTCCACGCCCGCGCGGCGCAAGGCCTCCTCCACGCCCTTCGGATCCCCGGCCCTTCCCACCACCACCCGCAGGCGCAGGCCGGGGATGCGCGCAAGCTCGGGCGCGGCCTGGATCACGGCCTCCACGAGCCGCCGCGACCCCAGCGACCCCCCGAGGACGAGGAGCTCCTCCCCCAATTCCCTGGGCACTGTGGTGATCTCCCGGCGCACGGGGTTCCCGGTGACCCGCGTTCTCGCCCCCCTGGGGCAGCCCGAGGTTTGGGGGAACGTGAGGAGAACGGCGTCGGCCAGACGGGCCAGGAGGCGGTTGGCGAGGCCCATTTTGGCGTTCTGCTCGTGGATGGCCACCGGGATCCCTAGGAGCTTGGCGGCCAGGGCCGGAGCCACCGCGGGATAGCCGCCCATGGCCAGGAGCACGTGGGGCCGGAAGGCCGCAAGGAGGCGGCGCGCTCGGACCAGGGCGTGGGCATCGTGGGCGAGGGCCGCGGGCCACCGCCACGGTTCTCCCCGGGGAAGGCCCCGGCTGGGGATGGGGAAAAACGTGATCCACGGCCGTTTCTCCAGGACTTTTTGTTCGAGCCCATCGGGTTTCCCGATCCAGCCGGCCGCGGAAAGCCCCTCTTGGGCGCGCAGCTCCTCCAGGACGGCGAGGGCCGGGAACACATGGCCGCCGGAGCCGCCCGCTGCCACCATCACCCGCATCGTCCTAGACCTCCGGCATCACCCATACCCCCGGGGAAACGCGCGCCGCGCGGGCCACGCCCAGGATCAGCCCGACCAGGCCCAGGCTCACCACCACGGAGGTGCCCCCGTAGCTGAGGAAGGGCAGGGTCAGGCCGGTCACAGGAAGGACCCCGACCACCACCCCCAGGTTCAGCACCGTCTGGAGCCCCAAAAGGAAGGAGGCACCCATGGCGTAGAGGGCACCCAGTTTGTCCGGCGCGCGCCGTGCGGTCTGAAAGCCGAAGACCACGAGCGCCGCGTAGAGGGCCATGAGCAAGGAGACGCCCAAAAAACCGATCTCCTCGGCCACCACAGCGAACACAAAGTCGTTGTGGGCCGAAGGAAGATAAAAGAGCTTGGCCCGCGAGGCCCCTAACCCCCGGCCCAGGATCCCGCCCGAGCCGATGGCGATCACCGCCTGGTAGAGCTGGTAGGCCAGGGTGTGGCGGTAGGCCTCGGGGTTGAGGAACGCCAGGAATCGCTCCAGGCGGTAGCGGGCGGAGAGGAGGAGGACGGCGCCCAAAGGGAGGCTAGCCAGGCCGGTGAGGAGGAGGTGACGGGCGGGCACCCCCCCTGCCCAAAGGAGGAACACCGTGAGGCACGCGTACACCGCGAGCATGCCGAAATCCGGCTGCAGAAGAAGGATCACAGCGAAAAGCCCGAGCACGAAGAGGTGCGGAAGGAGCCCGTGTTTCGGGAGGTGGAGGAGTCCCTCCCGGCGCAGGAGGGATCCGGAGAGGTAAAGGAGAAGGGCGATTTTCCCAAGCTCCGAGGGCTGGAAGACGAGGGGGCCGCGGCCGAGCCAGCGGGCGCCCGCGCTTAAAGGGGGGACGAGGGTCAAGGCGGTGAGGAGCCAGGCGCCCCCAAGGAGGATGTCGTCCACCTCGGCCCAGCGGTGGTAGTCCACGCGCCAAAAGAGGAGGAGGGCGAGGAGGCCCAAGCCTACGGCCACCGCTTGCCGCCGGAGCATGGCCCAGGGATCGCCATAAAGCCGGGCGGAGACGGGGGCGGAGGCCGTGCTCACAAACAGGAGCCCCGCCAGGACAAGGAAGGCGGCCACCACCAAGACCCTCTCCTCCAGGCCGAGCATGGCCCTCCAGTGTCGTTCCAAAGGACCGTTGCCCAAAGGAAAGACCGGGCCGCTTGAGGGGTCCTACGTGCGGAGCGAAGGTGCGGAACGTCCCCGATTTAGGGGACGGCTGGCCCTTCTTGGGCCAGGCGCCAAAACGCCTGCTTGAAGGCCTCGCCGCGGTGGGCGTAGTCCCGGAACTGGTCGAAGCTGGCGCAGGCGGGGGAGAGGAGGACGGTGTCGCCCGGCTGGGCCAGCTCATAGGCCTTGCGCAGGGCGTCATCGGGGTCGGAGGCCAAGAGGTAGGGGACATCCCAGGCCTGAAGGAGCGCGGCGAAGAACCCCTGGGATTCGCCGATGAGGACGCAGGCGCGGACTTTCTCGCGCAAAAGGGGCTCCAAGGCCGCGTAGCCGCCGCGTTTGTGGCGGCCGCCCAGGATGAGCACCACCGGACCCGGCATGGCCCGCAGGGCCGCGCAGGTGGCGTGGGCGTTGGTCCCCTTGGAGTCGTTGACGAAGGGGATGCCCCGGATCTCCCCCACCCGCTCCAACCGATGGGGCTGGCGGAGGATCGGCTCCAGGGCGGAAAAGGGTGGAGGATCGTGGGGAAGGAGGGCGGAGCAGGCGGCCCACGCGGCCCGGAGGTTGCAGCCCAGGTGCTCAGGAACCCCCTTCCTCCAATCCCCAGGGAGCTCCGTCTCCTCGATGAGGCGCACCCGCGCCCGCGGGGCCACCTGGCTCAGGATCTCCCGGCCCAGGACGGCGAGGTCCTCTTCCCTCTGCCTTCGGAGGAGGTTGGCTTTGGCCGCAAAGTAGTGGGCTAGGTTGGGGTGGTAGTCGAGGTGATCAGGGGCAAAATTCAGCCACACCGCCGCCTCAGGCCGGAACCGCTCCGTCCACAGGAGCTGGAAGGAGCTGACCTCCAAAACCCATGGTTTTCCGGCCGCCGCGTCGACCGTGCCGATCGCGGGCCGGCCGATGTTCCCCGCCACCACGGGTTCCTGCCCCCACGCCCGCAGGATGGCGCCCACGAGCTCCGTGGTCGTGGATTTTCCGTTGGTGCCGGTGATGGCCACGGTGAACGCGGGCGAGGCCAGTCGCCAGGCGAGCTCGATCTCCGACCAGACCGGGATCCTCCGTCGCACCGCCTCCGCCACCACCGGGGTGTGGGGAGGGACCCCGGGGCTGGGCACGAGGAGCTCGGCCTCCAAACAGGCGGGGCTGTGCCCGCCCTCTTCGTAGGGCACATTGTGCTCCTCCAGGAACGCCCGCTCCTCGGGGGAAAGGCTTCGGGACTCGGACAGGAAAAGCTGAGCTTTTCCGGAGAGGGTCTCCACGAGGGCCCGGCCGGTGCGGCCCAAACCCAGGATCGTGATCCTTCGGGGGAGGTCGGTCATCCGCGCAGGGCCTCCGCGATCCTGCGCTCCAGGACCTGGGCCAGCGAGAAGCGCTCCAGCTGCAGGTAGTACTCGGCCACCTGGACCAGGGCCTCCTCGGGGATGAGCCCCACGATCTCCGTGCCCACGACAGGGACGCCAAAGCGCTGGGCCTCCCTGCGCACGAGCTCCAGGACCCGGGGGAGCGGGGTCTTCCGAAAGTTCGTGAGGTTCATGGAGACCTGGACGATCCCGCGTTCTTTGAGCTCCATCCCCAGGGCCTTGACATGGCGCAGCCCGCCGGAGGAGAACCGCACGGCCTTGGCGATCTCCTGAGCGATCCGGAGGTCGTTTGTGCCCAAATTCACGTTGAAGGCGATGAGGAACTCCCGGGCGCCCACGGCGGTGACCCCGGCCGTGGGATGCACCACGGGCTCCCCAAAGTCCGGGGCCCAGCGGGGATCCTTGATCTTCTCGAAGAAGCCCTCGAACTCGCCTTTGCGGATCTCCGCGAGGTCCTGGCGCTCGGGCCGGGTGGCGGCCTCCGCGTAGAGGTAAACGGGAACGCGAAAGCGCTCCCAGATCTCCTTGCCCACGGTTTTGGCCAGGGCCACGCAGTCGGCCATCTTGACCCCCCGCACGGGCACGAAAGGCACGACGTCCACCGCGCCCATGCGCGGGTGCTCCCCGCGGTGGACGCGCAGATCGATGCGGGGAAGCGCCGCCGCGAACAGGCGGTACACGGCCTCGGCCACACCCTCCGGTTCGCCGACGAACGTGAAAACGGTGCGGTTGTGGTCGGGGTCGGACTGGACGTCGAGAAGGCGCACGGTGGGTACGGCGCGGATGGCTTCGGCCATGGCCTCGATGGACTCCCTATTGCGGCCCTCCGAGACGTTGGGCACGCACTCAACGAGCTTCTCCCACATCCCGCACCACCAGGGTGATCTCGGCCTCGGCCACGGGCTCCCCTTCCACCTCGGCTTGGACCTGGGCCTGGAGGACGGGCCCCCGGCGGCGGAGGAGCTTGGCCCGGAAGGTGAGGCGGTCCCCGGGCACGACAGGCCGGCGGAACCGGGCCCGCCCCACCTCCGCCAACACCGCGAGCTTCCCCTCCCCCAAAAGAAGCCCGGCCGTTTGGGCCATCCCCTCCAGGATCATCGTGCCGGGCATGACGGAGGGGAAGGGCGGCCGAAAGTGGCCCTGAAAATAGGGCTCATTGACCGTCACGCACTTTTGGGCCACCACCTCCTCCTCGGTGCGGGAAAGCACGCGGTCGAGGAGGAGGTAGGGATAGCCCAGGGGCAGGGCCCGCTTGAGCGCCTCGATGTCCATCAATTGGCGGGGAACAGGTTCCAAAGGCGCTTCTCCACCTCAGAAGTCAGGTTCGCCACGGCCGGGGCCCGCTGGTACATGACCACGTCCTTCGTGCGCAGGACGATGTCATAACCCAGCTCCTGGGCCACCTGCTGGGAGATCTCCAGGATCTTCACGGCCGCGACCTGGGTGAGGAGCTGGTCCACCTGCTGGAACGCCGCCTGAAGCTGCTGGACCTGGGCGAGGAAATCGGTCACGTTGAGGATCGTGACCTGGGCCTGTTTCACGAGGGCTTCCACTTGGTCCGCCAAGGGCTTCGCTTGGTCCCGCAGGTTCTGGAGGTCCGCGCGCAGGTTGGCAAATCCTGGCGAGGCGATCATTTTGTTGAGCATGGACATGTTCACCTGGACCTGGGCCTGGAGGTACTCGGCCTGGAGCTTAGCGTACTGCTGCTGGAAGGCGTCCGGCCTGATCTGGCCCTGCGCGTACTTGGTCTGAAGGTCCCGGATGGCCTGGGCCTTGGCCAGAAGGGCGCTGCGCTCCGCGGCCACCTGGGGCAAGAACACGGTGGTGAAGAGGTTTTCCGCGTCCACCACCCCGATCTTGAGGCTCGTTCCCGAAGCAGCGGGAAGATTGGCGACTTTACCCTCCAGGATCTGCACGCGGGCCTGGAGCGCCCCCAAGTCCTTGGCCAATCCGGCGGTGTCCCCGCTCTTTGGGGAGAACACCATTCCGCCCACGATCCCGCCCGCAAACCCAAGGATCAACGAGCCCACGACACCCCCGACGATCCACACCGCAAGCTTCCCGTTCATTTCTCCTCCTTGGTTTTTCGCCTCAGAACATGGGGCTCATCCCGAACTCGAAGGCCGGCACCCAGGTGGGTTCCCGGTCGTTCGGCCAGGAGGCGGCGATGCGCACGAACATGCCCCCCAGGTTCACGGCGACCTCGAACCCCGGGGCCATCTTCATGGTGCTTGTGCGCAGATCCCATCCCAAATCGAGGAATGGGGCGAACCATGCGCCCTGAGCGAGCTCAATGCGGAACTCCGCGTTGAGGAGGGCCAGCCGGTCCGTCTGGGACTTCTTTGCGCCGCGTACGGAATCCACCCCGCCCAGGGTGAACCAATATTCGCGAGGCAGATCGAGGCCGAACCGGAGAAGGGCGCGCACCGCCAAGGCCGCCCGCTGCTCCCCAAGGTCATGGGGCCAGAACCTCGCGAGCTCCCACCTCCCCGCGAGGTACTCCGCGCCCGGGGCGAACGTGCCCGCCTTCTCCAGGCTCAGCTGGCTTCGGCTCCCCTTGCGCGGGAAGAAGGGGCTATCCCGGTCATCCCAGACCAGCCCGGCTTCCACGACGTTGCGTGGGGGAAGGGGCTGGTCCGGGAGCTCCAGGGTTTCCTCTTTCGTGAAGCCCAGGCTCAGATCCAGGTAATCCGCGAGGGGATAGGCCACCTTGACCCCCCCTCCCGTGGTCAGGCGTGTTCCCTCCTCTTTGCGGTAGAGCTGCACCTGGACCTGGGTGAACCCGGGGAAGGCCCGGCCCACGTAGTCCAGGCTCCAGGTGGTCTCCCCGCTTCCGGTGAGGCCGCGGGAGAAGGTGAGGGACACGTCCTGCGCCGTGCCGAACAGGTTCTTCTGGGAGTAGGTGAGGTTCCCCACGATCCCCCCGGCCTCAGGGGAGAGGCTCACGGAGCCCGTGATGCTCCCGAGTCTGTCGAGCTCCTTGACCTCCACGGTGAGGAGGACGTGCTCCCCCTCCCAGGCGGGGATGAGGGAAACATCGCTGAAGTAGCCCAAAGCCATGAGGTTTTGGCGGGCCACGAGGAGCTTGGCCTCCGTGAGGGCCTGGCCTGGCTGCAGCTTCAAAACGCGGCGCACCACCCACTCCGCCGTGCGCGCAAGCCCCCGGATCTCCAGGCGCCCAAGCTCCCCCTCCCGCACGCGCACGAAGAGGATCCCGTTCTCCACCTTCTCCGCCCCGAAATCCACGAGGAAATAGCCCTCACGGCGGTAGTAGTCGTACAAAGGACGAAGGGCGTTCAAAACCTCGAGGTTGCCCACGATCCCCCGAGGAAGCGGGGCCAACAAACCCTGAGCCCGTTCCGTGGGGATGGCCTTCGTCCCTACCACCACGATCCCCTGCAGCGCCTGCGGCTCCGCGAGGACCGTGCGCTCCGTGACCTGCCAGACCAACCTCACCCCGCCGGGCACGACCTCCGGGATCACCTGGGCCTGGGCGAAGTACACGGAGCGCGTGAGCCGCCCCAGGGACTCCTGGATCTTGGAAATCCGGCCCACCTCGCCCAAAGGCACGTCGATCAGGGCCAACGCGGTTTCCCTGGGAACGGTGGATAGGCCGCGGACCTCATGGGCCACCACGGGGAGCTCCTCAAACCGGAGGACGAGCTTTTCCCCCGGCACAATTTCGCCCACCTGCACCGTGCCCATGTCCTTTTTGCGGTACTCCTCGAGCACGGCATGCAAGGCCTTCTCCAGTTTCTTGCGGTTGAGGACCTCGCCGGGTTTGACCCCGTTTTCGCTGAGGATCTCGCGCACCCGCCGCTCGTACACGCGCGGGGGCTGGGTGAGCTCGCCCCACCACACCAAAAGCCAGGACCACAGGGTTTTACCCCCTTTGGGCTCGGGTGGGACGCCCAAAATCACGACTTCTTGGATCTTGGGGAACTCCACGACGCGGTAGCGCACGACCACCTGGTTTTCCTCCAGGGTCACCTCGGGCGTGACCTGCGCGAAATAACCCAGGTCCTCCAGGGCCTTGGCTCCGGCGAGGACCTTGTCGCGGTCCACCACGTCGCCCACCTTGAACGGCAGGGCCGCCAGGATGTCCCTGGTGGGGACGTTCTGGTTCCCCAGGATCTCGAGCTTCTCCACGGGGAAAGTCTGGGCCCAAGCACCAAGGCTGAAAAGAAGGAGCGCAAGACCTATCCTCACGGCCATCCCTCCTCGGCGAAAGCCCGGTATTGCAGGGCTTCGGCCACGTGCTCGGCCTCGATGGTATCGGCGCCGCCCAGATCCGCAATGGTGCGGGCCACCTTGAGCGTGCGCACATAGCCCCTTCCCGTGAGGGCGAACCGGTCGATGGCCTTGGCCAAGAGGGCCTTGGCTTGGGGCGAAAGCACGCAGAACTTGCGCACCTCTTTGGGGCCCATCTCCGCGTTCACGAAGAGCTTCCCCGCGAAGCGACGGCGCTGGATCTCCCGGGCCTCCATGACCCTTTTTCGCACGGCCTCGGAAGGCTCGCCCCCGCCCTCGCCCAAGAGCTCCTCTTTCGTGAGGCGCGGGACGTGGACGAAGAGGTCGATGCGGTCCAGGAAGGGGCCGGAAAGTTTCTTTCGGTACTGCACGATCTCGTGGGGGCGGCAGCGGCAGGGCCGTAAGGCGTCCCCAAAGTGGCCGCAGGGGCAGGGGTTCATGGCCCCCACGAGCATGAAAGAAGCGGGGAAGGTCACGCTCACCCCCGCCCGCACCACCGTGATCTTCCGGTCCTCCAAGGGCTGGCGCAGGGCCTCCAGGACCCTCCGGTCGAACTCCGGAAGCTCGTCCAGGAAAAGGACGCCGTGGTGGGCGAGGCTGATCTCCCCCGGCACAGGGATCCCGTGTCCTCCGCCCACCAGGCCCACGTAGGAGATGGTGTGGTGGGGGGCGCGAAAGGGCCGCCAGCGCAGAAGCGGCCGGTCCGGAGGGAGAAGCCCGGCCACGGAGTGGACGCGGCTCACCTCCAGGGCCTCTTCAAAGGAGAGGGGCGGGAGGATCCCAGGGAGGCAGCGGGCGAGGAGGGATTTGCCCGCGCCGGGAGGGCCGATCAGGAGGAGGTGGTGGCCGCCGGCCGCGGCGATCTCCAGGGCCCGCCGGGCATGCTCCTGCCCCTTCACCAGCCCAAGGTCGATCCAGTCCGGCGGTGGGGCCTCGGGGATGACCCGCGGGGCGGGCGGGATCTCCCGCTCGCCCCGGAGGAAGGCCACGGCCTCCCCGAGGTCCGCCACGGGGAAAACCTGGAGCCCCTCCACCAGGGCGGCCTCAGGGGCGGAGTCCCGGGCCACCACCAGGCGCGCGAGCCCTGCTTCCTTGGCGGCCAGGGCCACGGCCAGAACCCCCCGCACCGGCCGCACCCCACCGTCCAGGGAAAGCTCGCCCAAGAACACCGTGTCCCGCGTGCGGTCCTTGGGGACCTGGCCGGTGGCCACCAGGAGGGCCACGGCCAAGGCGAGGTCGAACCCGGCGCCCTCCTTGCGCAGGTCCGCGGGGGCCAGGTTCGCGGTGATGCGCAGCTGGGGGAACTCCAGGCCTAAATTGCGGATGGCCGCGCGCACCCGGTCCCGCGCCTCCGAGACCTCCTTCTCGGGGAGGCCCACCACGGCGAAGCCCGGGAGGCCCGGGCCCACATCGCACTGGACCTCCACGAGCCGCGCCTCCACCCCGTACGGGGTCCCGCTAAGCACCTGCGCGAACATCCTCGGCGGTGAACGCGCCCTTGATGTGGCGGATTCCTCTGGGGGTCACGGCCACCACGTCGAACCGCACGGGAACCGTGGGTTTCCCGGCCAAGTACGCCTGGGCCGTGCGCCGAAGCCTGGCCCTTTTGCCCGCGTCCACGGCCTCCTCGGGGAGGGCGAAGCCCTCGTCGGCCCGGCCCTTCACCTCCACGAACACGAGGGTGGGGCCGTCTTTAGCGATGATGTCTACCTCGCCGCCGCGCCAGCGCCAGTTGCGGGCCACAATGAGCATCCCCTGCTCCCGCAGGTACCGGCAGGCCAGCTCCTCTGCGGTGCGTCCCTCCACGGCCCTCCATCTTACCCCGGGGAAGTTGTCCCCGGAGGGCTTTTTCGCCTTATACTGCGGGGTCATGCGCGTCCTTATCCGCGGGGCGATGGTGTGGCCGCGGCCGGAGGGCCCCCTCCTCCCCAAGGCCGACGTGGTCATCGAGGGACGGAGGTTTGCTGCCGTCCTCACCGAGGAGAGCCCCCAGGGTCCGTTCGACCTCGTGGTGGAGGGCGAGGGAAGGCTTCTCCTTCCGGGCTTGGTGAACGCCCACACCCATCTCGCCATGACCCTGTTCCGTGGGCTGGCGCAGGACCGGCCGCTCATGCAGTGGCTCACCGAGGAGGTCTGGCCCCGGGAGAAGAGGCTCACGGGCGAGGTGGTGTATTGGTTCTCCCTTTTGGGCCTGGCGGAGATGATCAAGGGCGGCACCACGGCCTTTGCCGACATGTACTTCTTCATGGAGGAGGTGGCGGAGGCCGTGGAGCGGGCGGGGGTACGGGCCCTCCTCTCCTACGGGGTGATCGCGCCCACCCCCGAGCGCATGGAGTCCGAGCTCCGGAAGGCCGAGGAGTTCGCGCGGGAGTGGGAGGGACGCGCGGAGGGGCGCATCCGCGTGGCCCTCTCCCCGCACGCCCCCTACACCTGCGGCCCGGAGGTGTGGAAGAGGGCGGTGGCCTTGGCGAGGGAGCTGCGCATCCCCATCCACACCCACCTTGCCGAGACCAAGGAGGAGGTGGAGCGGGTGCGGGCGGAGCGCGGCCGCTCGCCCGTGGAGTGGCTGGAGGAGCTCGGTGTTTTCGGGGTTCCCGTGCTCGCCGCCCATTGCGTACATCTCTCCGAAAAGGACATGGAGATCCTCGCTGCCCACGGCGTCCACGCCGTGCACTGTCCCACTTCCAACCTCAAGCTCGCCTGCGGGATCGCCCCGGTGGTGGAGATGCTGCGCACCGGGGTCAACGTATGTCTGGGCACGGACGGCGCGGGCTCTGCCGGCGACCTGAACATGCTGGAGGAGATGCGGCTTGCCGCCCTTTTGGCCAAGGTGCGCACGGGCGATCCCCAGGCCCTCTCCGCTCGCGAGGCCTTGGGCTTGGCCACTTGGCGCGGGGCCGTGGCCCTGGGATGGGGCAAGGAGTTGGGTACAATTGAAGAGGGCCGGCGAGCGGACGGCATCCTCGTCCGGCTGGATCGGGTTCATCTCTTTCCCGATTACGATCCGGTGGCCAACCTCGTGTACGCTGGCCAGGCCGCGGATGTGGAGGCCCTGTTCGTGGATGGCCGCTTCCTCCTCCGCGACGGCCAGTTGCAGACGCTGGACGAAGAGGAGATCCTTGGCCGGTGCCGGGAGCTCGCCAAAAAATTCCGTTGACCGAACCCTTTCCCTCGCGCCGGGGAAAGGGCGATTGGAGGTGAGAACGTGGCGCTTTCCAAGGAGCAGAAGCAGGAGATCATCGCGAAGTTCGCGCAGGGTCCCAACGATACGGGCTCCGTGGAGGTGCAGGTGGCGCTCCTCACGGCCCGGATCAACCAGCTCACGGAACACCTAAGGGTCCACCGCAAGGACTTCCACTCCCGGCGGGGGCTGTACATCCTTGTGGGGCGGAGGCGCCGCCTGCTGCGGTACCTTCGGGAGAAGGACCCTGCCCGCTACCGCCGCCTCCTCCAGACCTTGGGTCTGCGCGAGGTGTAGCCGCCTATGCCTGAGGTGCAGACAGAGCTCGGCGGAAAAGTGGTGAAGCTGGAGACGGGAAGCCTAGCCCGGCAGGCCAGCGCGGCCGTCCTCGTCACCTGGGGCGACACCAAGGTCCTGGTGACGGTGGTGTGCCAGCCCCTCCAGCAGGACCCCGGGTACTTCCCGCTGCGCGTGGACTACGAGGAGAGGTTTTACGCGGGCGGGAAGATCCCGGGCGGCTTCTTCAAGCGGGAGGGGAAGCCCTCGGACGAGGCGATCCTCGCGGCGCGCCTCATTGACCGCCCCATTCGTCCCCTCTTCCCCAAGGGCTATAAGGAAGAGGTGCACATTGTGGCCACGGTGCTTTCGGCGGAGAAGGACGCGCCGCCCGATGTGGCCGGGCTTTTGGGGGCCTCGGCCGCCCTGATGCTTTCGCCCGCGCCGTTTTTGGGCCCTGTGGCCGGGGTGCGCGTGGGCCTGAAGGACGGGCAGTTCCTCCTCCACCCCACCGATCAGGACCGGGAGACCGGGCTCATGGACATCGTGGTCGCCGGCACCCGTGGGACCGTGACCATGGTGGAGGGCCTGATGAAGGAGGTGGACGAGGAGGACGTGGTGCGGGCCATCACCCTGGCCCACGCGGAGATCCAAAAGCTTTTGGATCTCCAGGAGGAGCTCGCTCGTCAGGTCCCGGTGGTGAAGAAGGAGGTTCCTCCGCCGGATCCCCTCGAGGCCGAGGTGCGGGAGAAGGTCAAGGCCCACGTGTGGGAAAAGCTCCATGAGCTCAAGCGCGCTCCGGGGAAGAAGGCCCGGGAGGGCCTGGCCGAGGCCTTGGCCGAGGAGGCGGCCCAGGCCGTGGCTCAGGGCTACCCCGAGGCGGACCAGGAGAAGGTCAAGACCCTGGCCAAGGCCCTCTTTGACGACGTGTACCGGGAGTACGTGCGCTGGTCCATCCTGGAGCTTGGGGAGCGCATGGACGGCCGTCGGCCCGAGGAGCTCCGCCCCATCTCCATCCAGGTTGGGCTTTTGCCGCGTGTGCACGGCTCGGCCCTCTTCACCCGCGGGGAGACCCAGTCCCTGGGCACCTGCACCCTCGGGGCCACCCGCAAGGACGCCCAGATCATCGACCTCATGATGGAGGAGGGCCTCAAGCGCTTCATGTTCCACTACAACTTCCCGCCCTTCTGCACGGGGGAGGCCGGTCGGATCGGCGCGCCCTCCCGCCGGGAGATCGGGCATGGGAAGCTCGCGGAGAACGCCCTTCTGGCCGTGATCCCCTCCGAGGAGGAGTTCCCCTACATCATCCGGGTGGTCTCGGAGATCCTGGAGTCCAACGGGTCTTCCTCCATGGCCTCGGTGTGCTCGGGGTGTCTGGCCATGATGGACGCGGGGGTGCCGGTGAAGCGGCACGTGGCCGGGGTGGCCATGGGGCTTGTGACCGACCCCGCCACCGGAAAGTACCGGATCCTCACGGACATCCTGGGCCTGGAGGACCATTACGGCGACATGGACTTCAAGGTGGCCGGGACCCGGCTGGGGGTCACGGCGTTCCAGCTGGACGTGAAGACGGGCGGGCTCACCCCGGAGCTCATGCGCGAGGCCCTGGCCCAGGCCAAGGCCGCCCGCTTCCACATCCTGGACCTCATGGAGCAGGCCTTGCCCAAGCCGCGCGCTTCCCTGTCCCCTTACGCCCCCTACCTGGATGTCTTCAAGATCAACCCCGAAAAGATCGGGATCGTGATCGGCCCAGGCGGCCGCACCATCCGCAAGATCCAGGAGGAGACGAACACCGAGATCGAGATCGAGGACGATGGCACGGTGAAGGTGGTGGGCGAGGGCCTGGCCGCGGTGCAGCGGGCCAAGGAGATGATCCAGGAGCTCACCGAGGAGATCGAGGTGGGCATGACCTTCCGGGGGAGGGTCACGCGCATCGTGCCGTTTGGGGCCATCGTGGAGATCCGGCCCGGCGTGGACGGCCTCATCCACATCTCCCAGCTTGCCAACGGTTATGTCAAGCGCGTGGAGGACGTGGTCAAAGTGGGCGACGAGGTCACCGTCGAGGTCATCGACACCGACGAGCTTGGGCGCCCCCGGTTCAAGCTCGTGCAGGAGAAGCCCACATTCAAGGTGGGCGACATCGTTCCCGGGAAGGTCACGAACGTTGTGGACTACGGGATCTTCGTGGAGATCGCGCCGGGCGTACGGGGGCTTGTGCATAAATCCCGCCTGGGCACGAACGAGGAGCCCGCGAAAGTCGCCAAGAAGGGCGACCGGATGCTTGTGGAGATCGTGGAGATCGACGAGGAGGGCCGGTACAAGCTGCGGCGGGTGGTGCCCAAAGGTCCTGTGCGGTTGGACGCGAAATGACCGAGATCTACCCCGGGTGTTTCGCGGGGGAAACCTCCTCCGGTCTAGAGGTCTTGGTGGAGCCCATGCCGGGCTTTCGCGGGGTGGCCCTGGGCCTTTGGGTCAAGGCCGGGGGCCGGGAGGACCCGCCGGGCCGGGAGGGCCTGGCCCACTTCGTGGAGCACATGACCTTCAAGGGGACCACGAGGCGCACGGCCCTGGCGCTCGCCCAGAGCATCGACGCCCTCGGCGGGCACCTCAACGCCGCCACCACCGCGGAGTACACGTTCTTCTACACCGAGGTCCTGAGCGCCCATCTTCCTGAGGCCTGGGAGATCCTCGTGGAGCTCGTGACCTCCCCGCGCTTCGCCCCGGAGGACCTCGTGCGGGAGCGCGTGGTCATCGCGGAGGAGATCCGTTCCGCGGAGGACGACCCTGAGGACACGGCGTTCCGGCTCCTTGGGGAGCTTCTGTGGAAGGATGGGCACCCGCTGGGGAGGCCCGTGATCGGCCGCCTGGACTCCGTGTCCCGCATCGAGCTTGAGGATCTGTGGGGCTTCTTTGGACGGCATTATCACCCCAAGGACATGATCTTTGTGGCCTGCGGCGGGGTGGAACCCGCACAAATTTTTTCTTTGGCCGAGGGCTTTCCCTCCCGTCCCGGGTCGGGGAACGTTCCCCTCCGCACTCCGCCCCAGGTGGGCGCCGGGCTCACCCTCGCCGAGCGCGACATCAACCAGGTCCACTTGGTTTTGGGCTTCCCCACCGTTCCGGCCTCCGCGCCCGAGCGCTACGCCCTGGAGGTGTTGAACGCCATCCTCGGCGGAGGCGTGAGCTCCCGGCTCTTCCAGCGGGTGCGGGAGGAGCTTGGGCTGGTGTACGCGGTGTTCTCGGCCACCGCCTACTTTTCGGACGCGGGGGTGATCTCCGTCTACGCCGCTGCGGAGGAGAAAAAACTCCCGCAGGTGGTGGAGGCCATCTGGGTGGAGCTGGAGGCTTTGCGCCGGGCGCCCCCCTCTAAGGAGGACGTGGAGCGGGCGGTGCAGCGCCTTTGCAATGCATTTTTGCTCAATTTGGACGACCCAAGCGGCCGCATGGTGCGGCTGGGGACGCTCGCGGCCCTGGGCCGGCGGCCCCTCTCCCCCAAGGAGGTGCTCCGCCGCTTTTCCGAGGTCACCCCGGAGGCGGTGCAGGAGCTGGCCCAGCGGTTCCTTGGGCCGGAGCAGGCGGCCTGGGCGGCCGTGGGACCCTCAGGCGAACGCATTCGTCGGGCCCTGCGGCCCTTCGTGGAGGTGGGCTGATGCGCATCGCCCTTTACCCGGGAAGCTTTGACCCCATCACCTACGGCCACATCGACGTCCTGCGCCGGGCCAAACGGCTTTTCGACAAACTGATCGTGGCCGTGGTGGAAAACCCCCGGAAAACCCCGCTTTTCACCGCGGAGGAGCGCAAAAAACTGGTGGAGGAGGCCCTGGCGGAGGAGGGGATCTGTGGGGTGGAGGTGATCACCTACTCGGGACTCCTTATCGAGTGCGCAAAGAAGGTGGGGGCGGTGGCGGTGGTGCGGGGACTGCGCGCCACCTCCGACTTCGACTACGAGTTCCAGCTGGCCCTCACCAACCGGGATTTGGATAGTGAGATCGAGACGGTGTTCCTCATGACCGCTGGCCAGTACTCCTTTTTGTCGAGCTCCATCGTAAAGGAGGTCAAGCTCTACGGCGGGGACGTCTCGAAGTTTGTGCCCCGCTGCGTGGAGCGCGCTTTGGAGGCGAAGTTCAAGGCCCTGGGGGCGAAGGTCAACCCCCACGCCCTTTAGTCCGCGCGTCGTCCCACGGGAGCTAGGTACACGGTGAACTCCTCTTCGCCGTCCACTTCCAAAAGCGCGTCCATTTTCCTTTGGTCATAGGCTGCGACGGTGCGGGTGGCCAGCCCAGGGCTTCGCACGCCAAATACAGATTTTGGCACACATGGCCTGCATCGATGGCGATGACCTTGTGCGAGGGCACGTGATCGCGCCATTCCGCGCGATAAGGCACGGCCGTCCAGACGAAAACCACAGCAGCTTCGCCCACAAAGGTCTGCCCCAGCGCGGCCTCCGCTATTTTTGGGGCAAGCCCCCGTCTGGGCGCAAGAAAACGAGCTGGTGCGTGAGCGGCAGGTAACGGTACACACCGGGGATCAGATCCTGCACACGGTGCACGGCGAGGTAGGTTTCGAAGGGGTGACGGGCGCCCGCGGAGGGCACCGTCCGCCACGTGGCGATTCCATCCCGGATTATTTTGTGCACGCCTTGGGTGGTCCAAAGGAGAAAGGACAACTCGGGGAGCGAAATCGGTTCCGGGGAAAAGCGGCGGCGGCTGCGCCGGCTCGCCAGGCGTTGGACAAAGTCCTGTGGGGGGAGGCTTAGGGCCGCGGGCGCAGGCAGATCCAAAACTTCTGCGCCCTTAGGAACGGGTCGCTGCAGGGGCGGAGCCGGCAGGCCCTTCTTCTGGTCCGTCTCCAAGGGTCCTCCCCAAAGGTCCGCGCGCAACCATTTCCGCCCGTCTTCCAGCGTGGCCAAGTTCCCCTCCTTACCTTTGGCAGCGGGGGCAAAAATAGGTGCCCCGGCCGCCGAGCTCGATCCGCTCAATGGGCGTCCCGCACACCTTGCAGGGAAGCCCCTCCCGCCCGTACACCCAGGGCTCGTAGTCCCCGGCCTCACCCTCCGGGGTCTGATAAGCCCCGTCCGCAAGCGTCGTCCCCAGGGCCTCGATGGCCTCCGTGAGGACCTCCGGGATGGCCTCTTTGAGGCGCTGCACCGCGCGGGGGCCCAGGGAGTTCGCGGGCCGGCGGGGATCGATCCCCGCCCGGAACAGGATCTCCGCGGCGTAGATGTTCCCGATCCCCGCGATGTTCCGCTGGTCCAAAAGCCAGACCTTGATGGGCGCCCGACTCCCCTTCAAGGCCTCCGGAAGGAAGGAGAGGTCGGAAAGGGCGTCGGGCCCAAGCTCCTCGGTGAACTCCGGGACGACCTCCACCGTGCCCAGCCGACGCACGTCCACAAAGAGGACGTTCCCTTGCGGAAATTCAAGGACGAGGCGGGTGTGCGGGGGCCGCGCTTGACCCTCCTCCCACAGGAGCCGGCCGGACATGCGCAGATGCACGACCAGCCAGAGATCACCCAGGCCGAACAGGATGTATTTCCCCCGCCGCTCCAAAGCGCGTACCTGGGCCGGAAGGGAAAGGGATTTGGGCACGGGATCAAACACGGGATCCAAAGCGTGAGCGCGAAGGAGGGTTTGGCCCAGGACCTTGGGGCGCAGGGCCCGCACGGTGCTCTCCACCTCGGGAAGCTCGGGCATACCTAGCGGCTGAACACGAGTTCCCCAGCCACGAACGTGGCGTCCACTTGGAGGTCCTTTGGGGGCACGCGGCCGGGATCGCCGGAGAGGACCACGAAGTCCGCCCACTTGCCCGGGGCAATGGTGCCAAGCTCGTCCTCGGCGAAGGCGGCGAAGGCCGCGCCCTGGGTATAGGCCTGGAGTGCTTCCTCCCAGGTGACCCGCTGGGGATAGTAAGGAGGATCCAGGGCCAAGCCGATCCCGTAGAGGGGACCCAGGGGCATCCCGTCGGAGCCGAAGGCCAAGGGGATGCCGCGCTCCAAGACCCAGCGGTGGGGGTCGATGCGCGCGTCCCGTGTGGGCCCCAGGCGATCCTCGTACATCCGTCCCGGCCCCGACCACTGCAGGAAGTTGGGCTGCATGGAGGCCACGAGGCCCAGCTCCTTCACGCGGTCCAACTGGTGGGGGGTGGGGAGCTCCAGGTGCTCCACGCGGTGGCGGTCCAGGGCGCCCACGCCCGCAAGGCGCGCCGCGGCCAACACCTCCTCGATGGCCCGATCGCCGATGGCGTGCACAGCGAGTTGGAGCTCCGCTTCCATGACCTTCCGCCAAAGCCGGGCGAGTTCCCCCCGGCCCAAAAGCACCCGGCCTTTACCCATCTCGCCCTGGTAGGGCTCGAACAAGGCCGCGGTCTTAGCCCCAATGGAGCCGTCCACGAACGCCTTCACCCCGCAGATGCGCAAGAAGGGGGAGCCGAAGCCCCGCCGCAGGCCCAGGCCAACGAGCTGGGGAAGGAGGTCGGCCTTCCCATAGGCGAAGATGCGCGTGCGCAGAAGCCCTCGACGCTCGGCCGTGGCATAGGCCCGGAACGCCAAGGCCTCCGTGTCCATGTCGGCCACCGCCGTGACCCCCAAGGAAGCGGCGTAGCGGGAGGCCGCGGCCACCGCTTCCACCAGGGCCTCCTGGCTTGGCCGCACGAGGGAAAGCACCTCGAAAACCGCGTCCTCAAAGAGATGGCCGCGCGCGCGGTCCACGAGCTCTCCTTCGGGGCGCACGCAGCGGGCCAGGGCCAGGGTGTTGGCCACCATCATGTGGCCGTCCACGCGCACGGCGCAGCAGGGCTGGCGGGGCACGGCGCGATCCAGGTCCGCCCGTTCCAGATACCGCTTCTCCGGCCAGCGGGACTCGTCCCAGCCCCGCCCCACCACCCACTCGCCCGGCCGCTCCTGGGCCCGGGCCCGCAAAAGCTCCAAGGCCTCCGAGAGCGTGCGGGCTTGGGAGAGGTCCACGAAGAACGTGCGATCCAGGCCGACCTTCAAAAAGTGAACATGGGCGTCGAAGAAGCCGGGGAGGAGCGGCCGCCCCTCCAGACGAAAGACTTGGGTTTTGGGGCCGCGCAGGTTCCCCAGCTCCGGAGCGCGCCCGACCACCACGATGCGCCCGCACCGCACCCCCACGGCATCGGCGCCGGGATGCCCGTGGATGGGGCCGCCCTGCACGATCAGGTCCAGCATCTCTGCGCCATTATAAGACGCGCTGGGTTCCGGGCGAACTTTCCGCTAGGATAGCGGCGATGGAGGTTCTAGCGCCGGATGCACAGGGGATCGCGCGGGCCGCCCGAATCCTGCGGGAAGGAGGGCTCGTGGCCTTCCCCACGGAGACCGTCTACGGCCTGGGTGCCCATGCCCTCTCCGCGGAGGCCGTGGCCCGCGTCTTCGCCGTGAAAAACCGCCCGCGTTTTGATCCCGTGATCGTCCACGTGGCGGCATCCCAGGAGGCCGAAGGGCTTTGGCAAGAGGTGCCGGAGCTGGCCCGCCGGCTCATGGCGCGGTTCTGGCCCGGCCCCCTCACCCTGGTCCTCCCCAAGCGGCCGGTGGTCCCGGACCTCGTGACCGCGGGGCTCCCCACGGTGGCCGTGCGCATGCCCGCCCACCCCGTGGCGTTGGCCCTGATCCGGGAGGCCGGGGTGCCCATCGCCGCGCCCAGCGCCAACCGCTTCGGGAGGCTTTCGCCCACCCACCACGAGGCCGTGCTGGAGCAGCTTGGGGACGCGATCGACGCGGTATTGGCTGCGGGGCCCACGCCTGTGGGCATCGAGTCCACCGTGGTCTCCCTTGTGGAGGACCCGCCGCGGGTCCTGCGGCCCGGGGGCACCCCCATCGAGGCCCTGCGCGAGCTCATCCCCGAGCTGCGGGTGGAGCCGCCCACGGGGCCCTCGGCCTCCCCGGGCACCCTTCCCCGGCACTACCGGCCTGCGACCCCCCTCTTCCTTTGGGAGCCCGGGCCCCCGGCGGGCGGGGAGGCCCTGGAGCGCCGACGCTGCGGGTTCCTCGCGTTCCAACGGCCCTGGGAGGGGTTTGCCCAAGTGGAGGTGCTCTCTCCCCGGGGGGACCTCGTGGAGGCGGCGGCGCGCTTTTTTGCCCTCCTGCGTAAGCTCGATCAGGCCGGGCTTTCCGCCATCGTGGTCGAGCCCGTCCCCGAAGAAGGCTTGGGCTTGGCCATCATGGACCGCCTGCGCCGGGCCTCCTCCGGCCGGGCCCGCCTCGATGAAACCCACATCTGGATCGTGCGTTAGCGCTCCTCGATCTTGACGTTTGACCCAGGAGGCCCGACGCTTGCGCCGCAACCGAAGGAGGGGAAATGAGCCTGAAGGGCAAGCGTGTGGCCGTTTTGGTGGCGGACATGTACCAGGAGCTGGAGTTCTGGTATCCCTACCTTCGGCTCCAGGAGGAAGGCGCCGAGGTGGTGGCCGTGGGTCCGGAGGCCAAGGAGTACAAGAGCAAGCTGGGCTATCCGGCCAAGGCGGAGCTTGGGGCCAAGGAGGTGCGGGCCCAGGACTTCCAGGCCGTGGTCATCCCCGGAGGCTATGCTCCGGATCACCTCCGGCGGAGCCCGGAGCTCGTGCGGTTCGTGCGGGAGATGGCGGAGGCCGGGAAGCCCGTGGCCGCCATCTGCCACGGTCCCTGGATGCTCTGCTCCGCCCGCGTGGTGAAGGGGAGACGGGTGACCAGCTTCGTCGCCATCCGCGATGACCTGGAGAACGCCGGAGCCCTCTGGGTGGATGAGCCCGTGGTTGTGGACGGGAACCTCATCACCTCCCGCGTTCCAGGCGACCTTCCCCTTTTCACGAAGGCCCTGATCCAGGCTCTGCGCTGAGGATCACCGGAAACGCAGGCCTTCCTGGGTGCGCAGGGCAAGACCCCGGTAGAGGAAGGTAATTTGGCGGAAGGCCGCGAGGAGGTCGAACTCGTTTAAGGCGCTGACACAGTCCCTTGGGACGATGACCCGAAGGCCCCGCAGGGCCGCGGAGCCCGCGGCATGGAGAACGCAGATGTTCGCCACCGTGCCCACGATCACGAGGTGCTCCACCCCGCGCGCCCGAAGGAGCTCCTCCAGCTCGGTGCGGAAGAACGGGTCGTAGGTGGTCTTCTTCACCGTGGGCTCGCCGGGCTGGGGGGCGAGCTCCGCGAGGACCGCGGCGCCCCAGGTGCCGGCCACGGCATGGGCTGGCCAGATGCGGAACTCCGGGTCATCGGGCGCATGCCAATCCTGGGTGTAGATCACGGGGACCCCGGCCGCGCGGGCGCGCGCCAGAAGGGCCTGAATGGAGGCCACGGTGGCCGCCGCGGCCGGCACCCGCAAGGCCCCGCGCTCGTGCACGAAATCGTTCTGCATGTCCACCACGAGCACCGCGCTCCCCCGCGCGGGGACCTCCACCTTCTCCGTCCACGGGATCTCCGGGATCTCCAACCGCGCTTCGGTCATAAGCGATCGCGCTCCTCCGCGGAAAG
The DNA here is from genome assembly GCA_030550535.1 of Candidatus Bipolaricaulota bacterium. Lineage (GTDB taxonomy): Bacteria > Bipolaricaulota > Bipolaricaulia > Bipolaricaulales > Bipolaricaulaceae > DTER01. Next base: position 68,781 of record JAUQPF010000051.1, read on the forward strand.
ACCCGCTTGGTGGAGTATGCTCCGCACCGTGCCCACCGCCATTTCTGAATGGCAAGGCACGAGCACAACCCTCCGTCCCTCAGGGGGCTCCTTGAGAAACTTAACGTGGCTCCCTTTGCGCCGCACCTCGACGAAGCCCGCGACCGCGAGTTTACGCTTCACTTCCCGAAAAGGCAGAGGCTTCAGAGGCACCGAGGCGTAGCGTTATACGCCGGATCTTCGGGGTTCGGGGGGCTGAGGTTCCTCAAAGAACAGCTCTAGAGCCTCGCGCAGGTTTTTCAACGCTTCTTCTTCCGTTCTCCCCTGGCTGGCCACGTCCACCTCGAGGCATTGGGCCACCACCCATTCCCCTTCCTGCCAAAGGCTAACCGTAAAAGTCCGTTTCATGCAATCGACATTTTAAAGTTTTAGCCCGGTGCTAGCGAGCTGGGCTGCGATGCCCGGCGATATTTGCACAGGGTAGGAGGGGTTCGCGTGGGGGCGGAGGTCGGCGAGCTCTGGAGGCAGGGAGAACAGGGTTTGGCGCACCTCCTCGCGGCGCTGGGGCAGGTTCAAGGGGGGAAGGAGGCGCTCCCCGCCGGCCATGACCCGCCGCAGAAGCGGCTGACCCTCCCCCGCCTCCTCGTCCAGGGCCACGAGGTCCCTAAAGCCCTCCCTCCGCCACACCTGGCAGCGGCCAGGGAGCGTGATCTTCCCGGGGCTCGTCTTCATGCGCGGCCCCTTCTCGTCCTCCACGAGCTTATAAACCCCGCCCAGGGCGGGGAGGTCCCAGGACACCCCAAGCCTTGTGCCCACCCCGTAGCCCCAGGCCACCCCGCCCCGCTCCCGGAACTCCAGGATCCGGTACTCGTCGAGGTCGCCGGACACAAAGATCCTGATCTCCGGGAAGCCCGCCTCGTCCAGGATGCGCCGCACCTCGCGGGAGAGGGCGGCGAGGTCCCCGGAGTCCAGGCGCACCCCCACGATCCTCTTCCCCTTGGCCTGGAGCTCCTGGGCCACGCGGACGGCGTTCCGCGCCCCTTCCAGGGGATCGTAGGTGTCGATGAGGAGGACGGGCTGGGGGTGGTCCTCGGCGAAGGCCCGGAAGGCGGAGAGCTCGTCGGGGAAGCTCAGGACGTAGGAGTGGGCCATGGTGCCGGCCACGGGGATGCCGTAGAGCTTGCCGGCCAGGGTGTTGGAGGTGGCGTGGAAGCCGGCGAGGAAGCTGGCGCGGGCCGCATGAAGGGCGGCCTCGGGGCTGTGGTCCCGGCGGGGGCTGAAGTCCACCACCATCGCCTCGGGACCTGCCGCCAGGAGGATCCGCGCAGCCTTGGAAGCCACCAAGGTCTCGTAGTTCAGGATGTTCAGGACCAGGGTTTCCACGAGCTGGGCCTCGATGCGGGGGGCGGTCACAAGGAGGAGGGGCTCCCCGGGGAAGCAGACCTCCCCCTCGGCCATGGCCCACACCTCCCCGGTGAACCGAAGCCTCCCGAGGAAGTCCAGGAAATCTTGGGAGAAGAGGTCGAGGGAGTCGAGGTAGGCGAGGTCTTCCTCCGCGAACCGGAAGTTCTGGAGGGCGGAGAGGAGGGGGTCCAGGCCGGCGAAGAGGAGGAAGCGGCGGTGGGGGACGGGGGCGCGCACGAAGTAGGCGAAGGTGGCGGGCTGGTTCAGGCCCCGCCGGAAGTAGGAGTGGGCCATGGTGAGCTCGTAGAGGTCGGTGAAGAGCCCGCTGGGCATGGCGGGGTGATTCTACCGGATGGGGGTTGACGGGGGGCGGCCGCCCCCTATAATTAGCACTCAGCAAAAAAGACTGCTAAAAAGGAGGTGATGGGTATGGCGAGGCTCCCGGCAATTTGGCGCGACCCCTTCCGCCTCACCGCCCGGATGAGCCGCCTCCTCGACGAGCTCTTCCAGGACTTCACCGACCTCGCCGAGTTCACGGACCTTGACGTCTTCCCCGGCTTCGGCCACACCGACATCTACCTCAAGGACAAGACCCTCGTCATCGAGACCGAACTCCCCGGCGCCCGCAAGGAGGACATCCAGGTCCGGGTGGAGGACAACCGCCTCGTGATCACCGGGGAGATCCGGCGCTACGAGGAGATCCGCGACGAAAACTACATCCGCATGGGCCGCCGCTACGGCGCCTTCCGCCGGGTCTTCCCCCTCCCCGAGGAGGTGGAGGACAAGCGGGCCATCCGGGCCAAGTTCGAAAACGGTGTCCTCCGGGTGGAGATCCCCTTGAAGCGGGTGCCGGAGACGGAGGGCGTGTTCGAGGTGAGGATCGACTAGGCTCATCCGGGCCGCGGGGGAGGGCCCTCCCTCCCCCGCTTTTCCTTGGGGGCCCCTTCGCCCTACACTCGGTCGAAGGAGGCAAGATGGGTGATATCGTGAGCCTTTTGTTCTTTCTCCTTTTGCTCCAGGCCCTCGTGCCCTTCGTGCAGCGGCGCATCCTGGAGTTCCGCCGCCACGCGGCCATCCGCGCCCTGGAGCTCAAACGAAAAAGCCGGGTCATCACCATGATCCACCGCCAGGAATCCGTGAGCTTTTTGGGCTTTACCCTCGCCCGCTACATCGACATCGAGGACTCCGAGCAGGTCTTGCGGGCCATCCGCATGACCCCGCCGGACATGCCCATCGACCTCATCCTCCACACGCCCGGGGGCCTGGTCCTCGCGGCCGAGCAGATCGCCTGCGCCCTCAAACGCCACAAAGGAAAAGTCACGGTGTTCATCCCCCACTACGCCATGAGCGGCGGGACCCTCATCGCGCTTGCGGCCGACGAGATCGTGATGGACCCCAACGCCGTCCTTGGGCCTGTGGACCCGCAGCTCGCCACGGGCCAGGGCTACCTCCCCGCGGCCTCCGTGCTCAAGGCCCTGGAGGAGCCCAACCCCAACCGCGACGACCAGACCCTGATCCTTGGGGACATCGCCCGCAAGGCCATCCAGCAGGTCTACGAGACGGTGTATGCGCTCCTTCGCGACAAGCTCCCGGAGGAGAAGGCCCAGGAGGTGGCGAGGACCCTCTCCGAGGGCCGCTGGACCCACGACTATCCCATCACCGTGGAGGAGCTCCGGGCCATGGGGCTTCCCGTGAGCGAGGACATGCCTAAAGAGGTGTACGAGCTCATGGAGCTCTACCCGCAGGCGGCGCAGCGCCGACCCGGCGTGGAGTTCATCCCTGTCCCTTACGCGCCGGTGCGGCCCTCCCGAGGAGGTGAGGCCAAATGAGGATGTGCGACGTCTGCGGGATCCGCCCGGCCACGGTGGAGGTGGAGGTCGTGGAGGGCGGCGCGCGCCGGGTCCTTCATCTCTGCGAGCGCGACTACGCCCGGCTGAGCGGTGAGGGCCTCTTTAGCCCCTGGGACCTCTTCGACGAGTTCTTCTTCCCCCGGCGCTGGCGGGACCGGGAGGCCGTGGACATCGGGGAGTACCTTTCTGCCCACGCCAAGGAGCTCCTCCAGCGCGCGGCCCGGCGGGCCGTGGACTACGGGAAAAAGGAGATGGACACCGAACACGTCCTCTACGCTCTCACCGAGAGCGAGGTGGTGCGCGAAATCCTTAGGGAGTTCAAGCTCGCGCCCGAAGACATCCGGGGCTACATCGAGCACAACGCTCCCCGCGGCTCGTTCAAGGCGGAGAAGGGCGAAACGGTGAAGGTGGGGATGAGCCCGCGGGTGAAGGCCGTGCTGGAGGCCGCGTTCCACGCGGCCCGCGAGCTTGGCCACTCCTACGTGGGCCCCGAGCACCTCCTCATCGGCCTCATCGAGGAGCCCGATGGGCTGGCCGGGGATCTCCTGCGCAAATACGGTCTGAGCCCGCAGGCCGTGCGCCAGAAGGTGGTGAAGGTGGTGGGCCGCGGCGCCGAAGAGGGCCAGGTGGCGCGCCGCTCCTCCACGCCCACCCTGGACAAATTCTCGCGGGACCTCACGGAGCTCGCCCGCCAAGGGAAGCTCGACCCCGTGATCGGCCGGGCCAAGGAGATCGAGACGGTCATCGAGATCCTCTCCCGCCGCAAGAAGAACAACCCCGTGCTCATCGGTGAACCGGGGGTGGGGAAGACGGCCATCGTGGAGGGCCTGGCCCAGCGCATCGTGCGCGGCGAGGTTCCCGAAGTGCTCCGCAACAAACGCCTTGTGGAGCTCAACGTCAACAGCCTCGTGGCCGGCACCAAGTACCGGGGGGAGTTCGAGGAGCGGGTCAAAGCCATCCTTGAGGAGATCCTGGCCCACCAGGACGCGCTCATCCTCTTCATCGACGAGATCCACACCATCGTGGGGGCGGGCCAGGCCGAGGGCGGGATGGATCTCGCCAACGCCTTTAAGCCCGCGTTGGCGCGGGGGGAGCTCCACCTGATCGGCGCCACCACCCTCAACGAGTACCAAAAGTACATCGAGAAGGACGCCGCTTTGGAGCGCCGGTTCCAGCCGGTGTTCATCGCCGAGCCCACCGTGGAGCAGACGGTTCAGATCCTCAAGGGCTTGCGGGACCGGTTCGAGGCCCATCATAAGGTGCGCATCACCGACGAGGCCATCGTGGCCGCTGCGGAGCTCTCCGACCGCTACATCACCGGGCGGTACCTCCCCGATAAAGCCATCGACCTCATCGATCAGGCGGCGGCGCGGGTGCGCATCCAGGCCACCTCTCGTCCGGCCGAGGTTCAGGAATTGGAGGCTCAGCTCCAGGAATTGAAGCGCGAGCTTGATTACGCCACGAGTCGAAAACTCTTCGATCGCGCGAAGGAGCTGGAGGCCCGCATCCAGGAGACCGAGAAGGCTTTGGAGGAGGCCACGGAGCGCTGGAAGAAGAGCGTGGCCTCGGAAGTCCCGGAGGTACGGGCTGAGCACGTGGCGGAGATCGTGTCCCGCCTCACCGGGATCCCTGTTTCTGAACTCACCCAGGAGGAGCGCGAGCGCCTTCTTAAGCTTGAGGAGAAGCTCCATGAGCGGGTGGTGGGGCAGGACGAGGCGGTGCGGGCGGTGGCCGCGGCGGTGCGCCGCTCCCGCGCCGGCCTCAAGGAGAAACATAGGCCCATCGCCACCTTCCTCTTCCTTGGGCCCACGGGCGTGGGCAAGACCGAGCTCGCCAAGGCCCTGGCTTGGGCGGTGTTCGGCGACGAGGACGCCCTCATCCGCTTGGACATGTCCGAGTACATGGAGCGCCACACCGTCTCGCGCCTGATCGGCGCGCCCCCGGGCTACGTGGGCTACGAGGAAGGGGGGCAGCTCACGGAGCGCGTGCGTCGCCGGCCCTACTCCGTGATCCTCCTCGATGAGATCGAGAAGGCCCATCCGGAGGTGCACAACATCCTCCTCCAGGTGTTCGACGAGGGCCGGCTCACCGACGGCAAGGGCCGCACCGTGGACTTCTCCAACACCATCATCATCGCCACGAGCAACCTGGGAAGCGAGATCATCCAGGGGAACCTTGCGGCGCCGCCGGGGCAGAAGCTCTCCTATGAGGCGCTCAAGGAGAGGCTCATGGAGGTGCTGCGGCGCCACTTCCGGCCGGAGTTCCTGAACCGTATCGACGAGATCATCGTCTTCCATGCCCTCACGAAAGAGCAGATCAAGGAGATCGTGAAGCTGCAGCTGGAGCGGGTGAAGCGCCTGGCCCGCGGGCAGGGGATCGAGCTTGAGTTCGATCCGAGCCTCGTTGATCACCTCACGGAGGTGGGGTACCGGCCGGAGTTCGGGGCCCGCGAGCTGCGCCGCAAGATCCAGACGGAGGTGGAGAACCCCCTTGCGGAGGCCCTGCTCGAGGGGCGGTTCACCCGGGGCGATCGGGTCCTCGTGCGCTACGACGAGGAGGAGGGCCGCGTGAAGTTCGAGAGGGCCGAGGCCCCCGCTGCCGCGCCCTGAGGCCTGGCTCTCCACGGAACTTTCACGCCCGGTGCATCGCGGCCCCACAGGCCCCCAAGAGAATGGCACCCGGAGGTGACCGATATGCGGAAGAACACGAAGATCCTGGCGTTGGTGCTTGTGGGGCTGTTGGCTTTGGGAGCCGCAGGCTATGCGGTCTACGCCCAAACCACGAACGCGCAGGCTCCGGGCAAAACCTATCTTGCCCGGGTGGCGGAGAAGCTTGGGGTCACGGAGGACGCCCTCCTTTCCGCGATGTACGCGGCCCGTGCGGAGATGATCGATGAGGCCGTGGCCGAGGGGAAGCTGACTCAAGCCCAGGCCGAGTACCTCAAGGCTGTGCTCAAGGCCCAGCTTGAGTACTACAGGGCTGAGGGCTACGCCAAGGCCCCGGGTTTCGGTTTCGGCCCAAAGGGCTTCGGGCGCGGTTTTGGCCGGGGTTTTGGCTGCGGCCGGGGGTTCGGCCCCTGGTTCCAGGCCCCTGCTTCCCCAGGACAGTAATCCCGCGGGAATTCGAATGGGCTGAAGGCGCGGCGGGACCTCCGCCGCGCTTTTTTCTTTCTAGGCCAAAAGCCCTGCCAACGTGAGAAGGCAAGCCAAAAGCGCCGCCGGGGTGACCAAAAGCCCGTATCGGGTGAACTCCGCGAAAGTGATGCGCATCTCCTTCCCGGAGAGGATGGCCATCCACATGATGCCGGCGAGCGCTCCAATGGGGGTGAGGTTGGCTCCGAGGTTGGAGCCCACGGCTGTGGCCAGCGCCGCCGGAAGCACGGCCTCCTTGGGCACGGCCCGCAGGGCCGTGGCGAAGGCCAGGGTCATGGGAATGTTGTTGAGGAGGTTGGCGCTCAGGGCCGAGGTCACGCCGAAAAGGAGCACGAGGAGCACCGGGGACCCCCCGCTTAGGGCGTAGAGCGTGCGACCCAAGAGGGCGGTGACCCCGTAGCGGTCCAGAGCATATACGGTGACGAAAAGAGAAAGCACGAAGGGCACGATGGGCCAAGGGATGCGCTTCAGGGTCTCCGCCACCGCCGAGCCGTTGTGCAGCCTTCTGCGCAGGGCCAGGACGTAGGACTCCCGCAGGGCCAGGATGGCCAAGAGGGCCAGAGCGAAGGCCACGGAGATCTTCCACATGGGGAGGCCCACGTAGGGCGCCACCGCCAGAGCCGCGACGCAACCCGCCAGGGTCGTGAGCCCCAGGAACGCCCCGGGTTTGTCGGTGATGGCCTCCCAGGGGGCCAGAGCTACGGGCTGAATGGGCTTTCGGATCTCCTTGCGGAAAAGGAGGTACAGGAGCCCGAGGTTGGCCAGGCCCGCGGCCACCGTGGGCAGCACCATCCACTTGGAGTACCCCACGAACGTGAAGCGGAAGGCCGAGGCCACCAGGATGTTCGTGGGGTTCCCGATGTACAGGGCCATGGACCAGGTGTTGGCCGCGAAGAACTCGGCGATGAGGTAGGGCTTGGGGTTGACCCCTGCATGCTTGGCAAAGTAGTACACGAACGGCGTGAACGTGAGGACCACGATGTCGTTGGAGGTGAACACGGTGAGGATGGAGACGGCGATGTACACGGCGAAGAAGAGTTTGGTCCCGTCGGTCTTGGCCTTGGCCAGGGCGTAGCGGGCGCAGGCCTCGAAGAACCCGGTGATGTCCAAGAAGATGCTCATGAACACCATGGAGAGGAAGAGGGCGAGGATGCCCAAGGGCCGCAGCTCCTCCGTGCCGTTGAGGCCTTGGACGATGTCGGGTCCGGTGAGGAGGCCGGCGGCCAGGATCAGGAGGGGACCGAGGAGCGCTCCCAAGAAGTACGTTTCCAGGCGGAGTTCGCGGCGGCGGGTGCGAATATAAAGGTAGGGCCGACGCAGGGTGAGTCCGATCGTGGCCAAACAGGAGAACACGAAGATGAGGGTGGCCGTCAGCATAGGGGATGGGCGCGCTCACGCCGCGCCCGGCGGAGCGAAAACAAGAGGTTTCCCAAGGTTCAAGGTGACCATAGAGGAGGCCAGGCCCGATTTATACCCCAAGGGGCACGGAACGCAATACCGGGCGGCCCAAACCCAGGAGGCTAAAGCGCGTCGGCGTGGATGACTTCCGTGTAAATGGTGTGGTGGGGCGTGCCCCCGGGGGAGACCGGCCTATAGGCGCTGCGCACTTCAAAGATCTGGACCATCCCCGGATAAAGATCGCCCAAGATCTTGGAGCGCTCCTCCACGAAATTCCAATTTTCGTCGTAGAAGCGCACGGCCACGCGGCCCAAGTTGATCCTACGATCCCCAATGTTCTTAACCTCCCCATAGACCCGCGTGCCCGCGTAATACTCCTCCACCCGCCACCACAGGACATCGAGGGGGTAGGAGACGCCGACCTCTACAGGGATGCGCACACGACTTGCCAAGCCCGCGTTGTCCACCACCTCCACGGTGATGAGGAACGAGCCCTCACGATCGTAGCGGTGCGTGACCTCAAGCCCCTCATAGGTGTGCCCATCGCCGAAGTCCCAGCGCACCATGGCCACCGTCCAGTCGGGGTCGAAGGAGTCCTGGGCGCTGGCCCGCACGAAGAGCGGGGCCTCGCCGGAGGTGGGCTCAACCCCGACCACCGGAACCGGCGGGACGTTTGGGGTGGATGTGCACCCAGCCAGCATCATCCCCAAAAAGAAAAGCCCGAGGAAACCGCGTTTCATCGCCCTTCTTTTTCCGGCCTTATAATGCCTAAGATGGCCAGCTTTTCCACGTACCGTTGGGGGAAGGCGGCGGCGCGGCCCTTAGCCCCGGTTGGCCGGCAACATTTTTGCGGGTCAGGACGGGTGGGTTGAGCCATGGGATGGGTGAAGTTCCTGGGCACCGCAGGGGCCAGGTTCGTGGTGGCCCGACAGCTGCGGTTCTCTGCGGGGACCTGGATTGAACTTTCGGGGACCCAGCTCCTTTTGGATCCCGGCCCGGGGACGCTTCTGCGCTGCCGCAAGGTCCGCCCCCCACTGGAGCCCCTGGAGCTCTCGGGAATCCTCCTTACCCACAAACACCTCGATCACTCCACGGACGTGAACATCATGATCGAGGCCATGGCCGATGGCGGGCTCAAGCGCCGTGGCGTTCTCCTCGCGCCCCAGGACGCCCTGGAGGGCGAGGACCCTGTGGTCCTCCGCTACGTGCGCCCCTTTTTGGAGCGCATCGAGGTTTTTCAGGATGGCCGAACGTACACGGTCGGGGGTGTACGCATTTCGCCCGTCCGCCACGAACACGGCCAGGTGGAGACCTTTGGGGTCATCCTGGAGGGCGCGGAGGGCCGGCTGGGCTTCGTGGTGGACACGAAGTTCTTCCCCAAGCTTCCGGAGCGCTATACCGGGGTGCAGCTCCTGGTGATCAACACCGTGCTTAGGGAATGGAACCCCGATATTGACCACCTTTCCCTTCCCGAGGCTTTGGAGATCGTGAAGGCGGTGAAGCCCAAGCTCGCGGTGCTCACGCATTTCGGCATGACCATGCTGCGGGGGAAACCGTGGGAGCTGGCGAGGGAGGCCTCGGAGAAGCTGGGCATCCCCGTGGTGGCCGCCGACGACGGGATGACCGTGGAGGCTAAGGATTGGGCTTAGCCCGCTTCATCTCGTAAAGGAGGCGGTCGGCGCGGCGGAAAAGCTCCTCCACGGAGGGAAGGGGCTCGGCCTTGGGGTCCCAGGAGGCATAACCTAAGGTGAGGCGGATCACCGGCTCCTCGGCAAGGATTCCAAAGGGCTCCTGGAAGCGGCGCACCACCTCTATGGCCCCGGGGCCGTTCGTCTCGGGAAGGACGATGCAAAACTCGTCTCCCCCCCAACGGAAGATGTAGTCCACGCGGCGGATGTTCTCCCGCAGGGCCCTCGCCACCCGGCGCAGGGCCTCGTCGCCCACGAGGTGCCCAAAGCGGTCGTTGATCTCCTTGAAGTTGTCGATGTCCACGAGGATGAGGGAGAGGGGGTGGCCGTAGCGCTCAGCCCGGGCGATCTCCCGGCGCAACACCTCGTCCAAGAAGCGCCGGTTGTAGAGGCCCGTGAGGGGATCGCGGACGGCCTGTTCCCGCAGCTCCGCCTCGAGCTCCACCCGGCGGAGCTCCTCGTACACGTGGCGCGCGAGGATCTCTACCACCGTCACATCGTCCCGGCTGAACGCGTTGGGCCTAAGACCGATCACCTGGATGACCCCTTTGTCGCCCACAGGGACAGAGATGAAGGAGCGAATACGGGGGTCCACGGGCTTGGCCTCGGGGAAGTCCTCGACGTTGCCGAACCACGTCGTTCCCGTGGCCCAGGTTTTTCCGGCGAGGCCCTCGCCTCTCCGGAACGGGCGAGCTTTTTGGCTTATGGGCCCTGCCCCCGCCACGGGCACGAGGAGATCCCCTTGCACCAGCCCAAGGTTCACCTGGTGGTAGCCCAACTGCTCGGCCATGGTCTGCACGGCCAGGGCGCAGACCTCCTCCACCGTGGTGGCGCGCTGAAGGCGCTGGGATATCTCGTGGAGAGCGAGGAGCTTTTGGCTGAGCGCTTCCAGATCGCGCAGGTGTTCTAGGCCCGCCAGGGCCACGGCGAGCTCCGCGGCCAAGATGCGCAGAAGATCGCGATCCTCAGGGGGGATCCCATCCACCTCGTCGTGCTCAACGTTCAACACCCCGAACTTCCGTTCGCCCACGGAAATGGGGATGGCTAGCTCACAGCCCAAGCTAGGAAGCCCAGCCATATAGCGGGGATCCTCGCGCACATCCGGAAGGTAGACGGGTTCGTTGGCGTGGAAGGCAGCTACGGTGACACCCTTCCCCTCCGCCAAGGAAAGGCGCAGCTCTTCGAGTTCCGGAGGGTAGCCGCGGTGGGCTACCACGACCAGCGCGTCCTCTTGAGCTTCCAGGATCGCCGCGTACTTGAACCCCAGCGTCTCGGCGACCACGGAAAGCACGATCTCGTAGAGCTCCCTGGGGCTCTGGGCGAGCTTGAGTCGGCGGGAGGCCTCCTCGATGGCCCGCAGTTTCTCCGCGAAGGACCGAACTTGGGCGTGGAGGAGGGCGTTGCGCAGGGCCGCGGCGGCGCCGCCCGCCAAGGCCAAGAGCACCGTGCGCTCCCGCTCCCCGAACTCCTGGGGCTCAAAGCTCTGCACGGAAAGGACGCCGATCACCTCGCCGTGAGCTACGAGGGGCACGCAGGCCCAGGCCCGGATGGGCCGGCCCACCTGGCGGAAGGGCACGGGCGGAGGGGTTCGCTCCACGTCCCCCAAGAACAGGGGCGTTCCGTGCACGGCCACCCAGGCCGTGGACGTTTGTTCGGAGTCCAACGGGAGCTCGGGAAGCTCCACCCGGCGCCCCTCCTCCATGGCCCAAAGGGGCACGAGCTTCTTGTGCCGCCGGTCCACCCGCATCACGAAGAAGGCCTCAAAATCCAGGAGTTTTCGGGCCTCCTCGTGGATGAGGGCGAGGACAGCGGGGAGGTCCAGGCTGGAGGCGAGGGTGGTGAGGGCGGCGTTGACCCGGCGCAGGGCCTCCTCGGCCTCCACCTGGGGCGTGAGGTCCATGATCGACACCAGGACCCGCGCGTAGTCCTCCTCATGGCCGGGGAGGACCCGCCAGCTCCGGAGGATGTGGAGGCGCCGGCCCCTTGCCGTGCGGTTGATCCCCCGCCCGGAAAATTCCTGCTTTCCCTCCCAGATAGCGATCAGCTCCTCGCGCCAGAGAGGGAGGACTTCGTCTGGGATGAGGGTGGGCAGGTGACGCCGGAGCTCTGCGGGCGTGGTGACCTCATAAAGCCGGAGGGTGGCGGGGTTGACCTCCACCACCCCCAAGAGCCCTAGGGTTTCGGATAAAAGCTCGGGATGCTCCCCAAGATACGCCCGGAGATCCCTGACCCCGGCACGCCGCAGGTCTTCCAAACGGGCCTTGACCCCCGAGAAATCCTCAATCCAAAGGGAAACGGGCGACTCTTCGAAGAGCGACCTATACCGGGCCTCGCTTTGACGCAGCTCCTCATAGAGCTCGGCGTTTTCCAGGGCCACGGCGGCGTGGTTGGCAAGAAGGGACAAAGGGTCCACGAAGGGTTTGAGCGCCCTGGGTCTTTTGCTGTGCACGTAGAAAACGCCGCGCACCTTCCCGCGGATAAGGATAGGAAAACCGACCAGGGAGCGGATGCCGCTTTCCAAAAGGGCGGGGTTAGCCAAAAGCACTTGGCCTTCAGGGGTGCGCACCTCCGGGATGAGGCGGCCATCCGGGCTTATGTCCTCGACGAGCACCGGCGCCCCCGTGCTCAGGATGTGGCGGGTGAGGCCGCGGGGCCTCATGCGCAAAGGCAAGGGCGGCGCACCCAGAGGATCAATGGTTTCCAAAACGTTCCCGGCCTCATCGAACAGGATGACGTTGGCGTAGTCCGCCCCCGTGAGCCTTCGGGCCAGGTCCACCAGGGTCTGCACCACCTTCTTGCGCTCAAGCTGCGAGGCGAGGAGGGCCGCGGCCTCGTTCAGGGCAGAAAGCTCGTCCACGCGGCGGGCCAACTCCTCCTCAAGCCTCTTGCGCTCGGTGATGTCGCGGTTCACGGAGAGCGTGGCCGGTTGCCCCTTATAGGTGAATTGCACCACCGCGCACTCCGTCCAGAAAAACGTTCCGTCCTTGCGGCGCTTCTTCTCCTGGAAAACCACGGTCTCGCCCCGGGCCAACCGCTCGTTCACCCGTTCATAGGTGACGGCCGGCTCCTCCGCGGCAATGTCCCGCATGATGTTTTTCCCAAGAAGTTCTTCGCGGCTGTAGCCGGTCTGCCGCTCGGCCGCGGGGTTGGCCTCGAGGATCCGGCCATCGAAGGTGGTGATGTACACGGCATCGGCCAGGCGCTCGAAGAGAAGGCGAAAAAGGGCGGTGTTTTCCTCAAGCTCCGCGAGTCTTCGGCCCAGCTGGAGGAGCCCCGCGAGGACTGGCTGATAGGCCACAAGCCTCTGGATGTCCTCCTCGGTGAAGGCCTCCGGGTCGTGGGGGTGGTCGAGGTTCAAATACCCGATGAGTTGGTTCTCAGCCCAAAGGGGGAGGGTGAGGGTGGCGGCCACCGGGCCCAGTTCCTGAAGCTTCTCCACAACCTCCGGATCCCATAGGGCGCGGTCCAGCTCCATGATGTGACGGATCACGGTGGGCCGGTCACCATAGACACGATGCTGCACAAGCTGATCCTTGGGAAAGGAAACGGTCCGTAACTTTTGGAGATCCCAGCCTCGGGCGGCCACGAATTCGTAGAGACCGAGGAACTCGTTGAGGAGCAGAACGGAGCCAGCTTGGGCTTTGGGGGTGAGCTTGAGGGCGAAGTCCAAGACGGCTTCGGCCAGGTCCGGAAGGGCCCGGGCTCGGCTCACCCGCCCGAGGAACTCCAGGACTTGGGCCGCGCTCGCCGCCATTTGACCGTATTTTGTGGCGTTACGGGAAAAAAGAAAAGGGGGCGGCATCCCGCCCCCTAGAAAACTTTGATCCCTACTGGAATCCCTTAGAACGTGAGGCCCGCGGATACGGTGAGCTCAAGCCTGGGCTCCTCAAAGCCCGTGCGGTTTCGCATCCCTAGCGTCACGTTCACCGCCCATCCCTCAACCAGGGTGAAGCTCAGGGTGGCGTCCAAGGATTGGGTATCCAAAAGGGTTCCGTCGCTCAGCGTTCGGGCCACCGCGAGGTTGGCGTTGAGGGTGGTGCCCGGGGTCAGCTTGTACACGAGGGTGGCCACGCCCTGGACGCTGTAGCTTGTGAAGTTGGGCACGCTCGTGGCGTCCACGCGCAGGTGGAGTTGGCTATCCACGGACCAGGGCAGGGCGTACTCCGCGGCCCCAAAGAGGACGAAATCCCGGACGCCCGCGGGGTCGAGGAGCTTATAGCCCACACCGGCGCTCGCGGAGAACCCGCAAAGCCGGGTGTCGCCCACGGCGGTGATGATCTGGCGGATGTAGAGCACCGCATCCGCGCCGAGCTTTCCCGGCGCGACCCTGGCACCCTCGATGAGCTGGACGACCTTGACCACGAGCTCGTCCAATGTCGCGTACTCCTCGCGCCTGCCGAT
>JAUQPF010000005.1 GCA_030550535.1 Candidatus Bipolaricaulota bacterium
CGCCTCCCCGGCGACTACCGCCTGTACGCGGACCTGGCTTGCCAAACCACGGTCAAGGACGGGATGTACCTCGCGCTCCTTCCCTCCACCCCCGCGCAGCGCGTGCCCTACGACCTGCGCCAGGTGAAGCCCTCCGGCGAGACCCTCCTTGCGCTCTACCCGGAGCTCGCCCGGTGCGTGGCCTGCAACACCTGCACCAAGGCCTGTCCTCAGAAGCTCGAGGTCATGGACGCCGTGCAGGCCGCCCTGCGCGGGGACATCCCCAAGGTGGCGGAGCTCACCTTCGATTGCCTCTCCTGCGGCCTTTGCACCATGCGCTGCCCCGCGGAGATCCCCCACTACCACGTGTGGCAGCTGGCGCGCCGCCTCTACGGCGCGTACTTGGCGCCCAAGGCCGAGCACCTGCGCCGCCGCCTTGAGGAGCTCCAAAGCGGGAAGTTCCAGGCCGAGCTCGACCGCCTGATGACCCTCTCCAAGGAGGAGCTCAAGGAGCTCTACAAGGCCCGGGAGATCGAGCCCGAATAAGGAGGAGCGATGAGCGTCTATCCCGAGCACATGCAGGAGTCGATCCGCCGGGTGGAGGAGACCCGGCCGGCCCGGATGGGCACGAACTACCCCCGCCTCTCCCTCGCGGAGCAGGAGGAGCTTTTGCGCCGCTACCATCCCGACTACAAGCCTGAAGGGAAGCGGCCCCTGCGCGTGGGCCCTTCCTACGGCGAGCTTGTTCCCCACGAGGTGGCCGATCTTCTGGAGGCCTATCCCCTCGTGGACCCCGCGCGGATCGACCTTTCCCAAGTGGACTACGACGTGGACGTCCTGGTGATCGGGGGCGGCGGGGCCGGCACCGTCGCGGCCCTCTGGGCCCACTACTCCGGCGTCCCTGCGGACCGCATCCTCATCGTCACCAAGCTCCGCCACGGCGACTCCAACTCCATCATGGCCCAAGGGGGGATCCAGGCGGCCACCAAGCCCCACGACGCCCCGGCGATCCACTTCCTCGACGTCATGGGCGGCGGGCACTTCACCAACGACCCCCGACTCGTGCGGGCCCTGGTGGAGGACGCGCCCTTCATCATCAAGTGGCACGAGGAATTGGGCGTCATGTACGACAAGGAACCGGACGGCACGATGCTCACCATCCACGGCGGGGGCACCTCCAAGAAGCGCATGCACTCCTGCAAGGACTACACGGGCTTGGAGATCATGCGCGTTTTGCGCGACGAGGCCCGCAACATGGGCATCCCCGTTTTGGAGTTCCACCCGGCCGTGGAGCTCCTCACCGACGAGTTCGGCCAGGTGGCGGGCGCGGTGGTGTGGAGCCTGGAGACCGAGGAGTACAAGGTGGTGCGGGCTAAGGCCACGGTCCTGGCCACCGGGGGTTGGGGGCGGCTGCACATCCAGGGCTTCCCCACCACCAACCACTACGGGGCCACGGCGGATGGTCTCGTCCTCGCCTACCGCGTGGGCGCCAAACTCCGGGACCTTGATGCCGTGCAGTACCACCCCACGGGCGCGGCCTTTCCCGAGCAGATCGTGGGCCTCCTCATCACGGAGAAGGTGCGGGGATTGGGGGCCCAGCCCGTGAACGCCCTGGGCGAGCTCTTCGTGCACCCCTTGGAGCCCCGGGACGTGGAGAGCGCGGCGTTCATTCGGGAGTGCCTTCCGCCGGAGAGGGGCGGAAGGGGCCTGGGCCTCACCACCCCCACGGGCATGGTGGGCGTTTGGCTCGACACCCCCATGGTGGACCTGATCCACGGAAAAGGCACGTTCCAGCGGGCCCTGTCCTCGATCTACCGTATGTACATCCGGTTTGGGATCGACCCCACGAAGGAGCCGATCCTCGTGTACCCCACGCTCCACTATCAAAATGGCGGGGTGGTGATCGACGAGCACGGGTGGACCGGGATCCCTGGGCTCTTTGCGGCGGGCGAGGTGGAGGGCGGGGTGCACGGGAAAAACCGGCTCATGGGCAATTCCCTTTTGGACTACAACGTGTTCGGAAGGCGGGCGGGGATGAGCGCCGCGGCCTGGGCCAAGAAGGCACGGGTTGGCCGCCTCACCCTCCGTCACGTGGAGCGGTTCGTGGAGGAGCTGCGCCGTGCGGGCATCCCCGAAACCCGCCGCGCCCCCCTCCTCCTCCCCGATTACCGGGGCACGAAGACCCTGGCCCGGGTGGTCGACCTCCTATGAGCGAGCTTCAAGAACGCGTGGCCAAAAGGTGGAAGGTGCCCAAGGGGCACATCTACGTGCTCGAGGAGTTCTGCAAAGGCTGCGGCTTTTGCGTGGAGTTCTGCCCCAAGAAGGTCCTGGCCCAGGCCTCCCACTTCAACGATAAAGGCTACCACCCGCCGGAGGTGGTGGACCCCGAGGCCTGCGTGCTCTGCGGCTTCTGCGAGCGGATCTGCCCGGACTTCGCCATCTGGGTGGAAGAGGAGGGGAAGAGCGATGCCGGCTAAAACGATCCTCACCGGCGTGCACTTCATGAACGGGGATGAGGCCATCGCCGAGGGGGCCATCGCCGCGGGCTGCCGGTTCTTCGCGGCCTACCCCATCACGCCCCAGTCGGAGATCGCCGAGCGGCTGGCCTGGCGGCTGCCGCAGATCGGCGGGATGTTCATCCAGATGGAGGACGAGATCGCGGCCATCGCGGCGGTGCTCGGGGCCTCCTGGGGCGGGATGAAGGCCATGACCGCCACCTCGGGGCCCGGTTTCTCCCTCATGATGGAGAACCTGGGCCTGGCGGTGATGACGGAGACGCCTTGCGTGATCGTGGATGTGCAGCGGGGCGCGCCCTCCACGGGGCTCCCCACCCTCGTGGCCCAGGGGGACATGATGCAGGCCCGCTGGGGCTCCCATGGCCACTACGAGATCATCGCCCTCTGCCCGGCCTCCCCTCAGGAAGCATTCGACCTCACCGTCAAGGCCTTTGCCCTCGCCGAGCGGTTCCGTGTCCCTGTTCTCCTCATGACCGACGAGGTGGTGGGCCACATGTACGAGCGGGTGGAGATCCCGCCGGAGGTGCCCGTGGCCCCGCGGCGCAGGCCCCGCGTCCCGCCGGAGGAGTTCCTCCCCTTCCAGCCCGATCCGGACCTGGTTCCGCCCATGGCCTGCGCGGGCGAGGGCTACCGCGTCCACGTCACCGGCCTCACCCACGACGAGCGGGGCTACCCGGACATGACCCCCGAGGCCCACGATCGCCTTGTGCGCCGGCTCGTGGACAAGATCCGCCTCTTCCCCGAGGAGTACACGTTCTACGAGGAGGTCCAGCTTGCGGATGCCGAGATCGCCGTGGTCTCCTACGGGATCTCGGCCCGTGTTTCGCTTGGGGGTATCGAGCTTGCCCGCAAAGCCGGGATCAAGGCGGGCCTTTTCCGCTTGATCACGGCTTGGCCCTTCCCCGATGAGGCGATCCACAAGCTGGCCCAGCGGGTGAAGGGGATCGTCGTGGTGGAGCTGAACCTGGGACAGATGAGCCGGGAGGTGGAGCGGGCCGTGCGGGGCCTTGTTCCCGTGCATGGCGTCTTCCACGCAGGCGGCCGCATCCACACCCCGGAGGAGGTCTTCCAAGGGATCGAGGAGGTGTATCGGCGATGCCGGTAAGGGCAGCGCGAGCCGCACCGGAGTTCGTTCCCCGGGTGCGCCATCCTCTCGAGCGGTGGCTCCGTACCGATCGGCTTCCCCATATTTGGTGCTCGGGCTGTGGGCTGGGCACGGCCCTTTCGGCGTTCCTCTACGCGCTGGATGAACTGGGGTGGGACCCGGACACCGTGGCCGTGGTCTCCGGGATCGGCTGCGCGGGGCGGGTGGCCGGGTACCTTCGGCTCGACACCTACCACACCACCCACGGCCGGGCCATCCCCTTCGCCACCGGGCTCAAGCTCGCCAAGCCCGATCTCCATGTGATCGTGTTCTCCGGGGACGGCGACCTTTTCGCCATTGGCGGGAACCACTTCATCCACGCGGCCCGCCGGAACATGGACATCGCCGTGATCTGCGTCAACAACTTCAACTACGGGATGACCGGGGGGCAGTTGGGCCCGACCACGCCCGTGGGGGCCCGCACCACCACCAGCCCCTTTGGGAACTTTGAACACCCCTTCAACCTCGTGCACCTGGCGGCCTCCGCGGGCGCCACCTACGTGGCCCGCTGCACCACCCTCGACGGCCGCCGCCTGCAAAAGGCCCTGGTGGAAGCCCTCTCCCACAAGGGCTTCACCTTCGTGGAGATCCTCGCTCCCTGTCCCACGAACTATGGCCGCCGCAACCGCCTCGGCGAGGGCTTGGACGAGCTCCGGTACTACCGGGAGCACATGGTCATCAAGCACGGCGCGGACCCCAAGGAGGCCGACATCGCGCCCGGAAAGCCCTTCCTCGTGGGGAAGTTCGTGGACATCCAAAAGCCCACGTACCTGGAGCTCTACCAGGCGAAGGCGCGGGAGATCGGGGGTGAGGGATGAGCTTGGTGGAGGCGTTGGCGGAGGGGTTGGCGCGGGCTTCCACGCTCCTTCCTCAGGACGTGGTGCGGGCCCTGGAGAGGGCGCGGGAGAGGGAGGAGGGCCCGGCCCGGGTCCAGCTTGAGGCCATTCTCCGAAACGTGGAGATGGCGAGATCCGGGCGCGTTCCCATCTGTCAGGACACGGGAACGCCCACGTTCTTTGTGCGCTTTGGCCTGGATTTTCCGTACTTGAAGGAGCTCTTTTCGGCTGTGCCGGAAGCGGTGCGCCAAGCCACGAAGACGGTGCCCCTGAGGCCCAACACCGTGCACCCCTTCACCGGAAAGAACCCGGGCGACAACACGGGCCGCTTCATCCCCGCGGTGACCTGGGAGCCCCTCCCTGGGGACTCCGTGGAGATCCATATCCTCCCCAAGGGCGGGGGTTCCGAGAACTGCTCGGCCCTGAAGATGCTCCCTCCCGGGGTGGGCCTTAAGGGGATCAAGGAGGCGGTGGTGGAGCACGTGGTGGCCGCGGGAGGCCTGCCCTGTCCACCCACGGTGGTGGGGGTGGGGATCGGCGGCGGGGCCGATCTGGCCCTGAAACTCGGGAAAATCGCGCTCCTTCGGCCCCTGGGGCAGCGCCACCCCGAGCCGGAGGTGGCCGCCCTGGAGGAGGAGCTGGAAGCGCTCATCAACGCCTCGGGCGTGGGGCCCATGGGCCTTGGCGGGAAGACCACGGTGCTGGCGGTGCACGTGGAGTACGCCCACCGGCATCCGGCCTCCCTGCCTCTTGGGATCGCCGTGCAGTGCTGGGCCCACCGGCGGGCCGTGGTGCGGATCGGGCCGGACCGCTCCGTCACCGTTTCCCCGTAGGAGGGACCATGGAGAGGGTGTTGACCACGCCGATTCCGGAGGAGGAGGCGCGGGCCCTGCGGGCCGGCGACGTCTTTTACCTTTCCGGGCTCCTCATCACCGCCCGGGACGAGGCCCACAAAAAGATCCTGGAGCGCGGTTCCCCGCTTCCTTTGGAAGGGCTTGCCCTCTTCCACTGCGGCCCGGTGGTGCAAAAGAGGGGCGAGACCTGGGAGGTGGTGGCCGCTGGCCCCACCACGTCCGCGCGCATGGAGCTCTTCGAGGCCGAGTTCCTGCGGCGGTTCCGGCCGCGGGTGATCGTGGGTAAGGGCGGCATGGGCGAAAAGACCCTTACGGCCTTGGGCGAGGTGGGCGCGCTCTACGCCCACTTCACCGGCGGGGCCGGGGTCCTCGCGGCCCAGGCCATAAAAAGGGTGCGGGAAGTGCACTGGCTTGAGGAGCTCGGCGTTCCCGAGGCCATTTGGGTGTTCGAGGTGGAGCGGTTTGGCCCCCTGGTGGTGGCCATGGATTCGCACGGCCGTTCCCTCTACAAGGAACTTTCCGCGCAGGTGGAAAGGAACATGGAGGCCATTCGTGCCCGCATCCGCGGGAGCTGAGGAGGGAAGGATGGCGGAAGAGAAGCCCAACGCGGAGGAACTTTTAGCCAAAGCGCGGGAGCCCGCCCGGAAAGCGCCCCCTCTCCATGCCTTCTATCGGGGGAAGGTGACGGTCACCGCCAAGTGCGCGATCCGCTCCTACGACGATTTTGCCATCTGGTACACGCCGGGGGTGGCCCAGCCCTGCCGGGAGATCGCCCAAAACCCCGAGAAGGTCTTTGAATACACGAACAAGGGGAACTTCGTGGCCGTGGTCTCCGACGGCACGCGCGTTCTGGGCCTTGGGGACATCGGCCCCTTGGCGGCCCTGCCCGTCATGGAGGGGAAGGCCCTCCTCTTCAAGTACCTGGGCGGCGTGGATGCCTTTCCCATCACCATCGACACAAAGGATCCGGAGGAGCTCATCCAGGCCGTGAAGTGGATCGCCCCGGCCTTCGGCGGGATCAACCTCGAGGACATCGCCTCGCCCAAGTGTTTTTACGTTTTGGAGCGGCTGCGGGCGGAGCTGGATATCCCCGTTTGGCACGACGACCAGCAGGGGACGGCCGCCATCACCCTCGCCGGGGTCCTCAACGCCCTCAAGGTGGTGGGCAAGGACCCCAAGCGCGTGACGTACGCGGTGATCGGCGCGGGCGCCGCCAACATCGCCTTCGTGCGCGTGCTCCTCACCTACGGGGTGCCAGCGGGGAACATCATCATGGTGGACTCCAAGGGCATCCTTCATCCGGGCCGCGAGGACTTGGAGGCCCAAAAGGAGGAGAACCCCTACAAGTGGGACTACGCCAACCGCACGAACAAGGAGCGCCGCAAGGGCGGGATCGCCGAGGCCCTGGAGGGCGCGGACGTGTGCGTGGCGGCTTCCCAACCCGGGCCGGGGGTGATCAGGCCCGAGTGGGTGGCGCGCATGGCCAAGGACGCCATCGTGTTTGCCTGCGCCAACCCCGTCCCGGAGATCTGGCCCTGGGAGGCCAAAGAAGCGGGCGCGCGCATCGTGGGCACGGGCCGCTCGGATTTCCCCAACCAGATCAACAACTCCCTGGGGTTCCCCGGGATCTTCCGCGGGGTTTTGGACGTGTTCGCCCGCACCATCACCGATGAGATGGCCATTGCCGCGGCGGAGGCCATCGCCCAAACCGCCGAGGAAAAGGGCCTGCGCGAGGACTACGTGGTGCCCACCATGGAGGAGTGGGAGGTGTTCGTGAACGAGGCGGTGGCCGTGGCCAAGAAGGCCATGGAGCAGGGGGTGGCCCGGCGCATCCTCTCGGAAGCGGAGCTCGTGCGCCAGGCGGAGACCATGATCCGCCGCGCCCGAAAGGAAGTGGAGATCCTCATGAAGGCTGGGCACATCCCCCAGCCGCCTGCGGTGTAGCGCTCGATGAGCCCCGCCCTCGTCTCGCTCCTCATTTTGGCCGCCGTGGCCGTGCTCTACGCCACGGAGGTCGTTCCTTTGGGCCTGGCCGCGGTGATCGGCTGCGTGCTCATGGTGCTCGCTGGCGCCGCCGACTTCGCCACGGCCTTCAGGGGCTTTGCGGATCCTGTGGTGTTCCTCGTGGGCGGGATGATGGTGGTGGGCGAGGCCCTGTTCGCTACGGGCGCGGCCCAGGACATCGGGGATAGGCTTGCGCGCCTGGCCCGGGGCGACGAGCGCCGGCTCGTGGTGGTGGTGATCCTGGCGACGGCGGTGCTCTCCGCCTTCCTCAACAACACCGGGACCACGGCGGTGTTCTTGCCCATCGTGGCGGGGATGGCCCTGGCCTCCGCTGGGCGGATCCGCGCCGCCAACGTCCTCATGTTCATGGCCTTCGCCGCCAACACCGGAGGCATGCTCACCCTCGTGGGCTCCACCCCGCCCCTCATCGCCCAGGCCGCCCTCCAGAACGCAGGACTCCGCCCTTTCGGCTTTTTTGAGTTCGCCTTGATCGGTCTTCCCATCCTCGCGGTGTACTTGGCCTATGCGGTCTTCCTGGCCTACCCCCTGGCGCGGCGGAGGTTCCCTGGGCTTCCCGTAGCCCCGGCCCTCCAGGCCACGGCCAACGGCCCGGGCGCAAGCCCCTTCAAAAAATACGCGGCGCTCGCGGTCCTCCTCCTTTGCGTGGCCCTGTTCGCCGCCGAGCCCATCCCCCTGGCCCTCACGGCGGTGATCGGGGCGGTCCTGGTCCTCCTTTTGGGGTGCTGCCCGCCGCGAGAGCTCTTTTCCCGCTTCGACTGGAACACCATCTTCCTCCTGGGCGGGGCCCTGGGCATGGCCGCGGCCCTGGAGAAAAGCGGGGGCGGAAAACTCGTGGCCGACTGGGCCCTAGGTCTTCTGGGCGAGCACTTTACACCCTGGGCCTTCCTCGCGGTGGTGAGCGCCGTGGGCCTTGTGCTCACCCAGTTCATGTCCAACACGGCCGCCATGGCCATGCTCACCCCCATTGCGCTCTCCATGTGCCGGGCTCTGGATGTGGCGCCGCACCCTGTGCTCATGGCCTTGGCCACCGTGACGGCCGCGGCCTACGCCACGCCCATGGGCACCCCGCCCAACGCCCTCGTGCTTGTGGCCGGCTACCGCTTCCGGGATTACGTGATCTTGGGCGGCCTTTTCACCCTCCTAGCTTACGGGCTTGTGGTGCTCCTTGTGCCCCTGATCTGGCCTTTTTAGAGCTCGCGGATGAGGAGGTCGGTGCCGGAGCGCACGGGTACCCCGGGCGGGAGGAGGGCTACGCGGCGCGGCCCTGGTCCATAGGCGTGGCTGGTGAAGAGGGTCACGCACCTCCCTCCAAAGAGGAAAAGCGGGGCATCGGGCTGGTGGGCCCGCACCAGAACCCTGAGGCCCAGGCGCTCCATCACCTCGGAGAAGTAGTCCCGGCCGTAGGCGGGCCGGCCGAAAAACCCGGGGTCCACCTGGTAGCCCGGGCCGTCCACCCAGTCGCCCCACGTCATCTTCCGCCAGTTCGCCGAACCCAGGGCGATCGCGTTGATCTCCTCAAGGTCGTCCACGTCGGGGAGGGCACCGTGTACGGCGAGGACCCCGGCCGGATGGAAGGCGGCAAGGGGCAGGAACGTGAGGGCCTCCGCAAGCGCCCGCTCCTCGTTGGGCCGGAGCGCCCGCCAGAAGTCCGCGGGCGTGAAGGGCGCCACCCCCCAGGCCTCGTGGTTCCCCATGAGGAGGAAGATCCGCTCGGGATGAGCGAGCTTGGCGCGCATGAGGAGGCTTAGGTTTCCGGGGGAGTCCGGGCCGCGGTCCACGTAGTCCCCAAGGAACACGAGCACGTGGGCCTCGTCGAAATAGAGCCTGAGGACCTCCTCGGTGGCCTCAAGGTCGCCGTGGGTGTCGCCCACGAACACCGCGGTCTTGTCCCCCGGGAGCCGGATGAGCCTGGGCTCCCGCTCCGCCACCTTGCGGAACTCCGCAACGAGGGAGAGATCGAGCACGGCCGAACTTTACGGGTTAGGGGAGAACGCGCCAAGCTCGGTCAGGGCCTGCCCAAGCCGCTCCAGATCCGCAAAGTCCAGGGATTCCCCGCGAATCCGCGGGTCCAAGCCGAGTTCCCCAAGGAGCGCGTCGGCCTGGGATGGGGAGAGGCGTTCGGCGAGGACGCGCCGCAAGCTCTTGCGGCGGTGGGAAAAGGCCAGGGCCAAGGTCTTCTCCCACACCTCCTCGGGCAGAGCCACCCTGGGGGCCGGGAGCCTCCGCAGGCGCACGAGGGCTCCGTCCACCTCCGGCGGCGGGCAGAACACGGTCCGCGGGATCCTCCGCAGGAGCTCCACCTCAAAGTAGGAGCGGAGGTGCACGCCCAAGCGACTGGCCTTCGGGCCCGGCGGAGCCACGAGCTTCTCCCCCACCTCCCATTGCACGGTGAGCACCGCCCGCCTCACCCACTCCCGCTCCCGAATGAGCTTGAGGAGGACGTCGCTTGTGATCCCATAGGGGAGGTTCCCCACCACAAGGAGCTCCCTTCCCAGCGAAGAGAGCGACACCTCCCGGAAATCCGCGGGGAGGATGCGCACGTGCGGGAAGGCCTGGACGTGGGCCCGAAGGAGCGGAAGGAGGCGGGGGTCCACCTCCACGGCCCAAAGTTCGCGCACGTGGGGCGCGAGGGCCACGGTGAGGGTGCCGATCCCCGCGCCCACCTCCACGGCAATCTCTTCCTTGCGCGGTTCGATCGCCTCCACGATGCGTTCCAGGACGTTGGCGTCGGCCAAGAAGTGCTGGCCGAGGGATTTGCGGAGCGCAATCCCCTGCGCGGCCAAAAGCGTGCGAATCACCGAGGGCGAGGTGAGGCGCCCCTCAGCGGGCATCCCGGTCCCTCACGTCGTTGGTGCCCACCGGGGATGCGCTTCCCCGGGAAGGGGCTCAGCTTTGCTCCCTTGGCCGGAGGTCCTCTTCGAGGAGGATCTGGCAGCGGGCCTGGGCCTCGGGATCGTAAGCGGGCTCCATGCACCGGAGTTTCTCCAGAAGGAGGCGCTCCCGGAGTTGCGCGGCGCCCACGGCCTGATCGATGACCTCTGCGAGGTGCGCGTAGCCCGCGCGGCGCAGGCTCGCCCCAAGCTCCCGCCAAAACGAAAGCGGAAGCTCAAGCACTTGTCCGCTTCGCCCCTCCACCGCCGAAAGGGCCTCCCCGCTTGCCTTCAAGATCAACTCCACATCGTCCATGGCGCAAAACCCTAACCGAGCATGGACGCCGCTGCAATGGCCGATAAAATTGGGCTGAGGTAACCGGGGGAGCTCCGCACGGGGCTGAGAGGAGGCGTAAGCCTCGACCCCTTGAACCTGATCCGGGTAATGCCGGCGGAGGGAAGGTTACCGGCTGCCCCGCTCAGGCAGGGGCGGAGTGCAAGGCCCCCTCCCTTGGTTGCCGCCAAGGAGGGGTTTTCTCGTGCCACGCACGGTGCTGATCCTCGCGGGCGGCGTGGCCTCCCCGGAGGAGGCCCGCTTCGCCTCTTCCCAAGCGGACTTCATCCTTGCGGCCGACGGCGGCTTCCTTCTGGCCCAGCGCGCCGGCCTCGCCGTGGATCTCCTTTTGGGCGACCTCGACTCCCTCCCGTTCCTCCCGCCTGCTGGGCTTCCCGTCCTTCGCGTCCCCCGCGAGAAGGACGCCACCGACCTTGAGCTCGCCTTGGACCACGCCGT
The DNA here is from genome assembly GCA_030550535.1 of Candidatus Bipolaricaulota bacterium. Taxonomy (GTDB): domain Bacteria; phylum Bipolaricaulota; class Bipolaricaulia; order Bipolaricaulales; family Bipolaricaulaceae; genus DTER01. Next base: position 11,018 of record JAUQPF010000005.1, read on the forward strand.
GGCCCTCGGGGCCCAACGGATCCTTGTCGTGGGCGCCTTCGGCGCCCGTTTGGACCATACCCTCGCCAACGCCAACCTCCTCGCTAAATACGACGTGCCCATCGTTCTTTTCCATGCGGGCGCCCGCCTCTACCTCGTGGTGGACGGCGTGGAGATCCAAGGGAACGTGGGCGACCTTGTCTCCCTTCTTCCCCTCACGGACGAGGCGCGCGGGGTCACCACCTTCGGCCTGCGCTACACCCTCCACGAGGACGTGCTCCTTCGGGCCTCCACCCGGGGCGTGTCCAACGAGGTCGTGGCCACGCCGTTTGGGGTCCGTGTCCGCGCGGGAAAGCTCCTCCTCATTCATATCCCCCAAGGAGGTGGGCAACCATGCGGAAGCTTTGGGTGCTGATCCTGGCGTTGGCGCTTTTGGGCTCGGCCAGGGAGCTTGTGGTCTACACCTACGACTCCTTCGTGTCCTGGGGCCCGGCCCTGGCCATCAAGGAGAAGTTCGAGGCCCTTTTCCCCGGCGTGACCCTCACCTGGGTGGCCGTGGGCGACTCCTCGGAGATGCTCTCCCGCCTCATCGCCGAGCTGCGGCTCGGGCTTCCCACGGCCGATGTCTTCCTGGGCCTGGCCGACGTGGAGCTCCCGCGGGCGCTCGCGCACAACGTGTTCCAGCCCTATGATCCGGCGCGCATCCCCAACCTCGCGGACGTGCCCTCGGACCTCATTTTCGATCCCACCGGCCATGTGCTTCCCTACGATCACGGCTACGTGACCTTCGTGTACGACTCCGAGCTCCTCCCCGAGGAGCTCGTGCCCCAGACCCTAGACGACCTTCTCCGGCCGGAGCTCAAGGGGAAGATCATCGTCACCGACCCCCGCACCTCCTCGCCGGGTCTCTCCTTCCTCCTTTGGACGATCGCCCACTACGGCGAGGGCTGGCTTGCGTTCTGGCAGAGGCTTATTCCCAACCTCCTCACCATCACCAAGGGCTGGTCCGAGGCCTACGATCTGTTCCTGGCGGGCGAGGCCCCCATCGTCCTCTCCTACTCCACGGACACGGCCTACTCCTACATCGAGCACGGCTCCCTGCGGTACCGGGTGATCACCCCGGGCGGGGAGGCCTTCCGCCAGGTGGAGGGCATGGGCATCGTACGTACCTGCCGCGACCTTGATCTTGCCCACGCCTTTTTGAACCTCGTCCTCTCCGTGGAGATCCAGGAGCTCATGCCCACCACGCAGTGGATGTTCCCCGTGAACGCGCGGGCTCGGCTCCCCGCGGGCTACGAGTACGCGGTGATCCCGGAGCGGCCGGTCTCCCTTCCGCCCGAGCTCGTGGGGGAAAAGCTCGAGGGGTGGCTGAGCCAGTGGCAAAGGCTTCTGATCGGCGGCTGAATTGGCGCAGGGGGGCAGGTCTGGCCCTCGCCGGCCTGCCCCTCCTCTTTTTGGCCCTGGCCTTCTTTTTGCCCCTTGGAAACGTCCTCCTTTTAGGGTTGCAAGAGGAGGGCCGCTGGACGCTGGCCCGCGTGCGCGCTGTTCTTGCTGACCCCTACGTGCGCCACCTCTTTTCCTTCACCGCCCTCCAGGCCTTTCTTTCCACCCTTCTTAGCTTCGCCCTCGGCTTCCCCCTGGGCTGGTTCCTCACCCGCTACCGTTTCCCCGGAAAAAGCCTGGCCCGGGCCTTCACCCTCGCGCCCTTCGTGCTCCCGCCCATCACCGTGGCCCTCGGCTTCTTCTTGTTCTTCGGACACACGGGGTACCTCAACAACGCCTTGCGCGCCCTTTTGGGCTTGCGCGAGCCTCCCCTGCGCATCCTCTACTCCCTTTGGGCGGTGGTCCTCGCTCACGCCTTCTACAACGCGCCCGTGTTCGCCCGCTTCATCCACGCGGCCTGGAGCTCCCTGGACCCCGCTTTGGAGGAGTCCTGCGCCGTGCTCGGGGTGCCTCGGTTCCGGGCCTTTCTTACCGTGACCCTGCCCCTCCTCCTTCCCGCGATCTTCTCGGCCGCCGCCTTGGTGTTCGTCCTTTGTTTCCTTTCCTTCGCCATCCCCCTCTCCCTGGGAGGCGCGCGCTTCGCCACCGTGGAGGTGGCGGTCTACCTCTACGCCCGGGTGTACCTGGACTTCCCCCGCGCCGCGGCCTTGGGGTTGGCGCAGCTCCTTGTGACTTTGGCTTTGGCCTACTTCTACGTGCGGGGTGGGGCGCTTTGGCGCGGTCCGCAAGCGCGGCTTAGGCCCCCCCCCACCCAGCGCTTTCCCTCCCGCCCGGTCCACCTCCTTTGGATCCTTTGGCTTTTGGGAAGCGCCGTCCTCTTTTTGGGGCCCATTTTCTCCGTGTTCGCCGACTCCTTGAGCCGCCCCTTGGGCGGAAAAGCGCCCGGCCTTGCGTGGTACCGGGCCATCTTTTCGCCCGAACAGAGCCCGTTCATCGGAACCTCGCCTCTTGGGAGCATCCTTTTGAGCCTGGAGATCGCCGGGCTTTCCACGCTCCTCGCCCTCCTTTTGGGATTGGGGGTGAGCGGGGCCCTGCGGGTTTTGCGCTCCCGGGCCCTGGAGGCCCTGCTCATGGCCCCCATGGCCGTCTCCTCCGTGGTCTTGGGGTTCGCTTTGCTCCTGGCGTTCCGTCGCCCGCCGTTGAACTTTCTCCCCGACAAGTACGCGCTCGTCCTGGCTCATGGCCTTCTTTTCTATCCTTTTGTGGTGCGGGTGGTGCGCCCCCTTTGGGAGGGGCTAGCCCCCGCCTGGGTGGAGGCAGCCCGCACCCTGGGGGCTGGGCGCCTTCGGACCTTCCTCACCGTGGAAGCCCCCCTCCTCTCCCAAGCGTTGTTGGTGGCCGGCGCGTTCAGCCTGGCCCTTTCCCTGGGGGAGATGACCGCTGCGGCTATGCTCTCCCAGGGGGAGCTCGTGACCATCCCTTTGGCGATCTACCGGTTCCTCTCGGCCCGGCGGTTCGGCGCGGCCTCGGCCCTGGCCTCCCTCCTTGTGCTCCTCACCGTGGCCGCCGTGGCCGTCTGGGAGTGGCTCGGCGAGCGAACCCTCCGCGCCCATGGCCAGGCTTGAGGTTTGCGACCTGAAAAAACGCTTTGGCCCGGTGGTGGCCGTGGACGGCGTCTCCTTTGCGGTGGAATCCGGGGAAATCCTCGTGCTGTTGGGCCCCTCGGGCTGCGGGAAGACCACGGTCCTGCGGTGCATCGCGGGCCTGGAACGTCCGGAGGCCGGGGACGTGCGCGTGGACGGCCAATCCGTCCTCCGCCTTCCCCCGGAGCGGCGGGACATCGGTTTCGTTTTCCAGAACTACGCCCTGTTCCCTCATCTTTCGGTGGCGGCCAATGTGACCTACGGGCTGCGTCATGGTCGGCACCGCCTTTCCCGCGCGGCCCGCCGGAGGAGGGTGGCCGAACTTCTGGAGCTGGTCGGGCTTTCCGGCTACGAACGCCGGAAACCCCACGAGCTTTCGGAGGGGCAAAAGCAGCGGGTGGCCTTGGCCCGGGCCCTCGCCGTGGAGCCCAAGGTCCTCCTTTTGGATGAGCCCCTTTCCGCCCTGGATGCGGCGCTGCGCCGCGAGCTCCGCCGCGAGCTTCGTCGCATCCTCAAGGAACGAAAGACCACCGCCGTTCATGTGACCCATGACCAGGAAGAAGCCCTGGCCCTGGGCGACCGGGTGGGCGTGATGAACGCGGGAAAGCTAGAACAGGTGGACGTGCCGCAAGCGCTCTATGAGCGTCCCCAAACGCCCTTTGTGGCTCAGTTCTTGGGCCGGGCGAACCTCTGGCCGGCGCAGGTCGTGGAGGAAGAGGGTTCCGCGGCCTGGGTGGAGGTGGCCGGCGTGCGGGTGAGGGCCGAGGTTTTGGGGGCCTCCGCGGGGGACGAGGCGTTCCTTTTCTTTCGGCCGGACTGGGTGGAGTTGGGGGAGGGGCCGTTCGAGGCGGCGGTGGAAGGGGCCGAGTACCTGGGGGACCGCTGGGAGGTGCGGGCCCGCGTGGGCGCACTTTCTTTGGTGCTCCGCACGTCCCAGCCGCCGCAGCCGTCCCTACGTTTTCACATTACGCGGGCCTTCCTTCTGCGGCCGTGACCGCGTGAGGGTGACTACCCACCCCTTCCCTT
>JAUQPF010000006.1 GCA_030550535.1 Candidatus Bipolaricaulota bacterium
TCCCCACCCCGAAGGGGTGGCGCAAAACGGGTTGGCGCACGGCCCGGGCCTCGTCGAGCCTGCGCACCGGCGCCCGGTGCGGCGCCTCCCGGAGGAGCTCCGGCTGGGTCCTCGCCTCCTCGGCGATGCGCAGCATGGCCTCGGCAAACGCGTCCAAAACCTCTTTGGGCTCGGTCTCCGTGGGCTCGATCATCAGGGCCTCCCGCACGATCAGGGGGAAGTAGATCGTGGGCGGGTGGAACCCGTAGTCGATGAGGCGCTTGGCGATGTCCAGGGTGCGGATCCCCTCCCCGAGGCCCTCTCCCGAGAGGACGAACTCGTGCTTGCAGAGGCGGTCATAGGGGAGCTTGTAGGCGCCTTTGAGGCGCACGCGCAGGTAATTGGCGGCGAGCACCGCGGCCGCCGAGACCTCGCGCATCCCCTCGTCCCCCAGCGTGAGGATGTAGGCCAGGGCCTTCACCATGACCAGGAAGTTCCCGAAGTACGGGTGCACCCGGCCGATGGACTTCGGCTTGTCGAAGTTCAGGCGGAAGCGGTCGCCTTCTTTCACGATCTCGGGCACGGGGAGGTAGGGGAGGAGGGGCGCGGAGACGGCCAAGGGTCCGGCGCCGGGGCCGCCGCCCCCGTGGGGCGTGGAGAAGGTCTTGTGCAGGTTGAAGTGGAAGATGTCCGCGCCCATGTCGCCCGGCCGGGCCCGCCCCAGGAACGCGTTCAGGTTGGCCCCATCGAAGTAGCAAAGCCCGCCGGCCTCGTGCACAAGCTCCGTGATCGCGAGGATGTCCGCCTCGAAGATCCCGAGAGTATTGGGCACGGTGAGCATGATCCCGGCCACGTCCTCGTCGAGGTTCCTTTTTAGGGCCTCGAGGTCCACCATGCCCCGCCGGTCCGAGGGGAGGGAGACCACGCGAAAGCCGGCCATGGCCGCGGAGGCCGGGTTCGTGCCGTGGGCGGAGTCGGGAAGGAGGATCTTGTGGCGCTTGGGGAGCTCGCCCCGGTCCTCGAAGTAGCGCTTGATGAGGAACATGCCGGTGAGCTCGCCGTGGGCGCCGGCCGCGGGCTGCAGGGTCACCCCCGCCATCCCCGCGATCCCCCGGAGGTACTCGGCGAGCTCCCAAAGGAGGGCCAGGGCCCCTTGCACCTCCTCCTCGGGAAGGAGGGGATGAAGCCCGGTGAACCCCGGGAGGCGGGCGAGGTCCTCGTGGAGTTTAGGGTTGTACTTCATGGTGCAGCTTCCCAGGGGGTAGAAGCCCGTGTCCACGCCGTAGTTGAGGCGGGAAAGGGCGGTGTAGTGGCGCACGAGTTCGGGCTGGGAGACCTCGGGGAGGCGGGGCGGCGCTTTGCGCCGCATCCCCTCTGGAATTTTTCCCAAAAGCTCGGCCTCCGGGCGGGAGAGCTCCGGCAGGGCCACCGCCCTCCGTCCTTTTTGGCCGCGCTCAAAGATGGTGGGCACCGTCACTCCTTTCCCGTAAGGGCCCGCCAAAAGAGGTCGAGCTCCTCAGGGGTGCGCTTTTCGGTGACGGCCACGAGAAAAGCGTTTTCTACGCCGCATTTGCGCAGAAGCTCGGGGCCGGCCACGGCGATCCCGCTTTGGCGGAGCCGGCGCACCGCGGCCTCCGCGTCCGCGCAGGCCACGGCGAACTCGTAGAGGAAGGGCCCCCGGAAGGCGGGCCGGAAACCGGGAAGGGTGAAGATCCGCTCCGCAAGCGCGTGGGCGCGCTCCATGGCGAGGAGGACCACCCGCCGCAGGCCCTCCGGGCCCAAAGCCCCAAGGTACACGGTGGCCGCAAGCGCACACAGCGCGGAGTTCGTGCAGATGTTGGAGGTGGCCTCCTCCCGGCGGATGTGCTGCTCCCGGGTCTGGAAGGTCATGACGTAGCCCTCCTTCCCCTCGGCGTCCACGGTGCGGCCCGCGATCCTTCCGGGCATGCGCCGCAGGTGCTCCAGGCGCGTGGCGAAGATCCCCAAAAGCGGCCCCCCGAAGGAAAGAGGGAGGCCAAGGACCTGCCCCTCGCCCACCACCACGTCCGCCCCGAACCTTCCCGGTGGTTCCAAAACCCCAAGGGCGAGGGGGTTCACGTAGACGATGAGGAAGGCCGAGCCCAGCCGCGCCTTGAGCCCGGAAAGGTCCTCCACGATCCCGAAGAAGTTGGGCTCCTGCACGATGAGGGCACAGGTGTCCTCCGGGATCTCCCGGAGCGCAAGCTGGCCGGCCTCGTCGTAGGGAACGTCCACGAGTTTCAGCCCTGCGGCCCAGGCGTAGGTGGAAAGAACCTCGCGCACGTTGGGGGCTAGGGAGCGCGGGACGAGCACGGTCCTCTTTCCGGTGGCGCGGACGGCCATGTACACGGCCTCGGAAAGGGCCGTGGCCCCGTCGTACATGGAGGCGTTGGCCACCTCCATCCCCGTGAGCTCGCACACCATCGTCTGGTACTCGAACATCCAGGTGAGGGTTCCTTGCGCGATCTCCGGCTGGTAGGGGGTGTAGGCCGTGTAGAACTCGGAGCGGGAAAGGATGTGGCCCACCACGGGCGGCACGTAGTGGTCGTAGAGCCCAGCCCCAAGGAAGGGGATGAGCTTCCGCCCGGTGGAGCGCTCGGAAAGCGCGGTGATGTACCGAAAGACCCAGATCTCGTCGCGGGGCGGGAGGCCCAAGGGGCGGAAGCGCCGGCGCACCTCCTCCGGGATATCGGAAAAAAGGGCCTCCACATCGGGGAGGCCCACGGCCCTGAGCATCTCCTCAATGTCCCGCGGCGTGTGCGGTATGTACGGGTTCATCCCCCTCCCTTCAGGAGCCCCTCGTAGGCCTCCGGGGTGAGGAGCGTCTCGATCTCCTGGGAGTCCGCGATCTCCAGGACGAACAGCCACCCTTGGCCGTAGGGGTCCTTGTTGATGAGGTCAGGGCTGGCGGTGACCGCAGGGTTGACCTCCACCACCTTCCCGGAGAGGGGGGCAAAGACCTCGCCCACGGCCTTCACCGACTCCACCGTGGCCGCGCGCTCCCCCTTTTTCACGCTCCTTCCCAGGGGAGGAAGCTCCACGTACACGATGTCGCCCAGGGACTTCTGGGCGTGGTCGGTGATGCCCACCCGGGCTTTGCCGTCCTCCAGCCGCACCCACTCGTGGTCCTTGGTGTACCGCAGATCCTTAGGGACCAAACCCCCTCCTTTCTAAAACGGCACTTCCTCGGCCTCCTTGGTGGGCGAGTAGAACGTGGCGTAGCTCTTGTGGAAAAGGAGGCGAAAGCTTCCGGTGGGGCCGTTGCGCTGTTTGGCGATGATGATCTCTGTGTCCACCACCGGGCCGTCCTCGCCCTTTTTCCCCTCGGGGCGATGGATGAACACCACCAAATCCGCGTCCTGTTCGATGGCCCCGGACTCGCGAAGATCGGAAAGGCGGGGTTTGGCGTCCTCGCCCCGCCGCTCCACCTGCCGGTTCAGTTGGGAACAGGCGATCACCGGGATCCCCAGCTCCCGGGCCATCCCCTTAAGCGTCCGGGAGACGTAGGCGATCTGCTGCTCCCGCACGTCCGTCTTGATCCCGGCCTCCACGAGCTGGAGGTAGTCCACGATCACCAAATCCAGGCCGTGCTCGCGCATCATCTGCCGGGCCTTGGCCTTGACGGAGAGAACGGTGGCGTTGGGGGTGTCGTCGATGAGGATCACGGCGTCGTTGAGGCGGCCGGCGGCCGCGGCGATCAGCCCCCACTTGGCCGGAGGGAGGTACCCCGAGCGCAGGCGGTGCAGGTCCACCTGGGCCTCCGCGCAGAGGAGCCGCTCCAGCACCTGTTCCTTGGACATCTCCAGGGAGAAGATCCCCACCTTTTTGCCCTGGCGGAGGGCGGCGTCGCGGGCGATGGCCAGGGCCAGGGCGGTCTTGCCGGTGCCCGGCCGGCCGGCGATGACCACCAAATCCGCGGGCCGGAACCCCGCGGTGTAGGCGTCGAACTCCTGGAAGCCCGTGGAGATGGCCGTGACCGGACGGCGTTTGGGGTCCTTGTGCAACTCCTCCAAGGCCTCCAGGTGCACGGGCAGGAAGTCCCTAAGGAGGAAGTACCCGGGCAGGGAGCGGCGCTCGGCGATGGTGAAGATGGCCTCCTCCGCGCGGTCCAGGGCCTCCTCCACGGGGAGCTCCTCGGTGTAGCCCAGCTCGGCGATGCGGGCGGCGGCCTGGATGAGCCAGCGCCGCAGGGCCTTCTGCTCCACGATCTCCGCGTAGTGGTCCACGGCCGCCGTCACGGGCACCCGCAAAAGGAGCTCCTGGAGGTAGCTTCGGCCGCCCACCTCCGCGAGCTTCCCCCGCTCCTCCAGCCGATTGGCCACGGTCACCACGTCCGGAAGCTGGCCGTGTTCAAAGAGCTCGAGGATCGTGCGGTAGATCTCCTGGTGGGCCTTGAAGTAGAAGTGCTCGGGGCGGAGGCGGGCAAGGAGCTTGGGCACGACCTCCTCGGGGGCAAGCATGGCCGCGCCCAGCACGACCTGCTCGGCCTCGGGGTTGCGGGGGATGTGCCGAAGTTCCCCGTCCAGCACAATCCCATCTTAGCCCTCCCGGGGAGAGGTTCCCAGCCAGGAGCCGGCCCCTTTGTGGCGGACAAAGGTCCCGGATATACTCGCGCGCATTCGTCCGGAAAGGAGGAGGTTTGGCCTTGCTCACCATGAAAGAACTCCTGGAAGCGGGGGTCCACTTCGGCCACCGCACCCGCAAGTGGAACCCCAAGATGCGCCCGTTCATCTACATGGAGCGGAAGGGCATCCACATCATCGACCTCACCAAAACCCTGGAGATGTTCGAGCGCGCCTACCACTTTGTGCGCGAGCAGGCCGCCCAGGGGAAGGGCATCCTGTTTGTGGGCACCAAGCGCCAGGTGCAGGCCATCGTGGAGGAGGAGGCGAAGCGCTGCGGCGGGCACTGGGTGAACCGGCGCTGGGTGGGCGGCACCCTCACGAACTTCGAGGTCATCCGCCGCCGCATCCTCCACATGCTGGAGCTGGAGCGCAACTTCGCGGAAGGGAAGTACGAGCGCCTCCCCATCAAGGAGCGCCTGCGCCTGGAGAAGGAGCTTGTGCGCCTGCGCAAGAACTTCGAGGGGCTCCGCAACATGGACCGGCTTCCCGGCGTGGTGTTCGTGATCGACCCCACCGTGGAGATCCACGCCGTGCGCGAGGCCAACGCCATGAGGATCCCCATTGTGGCCATCTGCGACACCGATGCCGACCCGGACCTCATCGACTACCCCATCCCCGGCAACGACGACGCCATCAAGTCCACGCGCCTCATCACCGCCCGCATCGCGGACGCGGTCATCGAGGGCCGGGAGGGCCTGCAGGTCACGGAGACCCCGGTGGAGCGGCCCACGGGCATGCCCACGCCCGAGATGATCGCCGTGGACGAAGAGCACCTCATGGAGATGATGGAGAAGTACGAGGAGAAGGAGTGAGGGCATGGAGATCACGGTGGAGCTGGTGAAAAAACTCCGGGAGGAGACGGGCCTGGGGATCATGGACTGCAAGCAGGCCCTGATCAAGGCCGGCGGGGACCTGGAGAAGGCCAAGAAGATCCTGCGCGAGGAGGGGAAAGAGTTCCTCGCCAGCCAAACCCGCACGGTGAAGGAAGGCCGAGTGGAGGCGTACATCCACCACTCCGGGAAGATCGGGGTCCTGGTGGAGGTGGACACGGCCACGGACTTCGCCGCCAACTCCGAGGCCTTCCGGGAGTTCTTGAAGAACCTGGCCATGCAGATCGCCGCGGCCCGGCCCCGCTGGATCGCCCCGGAGGACGTGCCCCCCGATGTGCTCGAGCAAGAGAGGGAGATCCTGCGCAAGCAGGCCGAGCGGGAGGGGAAGCCCCCGCACATCGTGGAGAAGATCGTGGAGGGCCGCCTGCAGAAGTTCTTCGAGGAGAACTGCCTTCTTAAGCAGCCCTATGTGCGCGACCCCAACCTCAAGGTGGAGGACGTCCTTGGGGAGCTGGCCGCCAAACTCGGGGAGCCCGTGGTGATCCGGAGGTTCGTGCGCTTCCAGGTGGGCGAGGCATGAGATTGCGGTGGAAGCGGGCCCTCCTGAAGATCTCAGGGGAGGTCCTGGGCGGGAAGGAAGGCCCCTTGGACAAAGGGGCCTTCTCTTTTTATGCCGAGGAGATCGGGCGGGCGCGGGAGGCGGGCGCGGAGCTCGCCGTGGTGGTGGGCGGGGGGAACGTGGCCCGGGGCGCGGCCCTCCCCTTCCTCCCCCCCACGGCCGGCCACACCGTGGGCATGCTCGGCACCCTCTTGAACGGGGTGGTGCTCCGGGAGTTCCTCCTTGCCCGGGGGATCCCGGCGCTCCTCATGTCGGCCCTGCCCGTGGCGGGGGTGGCGGAGGCCGTGGACCCCTGGCGCGCCAAGGAAGCCCTTTCCTCCGGGGCCGTGGTCATCTTCGCCGGAGGAACCGGCGACCCCTACGTGACCACCGACACCGCTGCCGTGATCCGCGCCCTCTCCGTGGACGCCGAGGTGGTGCTCAAGGCCTCCAAGGTCCCCGGCCTTTTCGAGGACGACCCCCACAAAAACCCGAGCGCCCGGCTCCTCCCCCGGCTGAGCCCTGGGGAGTACCTGGCGCGGGGATTGCGGGTCATGGACGGTGCGGCCGTGGCCATCGCCGGGGAAAATGCCCTTCCCATCGTGATCTTCCAGATGGACCGGGAGGGGGCCCTCCTCGAGGCGCTCGCCGGGAAAAGAGGCTCGCTCATCGGAGGTGAGGGATGAGCCCGGAGGAGGTTCTGGCGTTCTTCATGCGGCGAAGATCGGTGCGGAGGTTCACGGGCGAACCGGTGCCCCGGGAAAAATTGGAGCTTCTGCTCAAAGCGGCCATGGCGGCCCCTTCGGCCCGCAACCGCCAGCCCTGGGAGTTCCTGGTGATCACGGACCGGGAGCGGATCCGGGAGGTGTGCACGGCCCATCCCCACGCGCGGTTTGGGGTGGACGCGGGCGCGGTGATCCTTCCTTTGGGGAAGCCCGCGGGCAACTTCTACTTTTTCCAGGACCTGGCGGCCGCGGTGGAGAACCTCCTTCTGGCCGCGGCCAACCTGGGCCTCGGGGCCACCTGGTGCGGCATGGACGAAAAGCGCCAGGAAGCCCTGCGCCCCCTCTTGGGCCTTCCCGAGGACTACTGGATCTTCGCCTTGATCCCCGTGGGGATCCCCGCGGAGCACCCGGAGCCCCGCACCCAGTACGACCCCGCGAAGGTGCACTGGGAGCGCTTTGGGAATCGCTCCGCCTAAAGGAAAAAAGCCGGGCGAAACGCCCGGCTTCTCTGGCCCCGAGGGGATTTGAACCCCTGTCTTCGGGTTGAGAACCCGAAATCCTTGGCCGCTAGACGACGGGGCCGGCCATGCCGATTATGGCCGACCCCGTCCGTCGCGCAACCTGCTCCCTAAAGTTTGAGCTCCAAAACCTCGGGCGCAAGGAAGAACGGGAGCAGCTCGCCTTGCGGCCCTCGCGCCTCCCGGACCTCCAGCCGCAGGGAGAAGGCCACCTCCTCCTCCACCTTCTTGGCGAAGAGGAGGCGGGCAAGGGGGCCGGCGGCGGGTTTCCCCTCGGGCGAAAGCCCAAGCGAAAGGGCGATCCGCCCCGGCTCCGGCTCCGCCGGCTCCACCTCGGCCACGTAGGGCTCAAGGCCCTGGACCTCCACAAGCTCCACGGGCAGGCTGGGATCGAAGTAGACGTGGACCTTGAGGGCGGAAAGCGGGGCATCCGCGTGGAGCAAAGCCCCCGAGGGCGTTTGCGGATCCGCCTGAAGCCCAATTTGGGGCACGACGAAGGAGAACACCGCCTGGCTTGGCCCCAAGGTGAAGGGAAGGGCGATCCCAGCCCAGTCCACGACCTTGTCCACGCTCAGGTCCAGGGTGACCTGCATTTCCCTCTGCGGCATGCGCACGGGTTTGAGGGCCACCGCGAAGGCCGCAAGGTCCCCGGCCTTGGCCTGGGCCTTCCCCGCCTCCAGGGCGAAGCTCAACCCGTCCGCCAGGGCCTTGGTGCTCAGGCGGTAGCCCGCCAGGGACTGGGCCGAGACCTCCACGAACTCCAGGGGCTTCACCGCGAGCTTCCCGGAAAGGAGGCCGATCGTTTCCCCATCGGTGGCGAGGACGGCCCGGTCCTCGACCTTCGCCAGCTTCACCGTGGGCTTCCCGAAGAACACCGCGTCCTTGGGGGTGACGCTCTGCGTTCCCTTGAACTTGGTGAGGGCGTCGGGGCGCGCCAGCCAGTCCTGAGGCAGGACCTCCTCAAGCGCGATCTCGTGGGAAAGGAGGAGGCTTGCCCCAAGCGGGATCTTTCCGGAAAGGGTCAGGGTGAGGTTCAGGGTCCAGGTGGCGTCGTCGGGGAGGAGGAGGGGCTTGCCATCGGGGGAGACGAGGGGGATGGGGTTGTCGATCCCCTTGGCGAAGCCAAGGAGGCGGCCGCCTTGGTCCACCACCTCCACGCTGGCCACGGCGGTGAGGGTGCCCAAAGGCCTAAGGGTGAGGCTATCGAGGCGCACGGGCGTGGCGTTCCGGTCCTGATCGCCGATCCTGAGGGCGGAATAGAGGAGCGTGCCCGGCGCGGGGCTCAGGACCTTGCCGGCCTGGGGCACCTGGACCTCCAGGATCTCCAGCCCTGCGGCCAAAACCCGGTCCGGAATGGGATCGACAAGCTTGAAGGTCTGGGCATGGCCGGCCTCCTTGAGGGTGAGGGTTAGGGTGGGCGCCACGCTCACGGGATCCTTGGGCCGGAAGCCCTCGGGCACCTCCACCCACAGGGTGAGGACGTGTTTACCTTCATCCAGCGCGGCGAACAGGGGCTCAGGAAGGGTGTAATCGCGCCCCACTGGGATCTCCAGCGTTTGGATCTTGTTGTCGAGGATCCAAACGAGGCCGGCAGGTCCATCGATGCGGATCTTCACCACGTCCAAGCCCCAGGGGTTCACGTCCGCGGTGTCCTCCACCTCCACCTCGGCCACGGGGAAGCGGTCGCCGGGGTTGAGGTTGCCGCCCTCCGGGCCAGGGAGGATCCGGGCGGTGAAGCTTCCGGCCACCACGAGCTTCTCCGGGGTTCCGTCCACAAGCTCGAGCGTCCCGCCCTTCTCGCCCTCGGCCCAGCCCAGGATCAGCTTGGGCTGGATCGTCCGCCCCTCCGTGATCCTGTCCGTGACCTTCACCCACACGTAGAGATAGGCCTCGCCGTCGTCGGGGATCATGCGCTCCTCGGGATCGCGCCCAAGGAGGATCTCGTGGATGGGGAAGCCCTTCCCCCGCGCCAGGACCACCTTTTTCCCGCAGGAGTTCTCCATGCGGAGCTCCACCCACTCGATGTCCTCGGGTTTGGCCGTGCCCAGGTTCTCCACGGTGACCCAGGTGAAGTAGATGGGATCGGTGTTGCCCGCGTCGTTGTCGCGAACGAGGGCTCGCATGACGAGGCCCACGTCGCCGGGGTTAAAGGGTTTGTTCCCGAAGTTGAGGTCCCGGAACTCCTCGGGCTGGGCCCCCGCCAAAACGGAAAAAAGGAGCAAAACCGCCAAGAATCGCGCGCGCATTCCCCCTCCTTTGTACGGGGCAAAGCCCCTGGTGATCTTATGCCGCGGAGGCCTCCGAGGTTTCGGGGGTGGTGAGGGCGAGGTACAGGCGCTTGGCCGCGGCCTGCTCCGCCTCCTTTTTGGAGCGGCCCCGCCCCAGGGCTCTGTGCCCGCCGGCTTGGGCCTCCACGGTGAACACCTTTTTGTGCTCCGGCCCCTCCTCCGCCACCACCCGGTACTCCGGAAGGCCTCCAAACCGCTCCTGCACGAGCTCCTGAAGGAGGGATTTGTAGTCCGGGACCGCTTGGGCATAGCGGGCGATCTCCTCGGAGAAAAGCTTTTCCACGAGGTCCCGCACGGCGGGGTAACCGTGGGCGAGGAACAGGGCCCCGAACAGGGCCTCCAGGGCGGAGGCCAGCACGGAGGGGCGCTCCCGCGCCCCGGCGGCCTCCGCGCCCCTCCCCAAAAGGAGGTGTTGTCCTAGGCCCAGGCGGCGGGCCACCTCCGCGAGCACCGGCCGGGACACCACCACCGCCCGGATCTTGGTGAGCTCCCCCTCCGCCCCCTCCGGGAAGCGGCGGAACAGGATCTCCGTCACCGCGAGGGAGAGGGCCGCGTCGCCCAGGAACTCCAGGCGCTCGTTGGAGGGATGCCCCGTCTCGTTGGCGTAGGAGGCATGGCTCAGGGCCTCGCGCCAAAGCTCCTCGGGGAGGGCGAGGCCCAAAGGGGAAAAGGGATGTTCCGAAGGGGACATCGCTGGCTAGGGCGGGAGGATTCGAACCTCCGATCGCGGGTCCAAAGCCCGCTGCCTTACCGCTTGGCTACGCCCTAGCCCTGGTGGAGGTGGGGGGATTCGAACCCCCGTCCGAAAACACCTCGGCTTCGGCATCTACAAGCTTAGCCCGTGTTTTCCCTCTCGGCTCTCGCGCTCCCACGGGCAGGATCGCTCGAGCCCCAGCCCCAAAAGGTTCTCGCCCCTGGCCCCGGGGCCAGGGCCTTCGGGCTAGCCCGCTTCGGTCACGCCCGCCAGCCCCCCGCGGGCGAGGGGACTGGGGACGGCTTACGCGCTAGTTCAGGGCGTAAGCAGGAACGTAAGCGTAGTCGGCACTTATTTGGCCGTCCCGTGGTTTTAGGAGCGTACGGGAGCTCCGCTTGCCGCCTGGCCTCGGTGTTCCCGTCGAGTCCAGTCACCCCCAAGCACCCTCATTATACTGGCCAGGGAAGGACAGCCAATGGCCCGTGCCCTCCTCCCCGGGATCGTCGCGGCCCTCGGGTTCGGCCTGGCCTTGGGCCACCTCGCCCCGCTGGGGCCCCTGGGTCTTGGAGTTTCCGCGCTCTTTATGGTCCTCGCGGCCCGGTACCGGCGCATCCCCTTCCTTTGGGCCGCCGCCCTTTTCTTGGGTGCGGGCCTCGTGCGGCCCACCCCGCTCCCAGAGCACCTCGCCTTCCAGCTCCCCCTCCTCCGGGAGTGCACGGGCCGGGTGGTGGACCTCCCCGAGCCCACGGCCAAAAGGCTCGCCTTCACCGTGGAGGTGGAGACGCTGGGGGTGCGCCTCCTCGCCTACGGGCCCCAGGGAAATCCGGTGTACCCGGGCCAAAGGGTGCGGCTTTTCGGGCGCTACGACATCCCCGAGCCCCAAGGCTTTCGGGACTACCTGGCCCGGCGGGGGATCCATGGCCTCTTTTGGGCCGAGCACGTGGAGATCCTGGAGGAAAGCCGCGGCGGGCTTCTTTTCTGGGCCGCCCAGGCCAGGGAGAGGCTCCGCGCCCTCCTTCGTCCCCTTCCGTCGCGGGCCCAGGCCCTTCTTTGCGCCCTCCTTTTGGGGAGCCGGGGCCTCCTCTCCCCCGAGGAGAAGGAGGCCTTCCGCGAGGCGGGCGTAGCCCACCTCCTCGCCCTCTCCGGGCTGCATTTGGGGATCCTCGTGGCGGGCGGCTGGTTCCTTTTGCGGCTTTTGCGTGTTCCTCGAGTCTTACGCCACTTCCTCCTCATCCCCATGGCCTCCGCGTACGTCCTCATCGGCGGTCTGCGTGTTTCCCTCCTGCGCGCGGCCCTCATGTTCGGGGTCCTTGGGCTCTTTTGGCTCCTCTGGGAGCGGGGCTGGGTGGCCCGCCGTTGGCTGGACCCCCTCCAGGGCCTGTCCCTTGCGGCCCTCCTTGTCCTCCTCGTCTGGCCCTGGTCCACCCTGGATGCCGCGTTCCAGCTCTCGTTTTCGGCCACCACCGGGATCGTCTTGATGCTTCCCAGCTGGACCGGTTCGCGCCTGCGTCTGCGCCTCCCCCGAGGGGGGCGCTACCTTGCCGACCTCCTTGCCGTGAGCGCCTGCGCTCAGGTGGGGGTGCTTCCGTTCCTCGGGGCGAGCTTCGGGTACCTCGCGCCCTATGGACTTGTGGCCAACCTCGTCCTCATCCCCTGGACCACCGCCCTCCTTTGGGCCGGGGTCCTGGGGCTCCCGCTTCTTCTCATTCCAACCCTCGCGCCCTGGGTGGGGCGGATGCTCGGACTCCTGGCGGAGCCCTACCTTTGGGTGGTGGCCCGCATCGGAAGCCTTCCGGGCGCGGTGCTCCCGGTGGGGGAAACCTTCGGCCTTTGGTATCTCTTGGCGCTTTGGGCCTTCCTTATCCTGCGCGCCCTTCAGGAGGAGACGCGTGCCCTGCCCGAGCTTGGGCGAGGATGGCATCCAGCATGGCCGGGGTGAGCCGGCCGGTCTGGGTGTTCTGGCGGGAAGGATGGTAGGAAGCGAGGACCAAAGGGCCCTCCGGCCGCAGATCCAAAACTAGTCCGTGGCGGAATTTTGGGCGCGGCCGGGGAAGGTCTCCCCCCAGCTCCTCCAAAGCCTGGAGGGTCCAGGAAAACGCAAGACCTCCGAGGGTCAGGATCACCTTGGGCCCCACGATCCGGAGCTCCTCCACGAGGAAGGGAAGGCACCGGCGGATCTCCGCGGAGGTGGGGCGGTTTTGGGGCGGGGCGCACCGGCAGATGGCGCTCAAAAACACGCCGGAGAGCGTGAGGCCGTCGTCGCGCGCCCGCGCATAGGGGAGGTTGGCGAGGCCGGCGCGGTGGAGGGCGGCCATGAGGAAATCCCCGGCGCCGCGGGGACCATCGCCCGTGAACATCCTTCCCGTGCGGTTGGCCCCATGGGCCGCGGGCGCAAGCCCCACGATAAAAAGCCAAGCCTCCGGATCCCCATAGCCCGGCACAGGCCTTCCCCAGTAGGTCTGGTCCCGGAATGCCGGGGCCTTGCGCCGGGCCACCTCCTCCCGATGGGCCACGAGCCTGGGGCAGGCCCGGCAGGCCACGATCCTCCGCGCCAACTCCTCCAGAGCTAAGGCCCGAGGTCCCACACCCGGAACGTCCCGTCCTCCGCGGTGGTCACAAGCTTCGTCTCCGAAAGAAAGGCGAGGCCCCAGATGCGCCCCTCATGGCCGGAGAGCTCGCGCATAAGGACCCCGCGGGCCGCATCCCACACCCACACGACCCTTTGGTGTCCCGCGGCCGCCAAGTACCGGCCGGAGGGGGAGAAGGCCACGCAGAACGCCGGGTTCTTCACGGGGATCACCCGGGTCTCCTGCCAGCTTTCCGTGCGGGCCAGCCGCACCTCGCCCGGGTTGTTGCCCCAGGCAAGAAAGTCCCCGTCCGGAGAAAAGGCCACGGAGTACACGTTGATCCCGCCCCGGAGTTTCCAAAGGAGTCGAAGGCTTTGGACATCCCAGATGCGCACGTAGCCATCGCAGCCGCTCGTGGCCAGGTACCGCCCGTCCGGGGAGAAGGCCACGCACCGCACCCAACCCGTGTGGGCCGTGCCCTCGGGGACCCCGGGCGAGCGCAGCTCCGGATCGCGGAAGACCCCGGCCTCCAGGCCCGTGCGCAGGTCCAAAAGCTTCACCGTGCCGTCGAACGCGCCGGAGGCGAGGAGCGTGCCGTCAGGGGAGAAGGCCACGGACCACACCTTGAAGCTATGGAGCTTCACTTCGTAGAGAAGCTGGCCGGAGGGGAGGTCCCACACGGCGACGCGCCCGAAGTCCCCGCCGGCAGCGAGGTAGCGGCCGTCGGGCGAGGCCGCGAGGGACGCCACGCCCTCCAAGCGCGGGGGAGCGGGGAGCACCCGTTCCGGCGCGGCCGGGCGGGAAACCTGGTAGATTTCCACACGCAGGCCGCGGGCTACGGCGAACCGCTCCGCGCTGATCCTCGCCAGGGCATGCTCGTGCACCCCGGTTTGGGCCAAAGCCGCCACACTTCC
>JAUQPF010000026.1 GCA_030550535.1 Candidatus Bipolaricaulota bacterium
GTGGGCGCGAGGCTCAGCAAGGTCCACCAGGTGGGAGAGGTTTTCCTCCTGCGTTTTTTTGACCCGCCGGGGGCCCTGGCCCTCGATCCCAAGGGGAAGGCGTTCCACCGCACGGAGTTGCGGCCGCCCACGCCACCCCACCCTCCAGCCTTCTGCCAGCTCCTGCGCGCCTTGGAGGGCCAACCCTTGCTCGCCCTCCAGCAGGCGGGCTTCGACCGGGTGGTGCGCCTCCGCTTCCCCGAAGCCGACCTTGTCCTGGACCTCCGGCCCCGTCAGGGGAACCTCTTCCTCTTTTTCCGCGACGGCCGCAGCGCCTCCCTCCGCGCGGGTCAATTCCAACCCGTGGACTTCGGCGAAGGGGACCCCCTTGTCGGCCTGGGACCGGAGCTACGCCGGGCCCTGCTAGGCAAGCTCAAGAGGGCCATGACCCCGGAGGACCTGCGGGGTTGGGCCCAGGAATTGCTCAGCCTCCCCCCGCGGGGCTTCCTCTACGCCACCCCAAGGGGGCTTCGCGCCTCGTTCTTCCCCCGGCCGGACTGGGGGGAGCCCACGGAGGAGTTCCCCGCCTTTTGGCCGGCCTTGGACCGAACGTTGGAAGAGCGCGTGTTTGGCGAGCTTGCGGAGAAACGCATCGCCGAGCTTGCGCGGGCGGTGGAGCGGCGCAAACGGGCTTTGGCCATGCTGGCAGAGGCGGAGAAGGAGGCGCAGACCTGGCCCGCTGTAAAAGAAAAAGCCGATCTCGTCCTCGCCCGTCTTTCCGAGATTCCCAAAGGAGCCTCCAGGGTCACGGTGGAGGGGTTCGACGGAAGCCCGGTGGAGCTTGAATTGGATCCGGCGCTTCCGCCCGCGCGCTTTGCCCAGGAGCTTTACCGGCGAGCGGGGAAGCTGCGGCGGCGGGCCCAGGAGATCCCCCTTCGCCGCGCCCAGCTCGAGCGGGAGATCGCAGAGCTTCTGGAGGAGATCGCGCTTTTGAAGAGCCGACCGGACCTCGCTCCCTACCTGGTGGAAGCGGAGGAAGAGAGGGAGGAAAAGGAGCCGCCAAGCCAGCCCCGCCAGTATCGGATCGGCGAATTCACCGTGCTGGTGGGCCGCTCCGCGAAGGAGAACGACTGGATCGTGCGCCGCGCGAGCCCCAACGACCTTTGGCTCCACGCCCGCGGAGTCCCCGGAGCCCACGTGCTCATTAAAAACGGGGGGAGAACCGTCCCCGAGGAGGTGTTGCGCCGCGCTGCGGAGCTGGCCGCCTGGTTCTCCAAGGCCCGCGGTGAACGGAAGGTGGAGGTGAGCTACACTGAGGCCCGCTATGTGCGCAAACCCAAAGGGAGTCCGCCAGGAACCGTGGCCCTTCTCAAGGAGAACGTGATCGTGGTGTCCGGGGAGCGTGGTCCGTGAGCTTTTCCAGCGAGTTTTTGATCCAAGCGATCTTCGCCGTTTTGGCCCTGTTCCTTTGCGTTATCCCCCATGAGGTGGCCCATGGCCTCGTGGCCCTTTGGCTGGGCGATCCCACGGCCAAGCGCGCCGGGAGGCTCTCCCTCAATCCCCTCAAGCATCTGGATCCTATCGGATCCGTGGCCCTGCCCCTGGCCCTCCTTCTTCTGCGCCGCCTCACGGGGGTGCCCTTCGTCGTGTTCGGGTGGGCCAAGCCCGTGCCCATCAACCCTTACTACTTTCGGGATCCCTGGCGGGGGATGGTGTGGGTGGGGTTGGCTGGCCCGGCCACGAACTTCCTCATCGCCGGCGGAATCGCCGGCCTGGGGCGCCTCCTTTTGGCCCTGGGCCTCCGCTCCCGCTACCTTTTCATGTTCCTCGCCTTTTTGGTCCTGATCTCCTTGGTCCTCGCCTTTTTCAACCTCCTTCCTGTCCCGCCTCTTGATGGGTCCCGGCTTCTCGGTTATTTCCTGCCCGTGCGTTGGCGCCTGCAACTTTTGCGGCTTGAGCAGTTCGGGATCATCGTGGTGGCCGCCCTCCTTCTCCTGGGGGCCCTGGAGGTGGTGGTGCGCGGGGCCGAGGCCGTAACCATTCGCCTCATCGGCCGGGATTGGGCCCTGCTTTCCGGCCTTTGGTGGTGAGCCAGTATAATGCCCGCCGGATCGTGAGCGACGAGAACATCCAAATCCAACGCGAGGGAACGAAGGTGCGGCTGGAGGTGGCCGTCCCCAAGGAGGCCATCCGTGCAAAAGAGGAGCAGTTCCTGCAAGCCCTAAGCCGGGAGCTGCGCATCCCCGGCTTCCGGCCGGGCAGGGCCCCTAAGCACTTAATCCTTCGCCGCTACGGCGAGGAGGCCTTCTGGAGGGAGGTGCGGGAGGACCTCATCCAGGACTGGCTGGAACAGGCCATCCATAAGCTCGCCCTGCACCCCGTGACCGCGCCCAAGGTGGAGACCGTGGAGTTCGTGCAGGGCGAGTCCCTGCGGTTCCGCGCGGAGTTCGAGGTCCTCCCGGAGTTCGCCATCCCTGAAGGCCTCACGATCGCCGTGGAGGAGCCGCCGCCTGCGGAGGTGAAGGAGGAGGATGTGACCGCGGTCTTGGCCGATCTCCGGCGGGAGGCCGCGACCTTGATCCCCAAGGATGGCCCGGCCGAAGAGGGCGACGTCGTGCACATCAAACGGGGCGAGCGCATCTGGGAGGGCACCGCCTCCGCGGAGCGCCCCATCGGCCGCCAGCTCCTGGGCCAGAGGGCCGGCACGCGGGTCATCCTCACCGACGAGGAAGGCCACGCCGAGGAGTTCGAGGTGGTGGGCGTCTACACCCTGAGCCTCCCAAGCGAGGAGGAGACCGCCCGTCATTACGGGAAAGCCACGTGGGAGGAGCTCGTGGAGGAAGTGCGGCGGGAGCTTTTGGCCCGGGCGGAGGCCCAGCGCCGGGACGAGCTGCGCCGCCGCGCCCTTGACGCCTTGGCTGAGGCCTTGAACATCCCTGTGCCGCCCGGGCTTCTGGCGAGCACCGTGGAAGAGGAGATGGCTCGCCTTCCCAAGAAGGAGGAGGTGCGGGCGGAGGTGGAGCGGATCGTGGCCCGCCGCCTGCGCCGGGAGATCCTCATCCACCGCCTGAGCGAGGAAAAAGGCCTTGCGCCCTCCCCCGAGGAGGTGCGGCGCTTGGCCCAGGAGGAAGGGGAGAACGAGGAGGCCATCCACGCCCGGCTCTCCTTCGAGCGCGTCGCCGACTGGGTCCTGGAGAATCTAAGGAGGCCGAAGTGAGGTTCCAGTACTTCGAGGAAGAGGAACTGCGCATGATGCGCTACTGGGAGCGGGCCTTCGCCCGCCTCTTCAAGGACCGCATCATCTTCCTTTCCGGGGAGATCGTGGCCAGCGCCGGAGGCGGCATCTACTCCGGGGCCGCGGACAACATCATCGCCCAGCTCCTTTGTCTTGAGGCCGAGGACCCGGAGAAGGACATCCAGCTTTACATCAACAGCCCCGGCGGGGACCTCCAGGCCGCGCTCGCCATCTACGACGCCATGCAGTACGTGCGGTGTCCGGTGCGCACGATTTGCGTGGGGATCGCGGCCTCCGCGGCGGCCCTCATCCTCGCCGGCGGGGCCAAGGGCAAACGCTACGCCCTCCCCAACTCCCGCATCATGATCCACCAGCCCTGGGGCATGGTGGGCGGGCAGGCCGTGGACATAAAGATCGAGGCCGACGAGATCATCAAGCTCCGCAACCGGGTGAACGAGATCCTCGCCTACCACACGGGGCAGCCCAAGGAGAAGATCGAGCGCGATACAGACCGGAACTTCTGGATGAGCGCGGAGGAGGCCAAGGCCTACGGCATCGTGGACGAAGTGATCCAGCCGCGCAAAAAATAAATGCGCCCGGCAGGATTTGAACCTGCGGCCTCCGGCTCCGCAGGCCGGCACTCTATCCGCTGAGCTACGGGCGCTGGCGGAGGGACGGGGACTCGAACCCCGAAGGCCAAAAGGCCCTACCGGTTTTCGAGACCGGCTCCTTGCCGTTCGGACATCCCTCCCGGCTCAGCGATTATGCGGGCCCCTCTTCCCGAGGTCAACGGTGCTCACCGCGAAGATCCCGGAGAGGACGAACACGGCCCCGAAGATCTGCCCAAGGCTCAGCCGCTCCCCCAAAAGAACCCAGCCGAAGAGCGCAGCGAACACGGGCTCCATGGCCAGGACCACCGCGGCCTTCGTGGCGCTCGTGCGCCTCTCGGCCCAAGCGAGAACGTAATAGGCCACGGCCGAGGCCAGAACCCCCGTGATGGCCAGGGCCTGCCAGACGCGGCCCGAAAGGGGCCAGCGCACTTCCCCCGCCGCCCAGGCCCCCACAAAGGAAAGCCCGGCCACTACAAGGAGCTGGAGAGGAAGGAGGGGGCCAAGGGGCGTGGCCTTGGCGTAACGGGCCAAAAGGGCGATGTACACTGCGAAAGAGAAGGAACACACCACGGTAAGCATGTCCCCAAAGAGGCTTCCGCCGAATCCTCCCTCCCCGCCTAGGGCGAGGAAGGCTACCCCCAGGCCCGCGAGCACCACCCCAAGCCCAATGCGGAAGGAGATCCGCTCGCCCAAAAAGTGGGCCACCACGGGCACAAGGACCACGGAAAGCCCGGTGATGAGGCCGGACTTTTGGGCCGTGGTGTAGCGGAGCCCCCAGGTCTGGAAGAAGTAGCCCCCAAACAGGAAAAACCCGAGGAGAAGGGCCTCCCGCCAGGGCGGGTCGCCGCGACGCAACAGAGGAAGCGCGCACAGGGAGGCCAAGGAGAAACGGAGGGCCAGGAACCAAAAGGGGCCGACCTCAGCCACGGCCTCCTTCACGGGCACAAACGTCCAGCCCCAAACAGCAGTGACCAGGAAAAGGGCAACGAGGGCCATCAGGCCACGATGAAGTGGATCACATCGCCATCTTGGACCACGTAGTCCCGGCCGGCCCGCAGGATCTTCCCCGCCTCCCGCAGGGCCTTCTCGGACTTATGGTGCTCGAGGTCCTCCAGGCGCATGATCTCCGCGAGAACGAAGCGGTCACGGAAATCCGTGTGGATGACAGCGCCTGCATCGGGGGCTTTGGTGCCCGCGGGCACGGTCCAGGCTCGCACCTCCGGCCCCACGAACGTGTAGAACGTGATCACCAAAAGGAGTCGGTAGGCCTCGCGCACAAGCCGCTCCACAGCCAGCTCCTGAAGCCCGTATTCCTTCAAGAATTCGCGCCGCTCCTCCTCAGGAAGCTCAGAGAGCTCCATCTCCAGGCGGCCGCGAATGGCCACCCAGCCCGCTCCCCGCTCCCGCGCCAACTCCGCCACCCTCTGGGAGTACGCGTTTTCCCCCTCCTCGCCCACGTTGGCCACAAAGAGGACGGGCTTCAAGGTGAGGGGGGCGATCCCTTTAAGCCTCTCCCTTTCCTCGGGGGAGAGCGGCACGTTGCGGATGGGAACGCCTCGCTTTAGGCCCTCGATGAGCCGCTCCAGCAGAGCCAGTTCCTCCTTAGCCTCCTTGTCGCCGATGCGCGCGGCCTTGGCGATCCGCTCTCTACGGCCCTCCAGAGTCTCGAGGTCCTTGAGGAGGAGTTCGGTCTCCACAACTTCGATGTCCCGCCGCACATCGAGCTCGCCCATGGGGTGCGCGATATCGGGGTCCTCAAAGCAACGCACCACGTGGAGGATGGCCTCCACGTTGCGGATGTCCGCAAGGAACTGGTTCCCGAGGCCTTCGCCCCGGGAGGCCCCCTCCACCAAGCCCGCGATGTCCACGACCTCAATGGTGGTGGGCACTTTCTTCTTCTCGGGGAAAAGGGCGTGGAGGCGGTCCAAGCGGGGATCGGGCACAGGGGCCACCCCTTTTTGGGCCTGCAGGGTGGAGAAGGGATAGGGCTCCACCTTGGCGCCCGCGGCGGTGAGGGCGTTGAAGATCGTGGACTTCCCGGCGTTGGGGAGCCCCACAAGCCCGAAGGTCCGGCTCACCTGAGGACCTCCTCCACGAGGCGGGCCACCCCCGCAGGCGTGCGGGCCACGGGCACCCCGAGCTTCTCCAACCGCTCGGCCTTGGCCTGGGCCGTATCTTCACCGCCGGTCACGATGGCGCCCGCGTGGCCCATGCGCTTCCCTGGCGGCGCGGAGAAGCCCGCGATGTACGCCACAAGCGGCTTTTTCATGTGCTCCTTGGCGTACGCCGCGGCCTCCTCCTCCGCAGCACCCCCAATCTCCCCCACCAGGACCACGACCTCGGTCTGCGGGTCCTCCTCAAAGAGCGGGAGAAGCTCCACAAAGGTCGTGCCCACGATGGGGTCTCCGCCGATCCCCACCACCGTGGACTGCCCCAGCCCCCTGGCGGAAAGGTGGGAGGCGATCTCGTAGGTGAGGGTGCCGGAGCGAGAAACGATCCCCACGGGGCCGGGCGTGAAGGGCGCATGCGGGATAACCCCCACCTTGGCCTTGCCCGGGGAGATGATCCCCGGGCAATTGGGCCCGATGAGCCGCACCCCGTAGGATCGGAGGAGGTGGTAGGTGTGGAGCATGGCATGAAGCGGGATGCCCTCGGTGATGCAGACGATGAGGGGGATCCCGGCCTCCGCGGCCTCTAAGATCGCCTCGGGCGCGAACGCCGCAGGTACGAAGATCACGGAGGCGTCGATGGGGTGGTGGGCACAGGCCTCGGCCACCGTGTCGTAGACAGGGATCCCGTCCAAGCTTTGCCCGCCCTTCCCCGGGGTGACGCCCGCCACGACCTTCGTCCCGTAGGCCACCATCTGCCGGGTGTGAAAGGAGCCCTCCGTCCCGGTGATGCCCTGCACCAAAACCCTTGTGTGCTCGTCGATAAGGATGGCCACGGCACAAGGATAGAGGGCCTAGCCCTTTGGGGGCAAGGGGGGATCTTGACAGGAAGAATTTCCTTCCTAGAATCGCACTTGCCGCAACGCGCGGCAAGGAGGTGAAAAAGGGGAAAGTCTCTTTCATAGTGGAAAACAAACACATCCAAAACCAAGCGAGGAGGTGGCAGGATGTGGCATAAAATTTTGGGGATGTTTGCCGTTGGTGTGTTAGGTGTTTTCGTGTGGGCCCAAATCCCTAATCCAGATACTTATATTGAGGCGTGGATTGGAGACCTTCAAAGCTTGGACCCCGCTTGGCATTACGACACGGCGAGCGCCACGGTGATTTTTAACATTTACGAAACCCTGGTGTTCTACGACGGGGAGCACGTGGACAAGTTCGTGCCCATGCTGGCCACGGCCTGGGAGGTCTCGGAAGACGGTCGGGTCTACACCTTCACCATCCGGGAGGGCGTGAAGTTCCACGAGGGCGGGGACCTCACCCCGGAGGACGTGGTGTACTCCCTGCGGCGGGCCGTGCTTCAGGACCGCTCGGGCGGTCCCATCCACATGATCCTTGAGCCCTTGTTGGACGCCTACTCCATTAAAGAGCTCGCGGACAAGCTGGGCGATGAGGGCGTCTACCAGCTTGTGTGCGAGGCCATCAAACTCGTGGATGGGAAAGTGGTCATCACTCTGGCTTATCCGTTCCCGCCCTTCCTCCAGATCCTGGCCGGGAGCTGGTGCAGCATCATCGACATGGAGTGGGCCATCGCCCTTGGGGACTGGGATGGTTCCGCCAATTGGCGGCCGTGGCACGATCCCAAAGCGGAGCACTCGAAGCTCTTCAACGTGGCCAACGGGACCGGCCCGTTCAAGCTGGAGCGGTGGGTGCCGGGCGAGTACATCAGCCTCGTGCGGAACGAGAACTATTGGCGCGAGCCGGCCAAGCTCGCTCGGGTGGTGTTCAAGATCGTTCCGGAGTGGGGCACCCGGTTGGCCATGTTTGAAGCCGGAGATGTCGACGTCATCGCCGTGCCCCGGGCCTACGTGAGCGCCATGGATCCGCTGGTGGCCGCGGGCAAGGCCAAGATGTACGGCCCCCTCCCCGGCGCCATCGCCCAAACCGGCTTCTTCAACTTCCGGGTCGCCGAGGGAAGCCCGTTCATGCCTAAACTGGGCGGCGTAGATAAGCCCGATCTCCTCTCCGACATCCACCTCCGCCGGGCCTTCAACTACGCCATGGACCTGGATACCTATATCCGCGAGGCCTGGTTGGGCGAGGCCTGGCCCGTGGGCGGGCCAGTGATCAAGGGCCGCTTGGGCCACAACCCCGATCAGCCCATCTATCCTTTTGACCTGGAGAAGGCCGAACAGGAGCTGCGGCTCGCCTGGGGTGGCGAGGCCTGGAAGCAAGGGTTCAAGGTGGTCATCACCTACAACACCGGAAACGTTATGCGCAAGTTCGCCGCGGAGATGCTGGAGTACTACCTCGAGCAGTTCAACGAGATCCGGGCCAAGGAGGGCTACACCGCCCCCATCGACATCGAGGTCCAGGACCTGCCCTGGCCGACCTACTTGGCCATGATGGACGACAAACAGCTCGCGGTGTTCTTCGTCGGATGGCTCGAGGATTACGCGCACCCCCACAACTGGGTGCATCCCTATATGGCCCGCACGGGCGCATTTGCCATGACGCAAAACTTCGACCTTGTGCAGGACGTATCCTTCGAGCCGGTCTACGCCACGTGGCTCCCGGCCAAGACCTACGCCACCCTCCAGGATCTCTTCGATGAGCTCATCGATATGGCCAAAAAGGAGCCGAATCTGGCGAAGGCTGAGCTTCTGTACTTCGAGCTCAACCGCCTGGCCGTGGACTACGCCATCAACGTGGCCCATATCCAGCTCCTAACGCGCCGGTACGAGCAGCCGTGGGTGCACGGCTGGTACTACAACCCTGCCCATCCGGGCACCTACTGCTACACCCTGTGGAAGGGGTAGGGCCTGAAACCAGGGCGTAAGAGGGGCTGGGCCTCAACCCGGCCCCTCTTGCTTTCTTTAAGAAAGAGGGATATAAGTAGCGTCCGCTATGTGGGCATATATTGTGCGGCGTCTATTACTCCTTCCGCTCTTGATTTTCCTCGTCACGCTTTTCGTGTTTGGCATGTACTCCTTTCTTCCCCCGAAGATGCGCGCCAGCCTCTACGTTCAAGATGTCCCGCGATCCCCCGATGCCATGGAGCGCATCATCGAAAGGTACGGCTTGGATCAACCCATCCATATCCAGTACCTCCGGTGGATGGGGAACCTGTTGCGGGGGGACTTTGGGTGGTCTAAAACCGCTCAGCGTCCGGTGTTGGAGGCCCTGGCCCATTACTTCCCGGCCACCTTGGAATTGGCGCTGTGGGCCTTGATCCCCGTGATCTTCATCGGCATTTGGCTGGGGATCCTCTCGGCCATCCATCATAACCGCCCGTTGGATCATGCCACCCGGGTGTTCGCCCTCGTGGGTTGGTCCTTCCCTTCGTATGTATATGGCCTGCTTTTGATCATGGTGTTCTACGCGTGGCTGCGGTGGTTCCCGGTGGGGCGGGTTTCCCAGTGGGTGCTGCAGTTGGAAGCCACGGGAGGATTTCACCGGTTCACTGGTATGTACACCCTGGACGCCATCCTCAACGGCCGGCCCGATGTGTTGGCGGATGCCTTGCGCCACCTCGTCATGCCCATCTTCACCCTGGCCTACATCCAGTGGGCCTTACTTCTGCGGATCACCCGCTCGTCGATGCTAGAAACCCTGCGCCAAGAATACGTGATGACCGCTCGAGCCAAGGGGCTCTCCGAGCGCGTGGTGATCTATAAGCACGCCGTGCGCAACGCCCTGATCCCCGTGGCCACCGTGGCCGGACTTCTCCTCATCGGCCTCCTCAACGGGGTGGTCATCACCGAGACCATCTTTAACTACCCCGGACTGGGACGGTGGGCAGCCACCGCTGCCACTCAGTTGGACATTTTGAGCGTGCTGGGTTTCACCCTCTTCAACTGCGGACTTCTCGTGTTAGGCAATCTTTTCGTGGACATTTTGTACGCGGTGATTGATCCGAGGATCCGGCTGGAATGAAGCTCTTTTTGAGGCTTTGCAAAAATCCGCTTTCCCTCACGGGGTTGGTGCTGTTGACCTTCTTTGTGGGCGTGGCCATTGCTGCCCCTTGGCTTGCTCCTCCCCCCTGGCCGCGTGAGCCTTATCGCATCGCGCGTTGTGGGTTTAGCCCTATTCCTCAGCCGCCCGGGGTGAGCAATCCTATCCACGGAATCCGCCTCATCGTCACCGGCCAAGCCCCCATTTGCCGGGTGCGCCCCTTCGGCACCACAGGGGAAGGCCAGTACGACATTTACTACGCGCTGGTGTGGGGAACACGCACGGCCTTTAAAGTGGGCCTGTACATCACCGGCATTTCCTTAACCATCGGCCTCTTATTGGGCTCCTTGGCTGCCTACTTTGGGAAGTATGTGGACGAAGTGATCATGCGTATCGTCGACGTGTTTATGGCCTTTCCCTTCCTAGTGGCCGCCATGACGTTGGCCGCCGTGCTCCAGCCTACAATCGGCCGGGGCTTGGTGACAGCCATGATTGCCCTCATCACCTTCGGCTGGATGGGCTATGCCCGCTTGATCCGGGGCGACATTTTGGCCGTCAAAGAGCGGGACTACGTGCAGGCCGCCCGGGCTGCAGGAGCTGGCCACCTGCGCATCATCTTCCGCCACATCCTGCCCAATGCCATTTATCCTACAATGGTCATGGCCTCCATGGACATAGGCTCCTATGTGATCTCCTTCGCGGCTCTTTCCTTCCTCGGGTTGGGGGCAGAGGTGGGGTATGCCGACTGGGGCCAGGTATTGGCCTTCGCCCGCAACTGGATCCCCCGCCTTCATGAGTACTGGTGGATCATCGTGTACCCAGGAACGACGTTGATCCTGTTTGTGCTGGCGTGGAACCTCGTGGGGGACGCCCTGCGGGACATCCTGGACCCGCGGCTTAGGGGCCGGATCACCGTCTGAACGAGAACCCCACGGTTTACCGTGGAAACGGGAAGAATGTCCCCTTTCCCCCTGTTGACAACCTCTGGCCGGGGGTGTATATTTTTGAGTGACGCCAAGAAAAGAACAAAAGGTGGGCCGTTTAGCGGCGTAGGAGAAAATTACCTAAAAGGAGGGGATGAGGATGAAGTGGGTTCCGGTGGTGGAGAAGGCGAATCGGAAGGCGTTGAAGGTTTTGGGTGTGCGCGGGTTATATGTTCTTCTTGCCCTGTTGTCCCTGCTCCTCTTGAGCGGAGCTTATGATAAGTGGGCTGGATAATTAAAACGAAGTAAGAGCAGTTTCGCGACATAGCGTTAAAGACAAACTTGCCAAGCTTTGTGGACAATGGGCCCTTAAGGCCCGTTGTTTTTATATATAATAGTCTTTTGTGGCCGAGTTTTCGCGTAAAACCTGGCTATACGTCACAGGGACTATTTGCGTAGGCTCTTTATTAGCTTTTTGGCAACTAAAGGACCTTAGGCTTTCGTCGTCGCTCTTGTTAGCCTGGCTTGTCCTAGGCTTTGTGGACTTTTTATGCGAAACATACGAGGTCGAACTAATCAGTAGACATCGGACGTCCGCTGCTGTAGCCGTCGGAGTAGCAGCTATTTTTCTCGGCGGTACTAAACTGGGGTTGCTCGTGATCCTTACAAGTTGTTTGATAGCTGAATTACTTTTACGACGAGCGTTTTTAAGAAAAGATCCGATAAAATTTTTGGCGGTAGCATTGTTTAATACAGCCCAGTTAGCTATCTCCGTTACTTTTGCTGGAATGGTATTTAATGCTCTCGATGGTTATCCTGCTCTAGAAAGCAACACGCCATCGTTTGCAGTTGTTTGGGACTTCATACGTGCTGGTCTTGTTTTCTTTTCTTTCACAGCAACAAATGCGGCTATTGTCGCCGGCGTGGTACACTTCAGCCGCGGTGTGGATTATTGGCAACATCTTTTCGCTATCCTCCGCGCACGTTACGTCCACATCCTCTCCCTGGGAATCTTGGCCATCCTCATCGCTATCGTGTACGCCCAGTCCCCTTGGTACGCGTTCCTCATGCTCAGCCCGCTTTTTATCATCCAGCTTTCTCTACGGGAACACCTAAAGCTGCGTGAGCAGGCTAAACAAGCCTTCGAGAAGATCGCCCAGATCGTGAGCGCACGCGACCCCTACACCGGGGTGCACTCCGAAGAAGTGGCGGAGCTCGCGGTGAAATTGGCCCAGGCCTTGAAGCTCCCCCCAGAGGAGATCGAAAAGATCGAGGCCGCGGCCCGCGTGCATGACCTTGGAAAAATCGCCGTTCCCGACGCCATCCTACTCAAACCAGGGCCGCTCGACGAAAAAGAGTGGGAGATCATGAAAAAACACCCCGTAGTGGGCGCGGAGATCCTTGAGGGTCTGGAGATCTACCGCGACTGCGTGGAGTACATCCGCCACGAACACGAACACTGGGACGGAAGCGGCTACCCCGACGGCCTGAAAGGGGAGGAAATCCCCCTGGGCGCACGGATCCTCGCCGTGGCCGATGTTTGGCACGCCCTCCTTTCGGATCGTCCCTACCGCCGGGCCTACACCAAAGAGGAGGCCCGCAAAATCATGCAGGACATGGCGGGAAAGGTCCTGGATCCCAAACTCGTGGAGCTCTTCCTTAAGATCGTGGAGTGATGCCGCTCCTTTGGGCCGTGGTCCTTGGCCTTGCCCTCGGTTACCTCCGGGGTGGACGCATTGGCAACCTCGCCCACCTGCGACTGCGAAACCCTTGGCTCCTTCTGCCGCCTTTGGTTCTGCAACTCCTCATCTTCCCCTTGGGAAACCGTGGGCCTGCGATCCCCTGGGGTACAGCATATTGGCATATCGTTTCCTACCTTTTTCTCCTCGCCTTTGTGGCTCGGAATTGGCGCCACCCCGAGCTCCTTGTAATGGGGGTTGGCCTTCTCATGAACTTCCTTGCGATCGCGGCCAACGGGGGGTATATGCCAGCCTCGGCTGAGGCCTTGCGCCGGGCCGGCCTGGAATCCGTGGCCCAATCCCTGGAAGCGGGCACCCGAATAGGAAACACCGTCCTCATGAGCGAGAAAACCCGCCTCAATTTCTTGGGGGATTGGCTGTGGTTCCCTGCCTGGTTGCCTTTGAGCTCCGCGTTTAGCCTGGGGGATCTCGTCTTAGGAGTGGGCGCCGTCGCCTTCCTTTCCCGACGCATGGTCCGCCGCTGATCCTTTCTCCAAACCCGCCGTTTGGGGTACCATGCACGCACGGTGTTGGCGGGAAGGAGGCGGCATGGACCAGCGAAAGGTGCAAAAGCTCGTGGAGAAGTACGGAATACCCGGGCGCGACGCCTACGATCTTCCCAGCAGTCCCTTGCGGTTTCCCGACGGCGCCCACTACCGCATGGAGATCTCCGGGGTGGAGCGGCCTGAGGTACTCGAAGCCGTGGTCGATGAGGCCAAAAAGCGGAACGTCCCTATCCACCGCGTGATCTCCGTGGTCATGGGCGCAACGCTTCTTACGCGCAGCGAGCTCAAATACTTCGCCCAGATCGCGGCGGAAGCGAAGGTGGAGGTGATCCTCACCCCCGGGCCCCGTTCCGGCTGGGACACGGGAAGACAACTCCTCACCCCCGAGGGCTCCCTTTCGGGCCTGCGGTTCCGCGGAGCCGACCAAATCCGCCACGTGGTCGCCGACATCCTGCGCGCGGTGGATCTCGGCTTCCGAGGCTTCCTCGTCCTCGATGAGGGCCTCCTTTGGCTTCTTTCCCAGATGCGCGAGAAGGGGGACCTTCCCAAGGAAACGGTGTTCAAGGTCTCCATCTTTGCGGGTCATGGCAACCCCGCCGGCGCCAAGGTCCTGGAGATGCTAGGGGCCAACACCTTCAACCCTGTGGCTGACCTGGACCTTCCGGAGCTCGCCGCGATCCGCCAGGCCGTGAAGATCCCCATGGACCTCCACGTGACCCTGACGGATTCCTTCGGCGGCTTCCACCGGCTCTACGATGCGCCGGAGATGGCCAGGGTATGCGCGCCCTGCTATTTCAAATTAGAGCCCGGCCCGGCCTGCGTGGTGGGGCCCGGCGCCCTCTACAAGCCCTGGGTCCCCGGGAAGACCCTGGCCGACTGGGGTCGGGAGAAGGTGAAGCACGCGGAGATCATTCGGGAACTCGTTTCCGCCACGTTCCCCGAGGCCGTGCTCTCGGGCTGGGGTCCGGCGGACCTTGCTGTTCCCAAGCCCTAAGGGAAAGGAGCCCCCATGACCTTTGCCGAACTCGTGGCCCTCCTCCAAGAGGAGGGCGTGCGCTGTGTGGAGCTGCGGGCCGTGGATCTCTGGGGAAGGCTGCGCGGGCTCACGATCCCCGCGGAGTCCTTGACGGAGGAGATGGTCAGGGAAGGGGTGGGGGTAGACGGTGCCCATTACGGCCTCGCCCAAACCGAGGAAAGCGACTGGGTCATCCTTCCCGACCTGGACGCTGTGTACATGGACCCCTTGGCTGAGCCGCCAGCGGTTTTGATCCTGTGCGATCTGGGAAGGCCAGGAGAGGGCGCAAGCCCCTTGAGCCCCCGCACCGTGGCCGCCGCGGCCGAGCGGTTCCTGCGCGACGCGGGCATCGCTCAAGAGGCCAGCTTTTCCGTGGAGCTCGAGTTCTACCTCTTCGACGAGGTCCACGTGGCCGATAACGCCCTGGCCCAAGGGGTGGAGATCCTGCCCGTGGAGGGCCAGGTGGACCTTTGGGGAAACGCGCTCCCGAGAGCGCGCTCCGCCTACCACGCCACGAGCGTCGCGGACGCCGGAAAAGCCGTGCGCGACCGCGTCGTAGAGATCCTCACCCGTTGGGGCATCCCCGTGCGCTACCACCACCACGAGACCGGGGGCTTGGGCCAAATGGAGATCGAGTTGGGACTGGGCACCCTCAAGGCCGCTGCGGACTGGACAGTGCTCGCCAAGGACCTCATCGCCCGCGTGGCCGCCGAGGAGGGCTTGGTGGCCTGTTTCCTCCCCAAACCGCTTTATGACCAGCCGGGAAACGGCCTTCACGTGCACCAATGCTTGGTGGGCTCGAAGGGCAACCTTTTTGGCGGCGAGGAGGGCCTCTCGGAGTTGGGCCTCGCCTACATCGGTGGGCTTTTGGCCCACGGGCGGGCCCTCTCCGCGCTCGTTTCGCCCTCCACCAACTCGTACCGCCGCCTGCGGCCAGGGTTCGAGGCGCCGGTGGAGCTCTTCTTTGGCCAGGCGGACCGCACCGCGGCCGTGCGCATCCCTGGGTACCTCAAGCCCGAAAAGGTCCGGGTGGAGTACCGGCCGCCCGATCCCACCTGCAACCCCTATCTGGCCCTTGCGGCCTGCCTCATGGCCGGCATCGACGGGATCCGCCAAGGCATCGATCCCGTGGCCCGCGGCTGGGGGCCCGGACGCAAAAAGCGCGTCCCTCTTCTCCCGCGGTCCCTGGAGGAGGCCCTGGAAGCCCTGCGGCGGGATCACGACTTCCTCACGGTGGGCGGGGTCTTCCCCGAGGAGCTCCTCGAGCTTTGGCTCGAGGGGAAGGCCAAGGAGGCAGAGGAAGTGGCGGCGCGTCCACACCCCTACGAGTTCAGGCTCTACCCATGAACGCCTTCCGCCGCGCGGGCTTAAGCCTGGGCCGGATTGCGCCCGGGTCGAGGTGCGCCCTCACGGATGTCCCTGGCGTGCGGGTTGGGCACTGCACCCTCATCAGCGGTGAAGGCGAGAAAGCCATCCGCACCGGGGTCACGGCCATCGTTCCTCCGGGCGATCCCTATGCCGAGCCCTGCGCCGCCGGGATCTTCGTGCTCCATGGCCATGGAAAAGCTCTGGGCCTCTGGCAAATCCAGGATGTGGGGGAGCTGGAGACCCCCGTCCTCCTCACCAACACGCTCGCCGTGTTCGTTTGCGCGGAGGCTTTGCTCACCTGGACGCTGCGGCGCCACCCGGAGGCGCGGTCCATAAACCCCGTGGTCCTGGAGTGCAACGACGGCAAGCTCTCCGCGATCGAGCTCCGGCCCGTGCGGGAGGAGCACGCCCTTCAGGCCCTGGAGGAGGCCAAAGACGAGGTGCAGGAGGGTTGTGTGGGCGCGGGGACGGGCATGATCGCCTTCGGCTACAAATCCGGGATCGGCACGGCCTCTCGCCGCGTGGGCCCGTACATTGTGGGCGCCCTTGCCCTCCCCAACATGGGACGCCTCGAGGATTTCCGTCCCCCCTCACCCTCCTCCCTCTCCCCCCAAGGGGGAGAGGGCTGGGGTAAGGGGGTACCCAACCCTTGCTCCCCCCAAGGGGGTAAGGGCGAGAAGGCCCCCTCTCCCCCCTCACCAGCCCGAGAAGAGGGACCGGGTGAGGGGTCGTTGATCGTGGTTTTGGCCACGGATGCCCCGCTTCTTCCGGCGCAGCTTGGCCGGTTATGTCGGCGGGCGGCGCTGGGCGCAGCCCGCACCGGCGCCCCCGCCGACACCGGAAGCGGCGACTTCTTCCTCGCCTTCTCCACCACCCTGCGCTTCCCAAGGGATGCCGAAAAAATTGCCGTGGAACCTATTCCAGATCGTTCGCGCACAATGGGCGAGCTCTACCGGGCCGCAGCAGAGGCCACCGAAGAAGCCATCTACTCCGCGCTTTTGGCCGCAACCCCGCTCATGGGGCGGGAGGGCCGGAGTCCGCCGGTATTCCGCCTCAGTCGATGACGCGCGCCCCGCGCAAGAGGCGCTCAAGCTCCGCAATCCGGCCTTCCACCAAGGCCTGCTCCTCTTTGGCCGCGTGGTACTCGGCGTTCTCCGAGAGGTCCCCATATTCCCGGGCTCGCCGGATCTTCTCGGCGATCTCCGGCCGCTTGACGCGGATCAGGTAGTCCAGCTCCTTCTTGAGCCGCTCGTAGCCCTCGCGGGTCAAAACCTTATCCCAGTTGGGTGTGGCGACCATGCTTTTCACCTCCTCACGGGCTTTCCCGAGTTTAGTGAGGATTCGTTCCCCCGCAACCGAACCGGCTACCATTGGAAAAAGGAGGCCCCATGGAGGAGCGCAAGAAGCTCACGATCCCGGACCTTTGGGACATGGTGGCCCGCGGGGAGAAGATCACGTTCCTCACGGCCTACGACTACCCCACGGCCCTTTTGGAGGACCGGGCGGGCGTGGACATGATCCTAGTGGGGGATTCCGCGGCCATGTGCATGCTCGGCCACAAGACCACGCTCCCCGCCACCATGGACTTCATGGTCACCATCACCGCAGCCGTGTCCCGCGCGGTCACCCGCGCGTTCGTCGTGGGCGATATGCCCTATATGTCCTACCAGCCCTCGGACGAGATCGCCATCAAGAACGCGGGGCGGTTCATCGCCGAGGGCGGGGCGGACGCTGTGAAGCTGGAGGGCGGGGCGCGCGCGGCCGAGCGGGTGGAGGCCATCGTGCGGGCGGGGATCCCCGTGATGGGGCACATCGGCCTTACGCCTCAAGCGGCGAGCCTCATCGGCGGCCTCAAGGCCCAGGGCCGCAGCGCCCAAACCGCCAAACAATTGATCGAAGACGCCAAAACCCTGGAAGAGGCGGGAGCCTTCGCCATCCTTCTTGAGGCCATCCCCGCCCGGGTGGCCGAGCTCATCGTGAAGCGCGCGAAGGTCCCCATCCTCGGCATCGGTTCCGGGCCGGCATGTCATGGGCAACTCCTCATCGTCCACGACATCCTCAGCCTCTTTGAGGCCTTTACCCCGAAGTTCGTCAAGCGCTATGCCGACGTGGCCAGCGTCATGCGCCAGGCCTTCGAGGCCTACGTGCGGGAGGTCAAGGAGGGCGTGTTCCCCGGCCCCGAGCACACCTATAAGATCCCCAAGGAGGAGTGGGAAGCCCTTCTTCGGCTTTTGGGTGAAGACGCGGGTTAGGCGGAAGCGCGCCCAAGCCTGCGGACGTCGGCCAGGGTCACCCCTTGGATCCGCACGAGCTTGCGGCGCGTGGCCTGGCCCTGAACCAAGCGCACGGAGGATTTGGGAACGCCGAAAAACTCGGCCAGGAACTCGATCAGGGCTAGGTTGGCCTTCCCGCCTTGGGGTGGGGCGGCGACACAGATCTTGAGGGCGTCCCCCACCGCTCCCACCTTCTCTGTGCGGGAGGCCCCGGGCTGGACCCAGACCCGCAGCTCCAGGCCCTCCGGGACCTCCCGAACCGCCCGTTCTATGTCTCCCACGGCCGCGGAGAGGCGGCCAGGCTCGGCGGAGGGGCGAGGATCTCCGCAAGCAGGATGGCCAGCCGTGGGTCCTCCTTGAGGATGGCTTGGAGCTTTTCCACGAGGTTCATGGCGTCTCCCTTGGGGGCTGCTCCTCCGGAGGCGAGGCCTCCTCCCGGGCCAGCCGCTCCCGCATCTGGGTGTCGGCCTGAAGGTTGCGCAGCCGATAGTAGTCCATGATCCCAAGCTGGCCCTTGCGGAAGGCCTCGGCGATGGCCCGGGGGATCTCCGCCTCGGCCTCCACCACCGCGGCCCGGCGCTCCCACACCAAGGCCTTCATCTCCTGCTCGCGGGCCACGGCTTGGGCCCGGCGCACCTCCGCCTGGGCCCGGGCCACCTTCAGGTCCGCCTCGGCCTGGGCGGTTTGGAGCTCGGCCCCCACGTTCCGCCCCACGTCGATGTCGGCGATATCGATGGAGAGGATCTCAAAGGCTGTCCCGGCGTCAAGCCCCTTGGAGAGGACGAGCTTGGAGATGGAGTCCGGGTTCTCCAGCACCTCCTTGTAGGAGTTGGCGGAGCCGATGGCGGAAACGATCCCCTCGCCCACCCGGGCGATCACGGTCTCCTCGGTGGCGCCGCCCACGAGACGGTCGATGTTGGCCCGCACCGTCACCCGGGCGATGGCCATGAGCTCGATCCCGTCCTTGGCCACGGCCGAGACCTTGGGGGTTTGGATGACCCGGGGGTTCACGGACATGGCCACGGCGTCGTACACGTCGCGGCCCGCAAGATCAATGGCCGCGGCCCGCTTGAAGGTGAGGGGGATCCCCGCTTTATCCGCGGAGATGAGGGCCCGCACCACCCGCTCCACGTTCCCGCCCGCCAGATAATGGGCCTCCAGCTCCGACACGGAAAGTTTGATCCCTGCCTTCCAGGCCGCGATCATGGGGTTGATCACCTTGTGGGGGTTCACCTTGCGCAGGCGCATCCCGATGAACGTGAGCGGTCCCACGGGAACCCCCGCGGCCAGCGCGGAGATCCATAACCCCACGGGCACGAAGTAGAAGAAGATGTTCAGGGCCACGAAGGCCAAAACGCCCACCACAATCCACAGGATCCACATTCAGCCCTCCTTGACCCGCCGGACCACCTTGCGGTAGCCCTCGTCCCGCACGATTTCCACCGTGCTCCCTTTGGGGATGAACCCCTCCTCCGCTACCACATCCAACTGCTCCCCCTCCACCTCCGCCTTGCCCACAGGGTGCAGATCCGTGAGGGCGTTCCCGCGCTTTCCCACGTAGGGGCTGGCCGTAGGGGCGAGCTTTCCCACGGCGCGCTCCTCGATGGTCGCCTTCAGGACCACCCCGCCCAGGCGCAGCCGCGATTGGGGGACCCAGGTGAGGAAGAGGGCGAAGCCCACCAAGCTCAGCCCGAGGGCCAAGGCCACTGCCCCCACCGCGCTTAGGACCTCTTGGGGTTGGGTCAGGGGGCCGGTCATGGCCGTGTAGAAACCAAGGCCAAGGAGGATGAGCCCCGCGATCCCAGCCACGCCGAAGTCCGTGGCCGTGAACACGAAGATCTCAAGGACGATGGCGAGGATGCCGCCCAAAAAGAAAAGCAGGAATTCCCAGCCCGCCAGGCCGGCAAGGTAGTGGGCCCAGAAGAAAAGAAGGAGGGAGGCCAACCCCACCGTGCCGGGCAGTCCAAACCCCGGGGTGAAGAGCTCCACAAGGATCCCGAAAACCCCGATCAGGATGAGGAGCGAGGCCACCCAGGGGTTGGTGAGCATGTCCACCAACCTGTCCATCCAGCCGTAGGAGAACGCGCGGATCACGGAACCCGCAAGGCCGGCGAGGTTCAGGACCTGCCCCAGGTCCTCGGCCTCCCCGTCGGAATAGCCCCATTCCGCGGCGGTTTTAGCGGTGAGGGTGAGGAGCTTTCCCCGCTCCACCAAGCCGGGGATGGCCACGGTGCGGTCCACCATGGCCTCGGCCACGAGGGGGTCACGGCCCCGCGCCTCCGCGGTGGCCCGAAACAGGGCCCGAACGGCGGAGATCACCTTCTCCGGCGCTTCCTCCATGCGGCCCTGGGGGTCGAAGTACACGGGGGTGGCCGCACCCAGGACCCCGCCCGGCGCAAAGTAGATCCGCTCGCAAGCGATGGCCAAGAGCGCCCCCGCGGAATAGGCCTCGCGGTTCACGTAGGCCAGGGTGCGCACCTTGGCTCCGAGGATCAAGTCCCGACAGGATTGGGCGGCATCGAGGTACCCCCCGGGCGTGGAGAACTCCAGGATCACGGCGGCGGCTCCGGCCCGCTCCGCCTCGGCCAGGCCCTTGTGGAGGTAGGAGACCATGCCCCGGCCGATCTCCCCCTCCACGGAAAGGAGCCAGACCTCCGCGCCCTCCCCCACGAGGAGGAGCCCCAAAAGCCCAAGGAGGAAAACTTTACGCCGCATCAGCCGATTATAGGTTTTCCCGAGGCCGTGGCGAGGGACGCGGGTAAACTTCCCAGCCTCAAGGAAGGAGCACGCGGTGCTTCGGTGGGCCGAAAACCTTGCGCCCTGGACCCTGGGCCTTTTGGGCGGCCTGGTCATCGCCCTTTTCAACACCGCCGGCGCCCTTCTTGTGCTCCTTTATCCCCGCCCTTCCGCCCGTCTTGTGAACACGATGCTCGGCTTCGCCGCGGGGGTGATGCTCACCGCGACCTTCACCAAGCCTCATCCTCCCTGGGATCCCCCACGGGGGGGTTCCTCCCCGTGCTCTTGGGGATGGCCCTGGGCGCGCTTTTCCTCACCGCCGCGGATCGGCTCGTGCCCCACCTGCACCTTAAGCGCGGCCGGGAAGGCATTCACGGGGAGAGGATCCGCGCGGTTTGGCTCTTCATCTTCGCCATCACCCTCCACAACCTGCCGGAGGGTCTGGCCGTGGGAGTGGGCCTGGGCTCGGGCGACATCGCCCGGGGCCTTCAGCTCGCCCTCGGGCTCCAGAACGTCCCGGAGGGGCTAGCCGTGGCCGCCAGCGCCCTCTCCGCGGGGATGGGCAGCACTTTCTACGCGGGGATCGTGGGGATCCGCGCGGGGCTCGTGGAGATCCCCTTGGCCCTCTTGGGCGCGGTGGCGGTGGGGGTGACGCGGCCTCTTCTTCCCTACGCCATGGGCTTCGCCGCCGGGGCCATGCTCTACGTGATCTCCGACGAGATCATCCCCGAGACCCACCGGCAGGGACGGGAGCGCCGGGCCACCTTGGGGCTCCTCGTGGGGCTGCAGTGATGCTGGCCCTGGACGTGGCCCTCGCCTAGCGGCCCAGGGCGCCCGCGCCCTCCGGAAGGTGCCGCGGGATGATCACCCCGGGGATCTCGTCGATGTTCTGGAAGTAGTCGGAGGCACGGATGAGCTCGACCGAGGTGGAACCCCGCCCCGGCCCAATCACGCTCACCCGCTTCCCCAGACGGCTGAGGTAGTCCACCAGGGGCACGAAGTCCGAGTCCCCCGTGACCAGGACGAACTCCTCCACGTGGGGCGCGAGGTTCACGGCCTCCAGCACGAGCTCCGTGTCCATGTTGGCCTTGAGGCCGCCGTCGGGGTGCTCCCGCACGGGTTTGGTGATCACCCGGAACCCCATGAAGGAGAGGGCATCGACGAGGCGGATGCGGCGCTCGTCCTCCCTGCGGAAGGGGGCGAACGCCAGGAACTTCACCTCCCGCTCGTCGAGGCCAAACTGGGTGAGGATGTAATCCTTGAGGGCGTCGTAGCGCACCTCGTACCCTTGGCGCTCGAACGTCTCCTGAATGTTTTGCACATCCACAAACACAGCCGCACGCACTTTCATGGCTTTTCACCGAAGAAGCTCAGACGGGCTTTAAGGGGGAGGCCCTTCCGTTGACTGAGCTACCTCCGAAACCCAATTTTAGCGTGGGCTAAAACTTGCGCAACCTGGCTTCAGTTGCGAAGAGCCGCTAAGATCCCAAGGAAAGGAGGGAACGATGGTGGCCAAAATTCCCGTTCGCACCACAAAGCCCGAGGAGGCCATCGACATCACCGAGGAGGTCCAGCGGGTCATCCAGCAATCCGGGGTGCGCGAGGGCTTCGTGATCATCTACGTTCCCCACGATGCCGCGGCGGTGAGCATCCACCGAACCCTGGCGGAGGAGGAAGCCCCCAAGCTCGACGAGATGCTGGACGCCGTGAACCCCGATCGCATCGCGCCCGAGTACACGAAGGCCGCGCTGGTGGCGCCCACGGAGGTGGGGGTGGTGGTGGACGGAAGGATGGTCCTCGGCGAGGACCAGCGCATCTACTTCTACGAGTTCGACGGGCCAAAGGACCGCGTGGTCTACGTCTACGTGGGAGGGTGAAACCCATGCGCAGGGCCCTGCTTGGGCTTCTTTTCCTCTTTTTCTCCTGGGTGGCTTTCGGGGTGGAGACCGTGGTGATCGTGGAGGAGCCCTCCGCGGCCAAGGCCGTGGACATGATCCGCACCGGGGCCGTGGACCTCTACGGCGCCGGCGTCACCGATCCTGAGCTCCTCCGCCGGGTGCGCTCCGAGCTCTCTTGTCTTCCGGCCTATACTGCCGTTTGGTTCTTGAGCCTGAACCCGGCGGGGCCGATCCTACGCGACGGGAAATTAAACCCTTTCGCCATCCCTGCGGCCCGCGAGGCCCTCAACTGGCTCATCAATCGCGAACACATCGTGCAGGAGTTCCTGGGAGGAGCGGGCCTACCCCAGGTTCTGCCGCTTCGGCCGGTGTTCTTGGACCACGCGCGCCTGGCGGAACACACCCGCCCCTTAGAGCACCGCTACGCCTGGGACCCTGCCCGAGCGCAAGCGGTTTTGGCCCAGGTTATGGAGGAGCTGGGCGCAGAACTACGCGAGGGCCTGTGGCATTTCCAAGGGGAGCCTGTGGAGCTTCGGGTGCTCATCCGTACGGATGCCCGCCGCCCCGTGGGCGATTACGTCGCTGCTTTTTTGGAACAAATGGGCTTCCCTGTGCGGCGTATTTATGCGGGCTATAGCGAAGCCCTGCGCATCCTCTCCGCGGACCCTGAGGAGGGACTTTGGCATGCGTACACCAATAGCCTCGTGGTGAGCGTCATCGAGCGCGACGAGGCCGGCGTCTTTGCCCTGAACTACACCCCGGTGTTCCCCTATCCGCCCTGGCGGGACCTGCGCCCCTCCCCCAAGCTGGCAGAGCTTGCCGCGCTCTTAGCTCAGCGGGCCTACACGACTTGGGGGGAACGCGAGGCCCTCCTGGTGGCAGCCCTGGAGGAGGCCATGCGCGATTCCTCCCAGATTTGGCTAGCGGTGCGGCTGGCCTGCTATCCCAAGAGCCTGGACGTGGAGTTGGCTGTGGATCTAGCGGCGGGGCTCAGCACGGGTGTTTGGGCCCGCACCTTGCGCTCCTCTAAGGAGACGGTGCGCCTGGCCCTACCCAGCCTCCTTGCCGCCCCCTTGAATCCCGTGGCCGGTTCCTTCACCGCTTACGACCAGACCGTGATCCGCGCCACGATGGATCCCCCCTTCCTTCCCGCCCCCTACAACGGCCTGCACGTTCCGGTGGACGTGGAGCGGGCGGAGGTCACGGTGAAGGAGGGTCGGCCCGTCCAGGCCACCTCTTCCTGGCTTTTTTTAGACTTCGCTGGGGAAATCCCGGTGCCCGCGGAAGCCTGGCTCGCTTGGGATCCGGTGGAGGAGCGCTTCCAAACCGTGGGCGAGCTCTTCCCCCAGGGGCTTTCCGCCCAAGCCCGGGTGGTCCTGCACTATCGACAGGACCTATGGAAGAAGGTTTGGCACGGCGGAAGCCCCCTGACCCCCGGAGATTTCCTCCTGCGTTTTGTTCTCCTCTTTGACCGGGCCCATCCCCAAAGCCCGGTTTACGACGAAAGCTCCGTGCCCGCCGCGGAGACCCTGCGCCAGCACTTCCGCGGCCTCCTCGTGCGCAACTGGGATCCCCTCGTGGTGGAGGTGTACACGGATTTCCTCGCCCTGGATGCGGAATGGATCGCGGCGGAAGCAGCGAAACTCTTTCATCCCGCCTACGAGTACGGGCCTGGGCCGTGGCCGGTGGTGGCCCTGCTCCTGCGGGCCGAGGCCCAAGGAAGGCTGGCCATGTCCAACGCCAAGGCTAAGGCCCTGAAAGCGGAGTGGGCAAGCCTCGTGGCGGGACCCAGCCTCG
Organism: Candidatus Bipolaricaulota bacterium; assembly: GCA_030550535.1. GTDB lineage: Bacteria > Bipolaricaulota > Bipolaricaulia > Bipolaricaulales > Bipolaricaulaceae > DTER01. Next base: position 24,143 of record JAUQPF010000026.1, read on the forward strand.
AGGTCCTCAAGGAGCTCCTCGCAAGGTGCGCGGCGGAGGCCTTCCTCCCCTATCCACGTTTCCTCTCGGCGTTCGTGCCGGAAGCGGAGGTGCGCGAGCGCTACGGGGCCTTGGCCCGCTGGGTCGAGGCGAAGGGGCACTTTTGGGTGGGCAACGGCCCCTATTTCGTGGACCTCGTGAAACCCGTGGAAAAGATCCTCGTCCTGCGCCGCTGGGAGGAGCATTGGGTCGACCCCATCTCCTGGAAGGTTTATACCGGACCGCGTATTCCCTGGGCCAAGCTGCATGGCCCTTCGGTGTTGGTGAAGGGCAAAGCCGCGGATTTCTCTGTGGAAGTGGGTCTTGGTGAAGAGCACGCTTCCCCAGAGGACGTCCTGTTCGTGAAGTACCTCCTTTTGGGGCCGGAGGGCCAGCTCCTTGGGGCCGGGGAGGTCGTGCCCAGTCGGGAGGGCTTCCGCCTGACCCTGGGTCCGGAGGAGACGAGGGCGTTGCCCCCAGGCGGGGTACGGTTGGAAGTGGTGGGAGCGTTCCGCTCCGCGGCCCTCGCCGCTTGGGACTCCCTGGAGCTCGTGGTGGTGGAGCCCGGCGGTTGACGGGGGTCTTGTTTCCTCGGTAGGATTAAACGCGTTCCCCGGTAGCTCAGTTGGCAGAGCGGCCGGCTGTTAACCGGCGGGTCGGAGGTTCGAGTCCTCCCCGGGGAGCTTGGGTCCGTAGCTCAGGTGGTTAGAGCGCACGCCTGATAAGCGTGAGGTCCCTGGTTCGACTCCAGGCGGGCCCATTTTTATTCGGCAATATACCCCTCCCTCAGGCTTCCTAAAAGCACATCGGCCCAGGGGGAAAGCTCCTCTGCTGTCCCCAAGCCGGTGAGGACGCCCACCGTGCCCTGGCAGCCCGCCGCCCGGCCAGCCTGAAGGTCCCAGGGCATGTCCCCCACGATCACCGCCTCTTGGGGCCTATGCCCCAAGGACCGGCACGCGCACAGAACAGGATCCGGGGCGGGCTTTTTCACCGGGCACACGTCCAGACCCACCACGGCGTCCACGAGCTCCTCCCAGCCCAGGGCCCGCAAGTGGTTTTGGGCGGCGGAAGCGATGTCGTGGGTGACCACGGCCACCTTGCCCCCGGCCCGCTTGATGCCCTTGAGGAGCTCCTCGGCGCCCGGCACAGGCCGGAGATGGCGGTCGAAGGGAAAACCCGCATCCACCTCGGCGAAGACCTCCTGCACGAGCTTTCCCGCCTCGGGAAGGGCGAGCCCAAAACGCTGGGCCAGGAACTGAGCGGTGGCCGCCTCCGCCTCCGGCCGGGGCAGGGGGATGATCCCCCAATGTCCGAGCCGACCGCGGTCCACGCCCAAGAAGTCCGCCAAGGCCGCGGCCTCGCGGGCCGAAAGCCCAAGCCTTTGGGAAAGGCGGCGCGCCCGCTCCTCCATCACCCGAAACCAGTGGTCGAAGGTGATGAGCGTCCCGTCCTTATCAAACAGGAAGGCGACTGCGTGGAATTCCCGACCTTGAGCGCGGAACCGAACGGCCATGGGCCGATCCTACGCGCCCATTCCCAAACCCACAAGCCGCGTGAGGAACCTCACGGACAGAGAGGATAGGCCCCCCGAGACCCACGTCCTTAACCCTTTTGGCGAGCGGGCTTACCTTCAAGACCATGAAATCCGCGTTGCTGATCGTTTTAACCCTGGCGATCGGTGCGCTTTTGGCCACGGTTTTCTCCGCCCAGGCCCCCAGCCCCTCCCTGGACGTGACGCGTGCCCCAAACCCCTCTCCTGCGCCCGCGCCTTCGGCCTCGCCCCGCCCCTCCTTCCACGATCGGCGGGGCGTGTACCTCACGGCCTACGCCGCCTCCAACCCCTCCCTCCTCGAGAGCGTGCTTTCCCAGTCCCTGAAATTCGGCCTCAACACCGTGGTGATCGACGTCAAGAACAACGATGGGGATGTGTGCTATGCCTCCCAGATGCCCTTGGCCCGGGCAATAGGGGCCGTGCGCCCCCTTTTGGACCTGCCCAAGCTCGTGGAGGAGCTGCACCGGCGCGGTTTTTACGTGATCGCCCGGCAGGTGGTGTTCTACGATCCCCACTTGGCCAAGCACCTTGGGGAGGCGGGGCCTTGGGTTCCACCCACCTCCGCCCAAGCCGTCAGCTACAACCTCGCCCTGGCCCAGGAGGTGGCGGCAAGCGGTGTGGACGAGATCCAATTCGACTACATCCGCTTTGCTGACGATGGTCCCATCGGCCCGGATTACTCGGCCCGCTGCGCCGCCGTGGAGGCCTTTCTGGTCCAGGCCCGACAGACCCTTTCCCTCCCCATCTCCGTGGACGTCTACGGCCGGGTGATGTGGCCCTGGAACGCTCAAAAGATCGACCCCATTGGCCAGCACCTGGAGAGCATGGCCCAGCACGTGGACGTGGTCTCCCCCATGCTCTACCCCTCCCATTTTGTGGAAGCGGAGCTCAAGGCTGATCCCTACGGGACGGTGAAGCGCACCATGCTCCAGGGGAAGGCGCGGGTGAACGTGCCCCTCCGTCCCTATCTTCAGGCCTTCGCCATGGCCATTCCCGAGGGCATGGATTTGCCCACCTACATCCTGGCCCAGATTCGTGCGGCTCAAGAAACGGGGGCTGACGGGTATTTGTTTTGGAATCCGCGCGCGGACTATTCCAGCCTTTGGGAGGCGTTGGGTCGCGATTTGGCCAGCCGCACCCCAAGACCTTAGAATGGCACGAAGGGGGCGCCATGAAAGTTTTGGGGGTGTTGCTGCTCTTGGGCGTGGAGGTCCTCGCGGTTGAACTTTTCCCACAGAGCTTCACCTGCACCGGCGAAACGGAAGACGCCTTTTGTCGCCTTGCGGACCCCCGCTACTACGCCACGGCCACTTGGCATTTCACCGGGGTCACCCCGGGACAATGGACGTTAATTCTCGAGGGGATCGCCACCGATCCCTGCCAAGGCTGCGAGATCGGCCGGGATGTGGTGGTCCAGGTGTTCTGGCGCTCCTCGCCTTTGGAAAGCTGGCAGTGGCGGTTTGTGACCTTGGAAAACGTGACCCCGGAGGCGGGCCCCGGCGCGTACCGGGTGCGCGGCGAGCTCCCCCTGCGCCTTTGGGGTGGAGAGCTTTGGGTCCTGGTGCGGCGGTTCGTTTTGTGCGCCCCCTGGTTGAGGTTTGACGGGAGATCCGCGCGGCTTTGGGCCCCCGAGCCCACCCCCGTGACCCCTCCGCCCCCACCGGAGATCCCGGTGCCCCCTCCGCCGCCCCCTCCCCCTCCGCCCCCACCTCCCCCTCCTCCTCCCGAGGTGCGCTGCGCCGCGGGTCCCCTTTGGGTCTGCCGGCCCGGTCTTCCTCCTGGGGAATGCCTCCCCGAAGGATTGGATTTGAACGCAGTCCCGCGGGCCGAGCTTCCGGAGACCATGGGGCCGGGGGATGCCGCCACCCTAGCCCTCGGCCATTACCGCGGTCGCATGACCGAAGGGGATTGGCAGGACTGGTACCGCTTCTCCGCGGCCAAAGGGGAAGCGGTGGTCGTGTACTTCGAGCCGGAAGGGAACCTCGTGGTGGACCTGTACCTCGTCCATGATCCCTGCGGGACGGACCTCGCCGTGTGCCTCAACGTCGCCGGTCCCACCACCATCGAGGCGCCCTGCGCCCAGGGCTTGGAGTGCGTGACCATCCCCAATGGGATGACGGAGTGCTTCACCGGGGAGCGCTGCGGCTTTTTCCTGCGCATCGTGTACCGCTCCGGCTCCGGAACTTATAAAGTTTCGCTCTTGCCCGCCGAGCCCAAGCCCTTGTGAAGTTTTTGGGGATTGACCTAGCCTGGTCCGAGGCCAACCCCTCTGCGGCCGTTCTCCTCCGCTGGGAAAACGGGGCGGGGGTCCTCACGGCCTGGCACGATCGTTTGGGCCAAAACACGGAGATCGCAGCGTTCGTGGCCGAAAACGTGGGGGACGAGCCGGCCCTGATCGCCGTGGACGCGCCGCTTCTCGTCCCCAACGAAGAAGGAACGCGTCCGTGCGATCGCGAACTCTCCCGGTTTTACCGCAAGGCCCGGGCCCAGGCCTATCCGGCAAACCGTCGCCGCCTGGGCCCCAAGGTGCGGGGGGAAGAGCTTGTCAAGCTCTTGGAAGGCCTTGGGTTCCGTCACGATCCCGAGGTGGGGGCCCGAACGGAGGTGCGCCAGGTGGTGGAGGTCTTTCCCCATCCCGCGGCGGTGGAGCTTTTTGGGCTTTCTCGGATCCTCCAGTACAAGGCCCGGCCGGGCCGCACCTATGCGGAGCGCTGGGCGGAGCTCGCCCGCTTCCGCGATCTTCTTCGGGGGCTGAGCGCGGCCACGCCCGCCCTCCACGCGGAGAAGATCCTGGATCGGGCCGAACCCCAAGGCCTACGAGGCCAGGCCCTGAAACGCCTGGAGGACCTCCTTGACGCCCTCTTTTGTGCCTACATCGCCCTACACCTTTGGTACTGGGGCCCCCGAGGCTACCGCCGTTTCGGCGACCGCACGTCCGGATACATCCTCGTCCCCATACCCCCGCGATGAGGAAGCTCACCAACGAGGAGAAAAGGGAGCGGTGGCGGGGCTATCGCCCGGCTGAGCGCTTCCCCCTTGCGGTGGTCTTGGACAACCTGCGCAGCGCCTATAATGTAGGCTCCATCTTCCGCACCGCCGCCTGTGCCCATCTTGCGGAGGTGGTCCTCTGCGGCATCACCGCCTGTCCTCCCCACAAGGAGGTGGAGAAGACGGCCCTGGGGGCCACGACCATGATCCCCTGGCGCCATGTGCCCGAAACCCTCGCGGCCGTGCGTGACCTAAAAAGCAGGGGCTGGACGGTGGCCGCGCTTGAGATCACGGAAAATAGCGTGCCCATCCAGCTCATCCAGCCCCAACATTTCCCCTTGGCCCTGGTGGTGGGAAACGAGGTCACCGGCGTGGACGACGCCGTCTTGGCCGAGGCCGACCTGGTGGTGGAGGTGCCTCAATACGGGGAGAAGGAGTCGCTCAACGTGGCCGTGGCCTTTGGGATCGCGGTGTACCTCATCCTGGAGAAGCTCCGGCCGCCGTTCCCTGGGGAGCTCAGCTCAGACCGAGGTAAGCCCGCTGGGCCGGGGTGAGCTCATCGAGGCGCACTCCCCGGCTCTGCAGAAAGAGCCGGGCCACCTCGTGGTCCACCTCCCGCGGCACCGGATAGACCTGGGGCCGCAAACCCTTGCCCTCCCGGGCCAGCCACACCAAGGACCGAAGCTGCAGGGAGAAGGAAAGATCCATGATCTCCGCGGGGTGACCATCCCCGGCCACGAGGTTCACCAAGCGCCCTTTCGCCAGGAGGTACAGGCGCTTTCCGTTGGGAAGGAGGGCCTCCTCCACGTGCTCCCGCACGCGGCGCACCTGGGCGCGAGCGTAGAGCTCCTTCACCTCGATCTCCACGTCGAAGTGGCCGGCGTTGGCAAGAATACAGCCGTCCTTGGCGGAAAGGAGGTCCTCATAGGTCACGGCGGAGATACAGCCCGTGGCGGTGATCACAAAGTCCGCTTGCGGCAGGGCCTCCCGCACGGGCATGACCCGAAAGCCCTCCATCAGGGCCTCCGCGGCCTTCACCGGGTCCACCTCGGCCACGATCACCTCGGCCCCCAGGCCCCGCGCCCGCTGGGCAATGCCCTTCCCGCACCAGCCGTAGCCCACGACGAGCACGGTCTTCCCGGCCACAAGGAGGTTGGTGGCCCGCATGATCGCATCCCAAACCGACTGCCCCGTGCCGTAGCGGTTGTCGAAGAGCGATTTCATCTGGGCGTCGTTCACCGCCACCGCCGGGAACCGCAACCTCCCCTCGCGCTCCAGCTGCCGGAGACGGATGACCCCGGTCGTGGTCTCCTCGCACACGCCCAGGGTCTCCCGGCCGAGCTCCCAGGCCTCGCCGTGAAGGAGGAGGGTGAGGTCACCCCCGTCGTCCAAAACGAGCTGGGGACGGATGGAGAGCACGCGCCGCAGGAACTCCTGGTACTCCTCCTCCGTGGCCTCGCCCCGGGCGTAGACGGGCATCACCTCCGCCAGGGCCTGGGCCACGTCGTCCTTGGCGGAGAGGGGGTTGGAGCTGGTGACGGCGAGCTCCGCGCCCAAGGCTTTCAGGGCCAGAGCGAGGCGGGCGGTCTTGGCCTCAAGATGGATGGCCATGGCCACCCGCATCCCGGAAAGGGGCTTTTGGGGGGCATACCGCTCCTCTAGAAGGGCGAGGACCGGCATGTGGTCCCGTACCCAGCGGATCTTCTCCCAACCGCGCGCACGCACCTCGTCCATGGCCCAAAAGGTTAGCCTAGAGCCGCACAGCCTGCAGGGTCCAGAAGATCCCGCCCAACACGAACAGGATCCCTAGGCCCTGCGTAAGGCCGACCCCTTCTCCGAAGAGGAGGAAGGCCCACAGGGTGGCTCCCACAGGCTCCCCTAGAATGGCCACGGCCACCGCGGAAGGGGGAAGACGCCGCAGGGCCCAGTTCACCGTGGTGTGCCCCACGGCCTGGGGGATCAGGGCAAGGAGCACCAGCCAAGGCCAGTCCGCCCCCGGCGGAAGGGGACGCCCCCAAGCGCCCGTCGCCCCAAGGAGGAGAAGCCCGGCCACCATATACGCCAAGGAAGCGTAGGCAAGAAGCGGAACCTGGCCGCGGGCCCGCCGCCCCACCAGGAGGTAGGCGGAGGCGGCCATGGCCCCAAGCAGGGCGAGGAGGTCGCCCCAAAGGGCCGGCCCGCCCAAGGCGTAATCCCCCCAGGCGATGAGGAAGCTCCCCAGGACGGAAAGAAGGATCCCGACCCAGAGGGTCCGGCCTGGCCTCTCCCCCAAGGCCCAGGAGAAGAGGCCCACGAAGAGGGGGTTCGTGCAGACCAGGGCCACGGAGCTCGCCACGGAGGTGAGGCGAAGGGATTCGATCCAAAAGGCGAAGTGGGCGGAGAGGAAGGCCCCGGCGGCCAAGGAAAAGCGGAGGGGCATGGCGCGCCAGGCCCGAGCTCCAGGGAGGCTCAATAAGGCCCCGGCCAAAAGGAGGCGCCAAGCGGCCACCGTCACCGCCGGCCCTTGGGTGAAGCGGATGAGGGGCGCAGCCCAGGAGAGGGCGAGGATCCCCACGCCCAAAAGGAGGAGGAAAGGCGCGTGTTTTCCCGCCATTTAGAAAAAACGGACAGCCCTGAGGACTGTCCGGCCGCGCAAAAACTGCGGGCAAAGCCCGCGCTCTAGCGGCTGATCGCGCCCACGGGGCACTGGTCGATGGCCTCGTCCACGCAGGGAAGGCTGGGATCGGCCCCGGAGATCACGTGGGAGTAGCCGTCATCGCCGATCTCGAAGACTTCCGGGCAGATCTGAGCGCAGAGCCCACAGCCCGTGCACAAATCCCGATCCACTTTGAGCGCCATAACACCTCCTTTTCAACGGCAGGAGGAACTATAGCATGCCCACCGAGCCCGGTCCACACTGGCCCAAGCAATCCCAAACGGCTATAGTTCCTCCGCTCCGGAGGTGAACGCATGAAGAAGTGCTTGGGATTGTGCGCAGCCTTGGCGTTGGCGGTGACGCTGGGTTTGGGACAGGCGACGGAACTCGTGAGCCAGGCGGATGCCCTCTTTCAGGAGGTCTGGCTTTCGGCGTATGGCCCCGCGGTGGCCGCGGACCTGCGGGCCAAGCTCGAGAGCGCCATCGATCTTTATACGCGCGCCCTCAACCTGGATCCTCAGAACACCCACATCCTCAACATGCTGGCTCGGGCCTACTACACCCTGGCCGACATCTTCCTTCCTGAGCGGGAAAAGCAGGAGTTCCACGAGAAGGGGCAGGCCTATGGGGAGCGGTCGCTCCGCGTGCACCCGGAGTTCGTGGCGGTGGAGCGGGAACGGGGCTTTGTGGAGGCGGTGAAGACGAGCACCGATGTGGAGGCCCTGTATTGGACCTACGCGAACTGGGCGCGCAAGGTGGAGCTGGGCGGGGCCTTGGGCATCCTCGCGGCGGCCCTGCGCGGCGACGACAAAAAGCTCAACGCCCTCATGAGCCGCTGCCTGGAGCTTGATCCCTACTACCTTGCGGGCGGGCCCCTCCGCGCCTACGCCGGGTACTTCGCCAAACACCCCTTCAGCAAGGACTACGAGCGGGCGCGGGAGCTCCTCCTTGAGGCCATGGAAAAGCACGGCGACTACCTGGAGAACCGGCTGTTCTATGTGCAGTACTATCTCCTCCCCAAGGAGCTTTGGGCCGAGGCCCGCGCGGTGCTGCAGGAGATCCTCACGGCCCCCATCGAGCCCTATCCTCTCATGAACAGCTACTGCCAGGTGAAGGCCGCGAACCTGCTTTTGGAGATCCAGGGGAAGTGAGCCATGCGCGCGCTTTTGGTGATCCTGGACGGGCTGGGCGGCCGGCCCACGGACTTTGGGGGCGCCACGTGCTTGGAGCGCGCGGCCCATCCCAACTTGGACGAGCTTGCGGCCGCTGGGGCCCTGGGCCTCATGGACCCCATCGCCCCGGGGGTCCGTCCCGGCTCGGACACCGCCCACCTTTCCATCTTCGGGTATGACCCGCTTCAGGTCTACACCGGACGCGGGGCGTTCGAGGTCCTGGGGATCGGGATGGACGTGCGCGGCGGCGACATCTGCTTCCGCGCGAACTTCGCCACCGTGGAGGAGCGGGAGGGGAAGCTCGTCGTGGTGGACCGCCGGGCCGGCCGCCTGGAGGAGGGGAAGCTCCTGGAGGAGGCGGTGAACGCCGTGTCCCTCCGGGACTTCGGGGTGGAGTTTCTCTTTCGGGCCTCCACGGAGCACCGGGGGGCGTTGGTCCTGCGAGGGGAGGGCCTCTCCGCCGCCGTGTCCGACACCGATCCCCACGAGGTGGGGGTCCCGGTGGCCGAGGCCCGGCCCCTGGAGGAGACCCCCGCGGCCCGCCGCACCGCCCAGATCCTCAACGCCTTCACCCGCCGGGCCTATGAGGCCTTGCGCGACCACCCCGTGAACAAAAAACGCGCAAGCGAGGGGAAGCTCCCGGGGAACGCCCTGCTCCTTCGGGGCGCGGCGATCATGCCCCGGCTTGTCCCGGTGACCGAGACCTACGGGATCCGCGCGGCCTGCATCGCCGGGGGTGCCCTCTACAAGGGGGTGGCCAAGCTCGCGGGGATGGAGGTCCTCCCCGTGGCGGGAGCCACGGGCGACCTCAAGACGGACCTCCGGGCCAAGGCCCGCGCGGCCCTCGAGGCCCTGCAGGCCTTCGACCTCGTGTTCGTGCACATCAAGGGCACGGACAACGCCGGCCACGACGGCGACGCCGAGGGGAAAAAGGCGTTCATCGAACGGGTGGACCGCGAGTTCTTCGGGGAGCTCCTTTTGCGCCTTCCCCAGGAGTTGCACCTCTGCGTCTCCGGGGACCACACCACGCCGCCGGCGGTGCGGGAGCACACGGCCGATCCCGTGCCGGCCCTGTTCTTTGGGCCGGCCGTTCGCCCCGACCGGACCCGCACGTTTGGGGAGCGCGCCGCCGGCGAAGGGGGGCTGGGCCGGTTCTCCGGGCGCCTCCTCCCCCAGCTTCTCGGGTACTGCGACTTCGGCGGGAAGTTCGGAGCCTAGGATGAAACTGCGGGAAGTGGCGGAGCTTGTGGGGGCGGGGTTTCTGACGGGGGAGGAGCTCGCGGACCGTGAGGTGAGCGCGGCCTTCGCCGCCGACCTCCTCTCGGACGTCCTGGCCATGGTGCGGGAGGAGGGGGTCCTTCTCATCACCGGCACGGTCACGGCCCAGGTGGTGCGGGTGGCGGAGGTCATGAACCTGGCGGGGGTCCTGTTCGTGCGCGGAAAGCTCCCGGCTAAATCCACCGTGGACTACGCGGCCGCCGCGGGCATCCCCCTCCTGGCCACCCCCCGTACCATGTACGAGGCCTGCGGCGTCCTCTACACCCACGGTCTCCCTGGAGCCAAGCGCAAGCCCCTGCCCTACGAACATGACCAGCCCAGCTCCCCTCCGCCATAGGGAGATCTTCCCCGTGGTCGGATTGGATCTGGAGCGCGCCGGACAGGTCTCCACGGAGGTCCAGCGGGTCCTGCGCAGGCTGGGGGTGGAGCCGGAGGTGGTGCGCCGCGCCGGCATCGTGTGCTTCGAGGGCGAGATGAACATCGTCCTCTACACCCCCGGCGGGCGCATCATCCTCCTTGTGTACGACGATCGGGTGGAGCTCATCTTCTCCGACCAGGGCCCGGGCATTCCCGATGTGGAGCTCGCGCGCCAGCCGGGCTACTCCACGGCCCCGGATTGGGCGCGGGAGCTCGGGTTCGGCTCAGGGATGGGCATTCCCAACATGGAGGCCAATTCCGACCGCCTGGAGATCCGCTCGCGTCTTGGGGAGGGCACGGTGATCCGCGCCACGTTTTGGAGGAGGAGGGATGAGGCTCAAAGAGGTGGCGGAGAGGCTGGGCCTTGAGTTCCTGGTGACCGCCGACCCGGAGGCCGAGGTCCGGGGAGGCTACGTCTCCGACCTCCTCTCCGATGTTCTCGCCCACGCGGAGGCCGGGGACCTTTGGATCACGCACCAGCGGCACCTCAACGTGGTGGCCGTGGCCAAGCTGCGGGGGGTGGCGGGCGTGGTGTTCGCCCGGGGGCTTCGGCCGGGCCCCGAGGCCCTCCGCCGCGCGGAAGAAGAGGGCGTGAACCTCCTTCTTTCCCCTTCCGACGCCTTCGACACCGCGGGGAGGCTCCATCGGCTCCTCCTTCCATGAGGTGGTACCGGGCGGACCTTCACATCCATTCTGTGCTCTCGCCGTGCGCATCGTTGGCCATGTCCCCGCGAAGGATCGTGGCCGAGGCCCGCCGCGCCGGCCTTGATCTCATCGCCATCTGCGACCACAATGCCGGCGAGAACGGAAAATACGCGCGCCGGCTGGCCCAAACCCCGGAGATCCTCATGGGCATGGAGATCCAGACCGCTGAAGAGGTGGAGATCCTCGCCCTCTTCCCCGAGGAGGAGCCCTGTCTCGCCCTCCAGGAGGAGCTCTACGAACTTCTTCCCCCTGTGCCCAACGATCCCGAGCTTTTTGGCGACCAGCTCGTGGTGGACGAGGAGGATGAGATCGTGCGGACCATCCCCAAGCTCCTCCTCTCTCCGGTGCCCCTTCCTCTGGAGGAGGTGGTGGGACGGGTGCGGGCCCGCGGAGGACTGGTGATCCCGGCCCACGTGGAGCGCGTGCCTGGGGGGCTCCTCGGAGTCCTGGGGCTTCTTCCCCCCGGGGAGTGGCCGGCGGTGGAGATCTCCCCCTGGGCCCGGCTTGGGGAGGCTCTCTCCCGCTGGCCGGAGCTCCGGGAGCGCCGTATCCTGCGGTCCTCAGACGCCCACTACCCCGAGGAGATCGGCCGGGCTTGGACGGAGCTGTACGCGGAAAGCCCGACCTTTGCGGAGTTGGAACGGGCGGTGGCCGGGCGCGGCGGTCGGGAAATCCGCCCAGGCCCGGAATGGAAGGAGGGAAGGTGAACGAGATCGCCGAAAAGGTGCGGGAGCTCGTGCGCCCCTATGCGGGCAAACCCACGGAGCTCATCCAGGCCCTGCATCGGGTGCAAAGCGCCCTGGGGTACCTCCCCAAGGAGGCCCAGGCTGTAGTGGCCGAAATGCTGGAGGTCCCGCCTTCCCAGGTGCGCGGGGTCGTGACCTTCTACCACTTCTTCCGCACCAAGCCGGCGGGACGGCACACGATCCGGGTGTGCCTGGGCACGGCCTGTCACGTGCGGGGCGCGGAACGCGTGCTTTCCGCCCTGAGCGAGGAACTGAAGGTCGAGCTTGGGGGGACCACGGCCGACGGAAAGTTCACGCTGGAGGCCGCGCGGTGTTTGGGCTGCTGCGGCCTGGCCCCGGTGATGATGATCGACGAGGAGGTCTACGGAAAGCTCGACCCTAAGGAAGCCCGGCAGGTCGTGCGCGGGATCCCCTGATGGTGGAGGACCTCGCCTTTCACCTGGCGGACCTCATCGAGAACGCCCTGCGGGCGGGGGCCAGCCTCGTGCGGGTGGAGCTGGCCCGGGAGGGCGATTCTTTGGTGATCCGGGTGGAGGACGACGGTGCGGGGATGGACGAGGAGGCCCTGCGGCGGGCGGGCGATCCCTTTTTCACCACGAAGCCAGGCCGGCGGATCGGATTAGGCCTGGCCTTCCTGCGCCAGACGGCGGAGGAACTCGGCGGCTCTTTTTCCATCCAATCCGCTCCGGGGAAGGGCACCGCCGTGGAAGCGCGCATCCCCTGGGGCCACCCGGACCGGCCGCCCCTCGGCGACCTTCCCGCCACACTTCTTCCCCTTTTGGCCACAAGCCCTGTTGAATTCCGCCTGGTCTTTCGGGATCATCGGTACACGTGGTCGCTGGATACCTGGGAGTTGAAAAAAGCCTTGGGATCGGTGCCGCTTGGGGATCCTGAGGTTCTTTCTTTTTTAGAGCGGGAAATGCGCGAGGCTTTAGCCGCCCTGGGGTGGAAGGAGGAGGGATGAAGCTGGAGGAGCTCCGGAAGATTCGGGAGCGGGCGGAGGCGGAGATGCGCCTGCGCACGGGCCAGGCCCGGGTGAAGATCGTGGTGGGCATGGGCACCTCGGGCATCGCCGCTGGCGCCCGCCAAGTGCTCCGGGCCATCCTGGACGAGGTGGCCCAGCGCAACCTCCGCGATGTCCTCGTGACCCAAACCGGCGAGAAAGGGCTCGCCGCGAAAGAGCCCCTCGTGGAGGTGCACGAGCCCGGCCGCATCACGATCTACGGGGAGGTGGACGAGGCCACGGCCCGGCGCATCGTGGCCGAGCACGTGGTCAACGGCCGCGTCCTTGAAGACCACCTCGTGGAACTCCGGGAGGTGCCGACGTGATCGCCCTCACCATCGACGGGATAAGGATCCAGGCGGAGGAGGGGGAAACGGTCCTTCAGGCCGCGAAAAGGGCGGGGATCCGCATCCCCACCCTCTGCTACCTGGAGGGGCTTTCGCCCCGGGGCGCTTGCCGGTTGTGCCTCGTGGAGGTGCGCAACTGGGGGGGAAGGCTCGTTCCGGCCTGCGCCACCCCCGTGCAGGAGGGGATGGACGTGGTGGCCCACTCCCCGCGCCTTTTGGAGCTGCGCCGGGCCATCCTCGAGATGCTCTTTGCTGAACGCAACCACATCTGCGCCTTTTGTGTCTCCAACGGGCACTGCGAGCTTCAGGACCTCGCGGCGGAGCTGGGCATGGACCACGTGCGCTATCCCTACCGCTGGCTCCCGTTCTTCGTGGATCTGAGCCACGCCAAGTACGGGATCGACCACAACCGCTGTGTTCTCTGTGGCCGGTGCGTGCGGGCCTGTGCGGAGGTGGAGGGCGCGGCCACCTGGGGCTTCTCCGGCCGAGGGATCTTCACCCTGGTGGAGGCCGACCTAGGCGAGCCCTGGGGGAAATCCAAGACCTGTACCGGCTGTGGGAAATGCGTGCAGGCCTGCCCCACCGGCGCCCTCTTCGAGAAGGGCAAGGCCACAAGCGAGCAGCGGAAAAAGCCGGAGATCCTCGCGGAGGTCAAGGAAAGGAGGCCCCGTGCCTAAGTTGCGCGTGGCTACCGTGTGGTTCTCGGGGTGCTCCGGTTGCCACATGTCCTTTTTGGACCTGGACGAGCGGCTTTTGGAGTTCGCCGAGCGCGCCGAGCTCGTGTTTTCCCCCATCGCCGACATCAAGGAGTTCCCGGAGGACGTGGACGTGGTGCTCGTCGAGGGCGCCGTGGGGAACAGCGAGCACCTCCACATGCTCCTGGAGATCCGGAAAAAGGCCAAGGTCCTCGTGGCCTTTGGGGACTGCGCCGTCACCGGAAACGTCTCGAGCTTGCGCAACCCTCTCTCCCGCGAGGAGGTCCTGCGCACCGTCTACGGCACGGAGGATCCGCCGGGCCTGGAGGAGGGCGAGGTCCCCAAGCTCCTTCCCCACGCCCTTCCTCTCCATGCGGTGGTGCCCGTGGACCACTTCCTCCCGGGGTGCCCGCCCTCGGCGGACCGCATTTGGAAGTTCCTCCGGCCCGTGCTCTTGGGGCAGAAGCCCGCCCTCTCCGGGCCGGACCTGAAGTTCGGCTGAAGGAGGCGCCGTGCGCCACTTGCGCATCCCTGTGACCCGGATCGAGGGACACGGCCTCATCACCGTCCACCTTGGGGAGGACGGCCGCGTGCGGGAGGCCCGCTTCCACGTGACCGAGGTCCGCGGTTTTGAGCGCTTCTGTGTGGGCCGCACGATCTGGGAGATGCCGGCCCTCACCGCCCGCATCTGCGGGATCTGCCCGGTCTCCCACCTCCTCTGCTCGGCCAAGGCCGGGGACGCCGTCCTCGCCGTAAGGATCCCGCGCCCCGCCGAGAAACTGCGCCGCCTCATGAACCTCGGGCAGATCGTGCAGTCCCACGCCCTCTCCTTTTTCCACCTCTCCTCCCCTGACCTCCTTTTGGGCTGGGACGCGGATCCCAAGGTGCGGAACATCCTGGGCGTGGCCGCCTTCGACCGGAAGCTCGCCCTGGATGGGATCCGTCTCAGGGCCTTCGGGCAGGAGATCATCGAGATCCTCGGGGGGAAGCGGATCCATCCGGCCTGGGCTGTGCCGGGCGGGGTGAACCAGCCCCTGACCGAGGAGGGGCGGGACCGCATCGCCGCCAAGCTCCCGGAGGCCATGCGCATCGCCCAGGACGCCCTGGCCTACTACGAAAGCCGTATGGGTTCCTGGGCCGAGGAGATCGAGCACTTCGGAAACTTCCCAAGCCTGTTCATGGCCCTGGTGGCCCCTGACGGCTCCTGGGAGCACTACGGCGGCTTCCTCCGCGTCGTGGACGCGGAGCGGCGCATCGTGGCCGACGGCCTCGATCCCGCCCGCTACCCTGAGTACATCGGCGAGGCCGTGGAGCCCTGGTCCTACCTGAAGTTCCCGTACTACAAGCCCTACGGGTACCCGGAAGGGATGTACCGGGTGGGCCCCCTGGCCCGCCTCAACTGCTGCGAGCGCTTTGGCACAAAGCTTGCGGACGAGGCCCTCTCCCGCTTCCGCGCCCTGGCCCCAGGAAAGGCCGTCACCGCCTCCTTCCACTACCACTACGCCCGCCTCATCGAGATCCTCGGGGCCCTGGAGAAGATCGGGGAGCTTCTCTCCGATCCGGAGATCCTCTCCACGCGGGTGCGGGCGGAGGCGGGGATCAACGAGCTTGAGGGGGTAGGGGTGCACGAGGCGCCCCGCGGCACCCTCATCCACCACTACGGGGTGGACGAGACCGGCGTGATCCGGCGCGTGAACCTCATCGTCTCCACCGGCCACAACAACTTGGCCATGAACCGCACGGTGGCCCAGATCGCGGAGCACTGGCTTTCGGGCCGGGAGATCACGGAGGGGCTCCTCAACCGCCTGGAAGGGGGGATCCGCGCCTACGACCCCTGCCTTTCCTGCTCGGTGCACGCCGTGGGCCGCATGCCCCTGCGCGTGGTGCTCGTGGGACCCGAGGGGGAAATCCTCGCGGAAAGGACGCGCGGAGCATGATCCTCGTCATTGGTCTTGGCCATCCGCTGCGGCGGGATGACGGCGTGGGCTTGTGGATCGCCCAGAACCTGGAGGAGCGGGAGGGCGTGAAGGTCCTGGGGGCGCAGGAGCTCACGCCCGAGCTCATCCCCCAGCTTGCGGCTGCGGATCTGGTGATCTTCGTGGACGCCCGGCACGGCGCCGGGCCCGTGCGCTGGGAGCGGGTGAAGCCCGGGCCCACCCCGCCCCTCACCCACACCCTGCCCCCTCAGGGGCTCCTCTCCTGGACGGCCCGACTCTTCGGAAGCGCGCCCGAGGCCTGGCTCGTGACCGTGCCCGCCCGGGACTTCTCCTTGGGCGAGGGCTTTTCCCCGCGCACGCGCCTCGCCGCCGAGGCCCTCCTGCGGCGCCTCCGGGCCTACCTTGGGGGTGAGGAATGAGGCGGCTTCAGGTGCTCCTTTGTTCGGGCTCGGCCTGCCAGTCCGCCGGGGCCTTGGAGGTCAAGCGGGCCCTGGTGGAGGCCGTCACCGAGCTTGGCCTCACCGAGGAGGTCCAGATCGTGGAGACGGGGTGCATGGGCCCCTGCGAGCTTGGCCCCATCCTCCTTGTGTATCCCGAGGGCGCCTACTACGTGCGGGTGAAGCCCAAGGACGTGCGGGAGATCGCGGAGGAGCACTTCTTGAAGGGGCGGGTGGTGCGCCGGCTCCTCTGGGGCGGGCCGGGGCCGGAGCCCCGCACCCTCCCCTTCTTCGCCCGCCAAAAGAAGGTCGTCCTGGCCAACTGCGGGCAGATCGACCCGGAGCGGATCGAGGAGTACATCGCGGTGGGCGGCTACGAGGCCCTGGCCAAGGCCCTCACCCGGATGACCCCCGAGGAGGTCATCGCGGAGGTGACGCGCGCGGGCCTGCGGGGCCGGGGCGGCGCGGGCTTCCCCACCGGCAAGAAATGGCAGGCCGTGCGGGAGGCCCCCGGCCGGCCCAAGTACGTGATCTGCAACGGCGACGAGGGCGACCCCGGCGCCTTCATGGACCGGGCCGTTCTTGAGGGCGATCCCCACAGCGTCCTTGAGGGCATGGCCATCGCCGCCTACGCCGTGGGCGCGGAAAAGGGCTACATCTATGTCCGCGCGGAGTACCCCCTGGCCATAAAACGGCTGGAGGTGGCCATCGCCCAGGCCCGCAAATACGGGCTTTTGGGCGCCCGCATCTTCGACACCGATTTCTCCTTCGATGTGGAGCTGCGGATCGGGGCGGGGGCCTTCGTGTGCGGGGAGGAAACGGCCCTCATCGCCTCCATCGAGGGGAAGAGGGGCGAGCCCCGCCCCCGGCCCCCCTACCCCGCCACCTCCGGCCTCTTCGGTAAACCCACCCTCATCAACAACGTCGAGACCTTCGCCAACATCCGCCACATCATCCTGAACGGCGGGGATTGGTTCGCCCAGATGGGCACGGCCACAAGCAAGGGCACGAAGGTGTTCGCCCTGGCCGGGCAGGTGCGGAACACCGGGCTTGTGGAGGTGCCCATGGGCATCACCCTGCGGGAGCTCATCTTCGAGGTGGGCGGCGGGGTCCCCGAGGGACGCCGCTTCAAGGCCGTGCAGATCGGCGGCCCCTCCGGAGGCTGCCTCCCCGAGAGCCTCCTTGACGTCCCCATCGACTACGAGTCCCTCAAAGAGTACGGGGCCATGATGGGCTCGGGCGGGGTGATCGTCTTGGACGACACCTCCTGCATGGTCAACGTGGCCAAGTTCTTTTTGGAGTTCACCGCCGACGAGTCCTGCGGGAAGTGCGTGCCCTGCCGGGTGGGCACGCGCCTCATGCTCGGGATCCTCGAGAGGATCACGCGGGGGGAGGGGAGGGAGGAGGACCTCGCGGAGCTGGAACGGCTGGCCAAGCTGGTGAAGGAGGCCTCCCTCTGCGGGCTTGGGCAGACCGCGCCCAACCCCGTCCTCTCCACCCTGCGCCACTTCCAGGAGGAGTACCTCGCCCACATCCACGAAAAGGCCTGCCCGGCGGGCGTGTGTCCCGATCTCATTCACTACGACATTTTGGCCGATCGCTGCCGGGCCTGTGACCTTTGCCGGCGGGCCTGCCCCACGGGCGCGGCCCAGGGCACCCCGCGCCAGCCGCCCTATCGCATCGTTCAGGCCCTCTGCATCCGCTGCGGGGCGTGCCTGGAGGCCTGCCCGTTTGGGGCGGTGGTGAAGCGCCCCGGCCGAAAGGAGTGACCGTGGAGAAGAAAGCCATCCTCCAGAGGTTCCCGCGCTCGCCGGATGTGCTTTTGGCCCTGCTCCACGAGCTGCAGCGCGCCAATCCCCAGAACTATCTCACCCCCGAGGACCTGGCCCTGGCCGCGGAGTATTTGGGGCTCCCCCTCTCGCGCGTGCGCGATGCCGTCACGTTCTACACCATGTTCAGCCTCCATCCCCGCGGGAAACACGTGATCCGCGTGTGCGATTCCCCCAACTGCCATCTTTTCGGGGCCTGGTCCGTGGTGGAGGAGCTCCAAAGGCTTTTGGGGGTCGGGGTGGGCGAGACCACGCCCGATGGGCTTTTCACCCTAGAGCTCACGAGCTGCCTTGGCGCTTGCGGGGTGGCCCCGGTGATGATGGTGGACGACGAGGTGTTCGGGAACCTCACGCCCCAGAAGCTCCGGGAGATCCTGGCCCGGCTGAAGGAGGAGGGATGAGGCCGGCGCGCACGCATGTGCTTGTGGCCGTGGACGAGGAGGCCCGCCAGGCCGGCGTGGAGGAGGTCCTTGCGGCCCTGCGCCAAGTCTTGGACCGCTGCGGCCTTCGGGAGGAGGTCCAGATCGTGGAGACCGGGACCTTGGGGATCTCCGGGCAGGGGGTGGTCCTCGCGGTCTACCCCGATGGGGTCTTCTACGGCCGGGTCCAGCCCGCGGATGTGGAGGAGATCGTGGAGGTGCACCTCCTCAAGGGGCGGCCGGTGGCGCGCCTGCGGCTTCCCACCGCGGCGCCGGTGGCCCGGCCCGGCGAGATCCTCGGCCGCCAGACCCGCGTGGTCCTGCGCAACGTGGGCGTCATCGACCCCGAGAACATCGAGGAGTACATCGCCCAGGGCGGCTACGAGGCCCTGGCCAAGGCCCTTTTCGCCATGAAGCCGGAGGAGGTGATCGAGGAGGTGCGGCGGGCGGGGCTGCGGGGCCGGGGCGGGGCGGGCTTCCCCACCGGCGTGAAGTGGGCGGCGGTGCGCCAGGCCCCTGGGCCCGAAAAGTACGTGATCTGCAACGCCGACGAGGGCGAGCCCGGCACCTTCAAGGACCGGCTCATCCTCGAGGGCGACCCCCACCGGATCCTCGAGGCCATGGCCATCGCCGGCTACGCCGTGGGGGCAAAACGGGGCATCATCTACGTGCGCGGCGAGTACGCCCTTTCCATCCGGCGCCTGGAGCGGGCCATCGCCCAAGCCCACGCGTACGGGCTTTTGGGGGAAAACATCCTGGAGAGCGGATTTTCCTTCGAGATCGAGGTGCGGCCGGGTGCGGGCGCCTACGTGTGCGGGGAGGAGACGGCCCTCATCGAGTCCCTGGAGGGCAAGCGGGGCTGGCCGCGCATCCGCCCGCCCTACCCCGTGACCCACGGCCTGTGGGGGAAACCCACGGTGGTGAACAACGTGGAGACCCTGGCCAGCGTGCCCGACATCCTCCTGCGCGGGGCCGCCTGGTTCCGCTCCTTGGGCACCCCCACCTGCCCGGGCACCAAGGTGTACACGATCCTTGGGCACGTGCGCTTCCCCGGGCTCGTGGAGGTGGAGATGGGGACGCCCTTGCGGGTGCTCATCTATGAGCTCGGCGGAGGAACGCGGGATGGCCGACCCTTGAAGGCCGTGCTCATCGGCGGCGCGGCCGGCGCCTTCCTCACCCCCCAGGACCTCGACGTGCGCCTGGACTTCGACTCCCTGGCGGGAAGGGCCGCGGTCCTCGGCTCGGGAGCCGTCCTCGTCATGGACGAGTCCACGTGCATCGTGGACATGCTGGGGAGCATCCTTCGCTTCTTCCGCCACGAGTCCTGCGGGCAGTGCGTGCCCTGCCGGGCGGGGACGGATCTTTTGGTGCGGCTTTGGGAGCGGGTGCGCCGGGGGGAGGCGGATGAGGCCGCTTTGGCGCGCATGGAGGAGGTCGTGGAGGTCATGCGCCAGGCCTCCCTTTGCCCCCTTGGGCAATCCCTGGCCCTGCCGGTGCGCTCCGCCTTGGAGAAGTTCCGCCCGGAGTTCCTGAGCCACGCCCAGGGCGCGGCCTGCCCCGTCTGCCGAAGGGAGGGGAAATGAGGATCACCTTCGCCGGCGCCGCGGGCACGGTCACCGGCTCCTGCTTCTTCGTGGCGACCAAGGGCGTGAAGCTCCTCGTGGACTGTGGGATGTTCCAGGGGTTACCGGAGCTTGAGGCCCGCAACGCTGAGCCCTTCCCCTTTGACCCCGCGGAGGTGGACTGGCTCATCCTCACCCACGGCCACCTGGACCATTTGGGGTTGGTGCCGCGCCTGGTGCGCGAGGGCTTCCAGGGCCGGGGGATCTGCACCGTGCCCACCCGGGACATCGCCCAGGTCATGCTCATGGACGCCGCCCGCATCCAGGAGGAAGAGGAGGGCGGGGCCCTCTACACCGTGGAGGACGCCTTGGAGTCCCTGGACCGCCTGGCCGTCACCGTGGAGTACGGCGAGGAGGTGGAGCTGGGCAAGGGCGTGAGGGTCCGGTTCCACGACGCCGGACATATCCTGGGCGCGGCCTTCGTGGAGATCCAGGCCGAGGGAAAGACCCTCGTCTTCTCGGGGGATCTGGGGAACCGGGGGAAGCCCCTGGTGGAGGACCCCTCCTACCCCCCGAAGGCGGACGTGCTGGTCTTGGAGTCCACCTACGGGGATCGGCTCCATCCTCCCGTGGAGGAGTCCATCGAGGAGCTGCGGCGGGTGATCGTGGAAACCCTGGCGAGCGGGGGGAACGTGGTCATCCCCTCGTTTGCTCTCGAACGCACCCAGGAGGTGCTGTACATCCTCTTTCGGCTGTGGAAGGAGCGGAGGATCCCGCGCACCAAGATCTTCCTGGACTCGCCCTTGGCCACCCAGGCCACCAAGATCTTCGAGCGCTATACCGAGCGCTTTCCTGAGCCGGCCCGCAAGCTCTTTCGCAAGAAGGAGGACCCCTTTGACTTTGAGCTGTTGGAGTACACCCTGACCAAGGCCGCCTCCAAGAAGATCGCGGAGGAGAACGGGGTCATCATCATCGCGGGGTCCGGCATGTGCACGGGCGGCCGCATCCTCTACCACCTTAAGGCCAATTTGCCCCGGCCGGAGTCCTCCATCGTGTTCGTGGGGTATCAAGCGGAGGGCACCCTGGGCCGGGCCATCCTGGACGGCGCCTTCGAGGTGGAGATCCTGGGGAGCGTGGTGCCCGTGCGGGCCGCGGTGTGGCGCATCGAGGGCCTCTCCGCCCACGCCGATCAAGAAATCCTTTTGGACTGGGCCCTCCACGCTGACCCCGGCCAGGTGTTCCTCGTCCACGGCGAGCCCCACGCCCTGGGCGCCCTGGCCTCCCGCCTCGCCAGCCTCGGCTACTCCGTGCATATCCCCGCTTGGCACGAGACGGTCGAGCTGTGAGGGTCGCGGTTCTGGGCAGCCTCAACATGACCCTCGTGGCGGAGGTGGAGCGCCTGCCCCCGCCCGGGGAGACCGCGCTGGGCCGCGGTTTCTCCCTTGTTCCCGGTGGCCGAGGCCTGGTCCAAGCCGTGGCCGCGGCCCGCCTGGGCGCCGAGGTCGCCCTGTTCGGAAAGGTGGGGAACGACGAGTTCGGACGTGAACTCCTGCGCGTGGCCAAAGAGAACGGCGTGGACATAAGCCTCGTGGAGGAAGCCCCCACCCACACGGGAGCGTTCGTCCTCCTCGTGGACCCCCGCCAAGAGGCCGTAAGCGCGTACACGCCCGGGGCCAACGCCTTCGTGGACGAGGCCTACATCCAAAAGATCCTCCCCCACCTCAGCGCCGCCGACGTTTTGCTCGTGCAATTGGAGATCCCCTTGGCCTCCCTGGCCTTCGCCTTGAAGCGCCTGCCCAGGGAGCGCCCCCCGGTGGTGCTCAACCCCGCCCCGCCCCAGGACCTCTCCGGCCTGCCCCTCGGGCGGGTGGACGTCCTGATCCCCAACGCCCAGGAGTTCCGGACCCTCACGGGCTGGTCGGGGAGCATCGAGGAGCTGGAGCGCGCAGGGAAGAGGCTGCTCGCCCAAGGGGTGAGGGCCCTGGTGGTCACGGCGGGGGAGGATGGGGCCTACCTCGTGGAGCCGGAGGGCGTGACCCATTTCCCCGCGGTCCCCGTGGCGGCGGTGGATCCCGCCGGAGCGGGGGAGGCCTTCTGCGCGGCCCTGGCGGTGAAGCTGGGGCAGGGCCGAGGGCTCTACGAGGCCGTGGGCTTCGCCGCGGCCGCCGCGGCCCTCGCCACCCAGAAAAAGGGCGTCCTCCCCAGCCTCCCCACCCTCGCGGAGGTCCAGACCCTCCTCGCCCGGCTCGCCGACTGACCCTTGACAGAGGTCTGCAAAAGTCGTACATGCAATTCGTGCCACTTCTCCTAACGCGGCGGTCTCGTCCGCTTGGCCCGGCCAACGCCCCGGCCGGGGCGTAACCTCATTTTCTTTCGCGTAGCGTCCTCGCGTCCCGCGGTTTTCTTGCGCCTTTTCTTTTGGTCCCCAAAAAGGAGGGGAGCGTGAAGCGTGAGGCTTTGGCTTTGGAGGTTACGAGCGTCGTGCTTGGGGCGTCCCGGGAGTTCCTGGCGAAGGAAGGGTTCGTCGAGCTTCTCCCAGTGATCCTCGCGCCGGTCACCGATCCTCTGCGCACCACGCCGGAGTGGGCCACGATCACGGCCTACGGCCACACCTGGTACCTCACCCGCAGCATGATCTTCCACAAGCAGGCGGCAGTTCGCGTGCATCCCAAGATCTTCTGCTTCTCCCCGAACGTGCGGCTGGAACCCAGGGAGCGGGCGCACACCGGCCGCCACCTTTTCGAGTTCGTGCAACTCGATCTGGAGGTGCGTGACGCCACCCGGGAGGACGTGATGGATTTGGGCGAGCGCCTCCTCCTTCACGTCCTTTCGGAGGTGCGGCGGGAATGCGGGAGGGCCCTAGCGGCCTGGGGGCGGGAGCTCCCCGACTACCCGCGGCCCTTCCCGCGCATCACTTGGCACGAGGCCCATCGCGAGTTCGGCGAGAACTTCGAGACGGAGCTCTCCCGCCGAAGCAAAACCCCCGTCTGGCTCGTGGACTTCCCCATCGACCAGCGGGAGTTCTACGACCGGGAGGATCCGGACCGGCCGGGCATCCTCCGGGACATGGACCTCCTCTATCCCGAGGGCTTCGGGGAGGGCCTCTCCGGCGGGGAACGTGAATACCAAGGGGAGAGGATCAGGGCGCGCATCCTCCGGCAGGGCCTTTCGCTTGAGGCCTATCGGCCCCTTTTGGCCTTGGCCGAGGACGGGCTTTGCCCTTCCGCGGGGTTCGGGATCGGGGTAGAGCGGCTGGTGCGTTTTCTGTGTGGGTTTCCCCACATCGCGGAGACGCGGCTTTTCCCGCGCGTCCCTGGAGAACACGCCCTCCTTTAGCCCAGGCGGGCCCTTTTGGCGGCGTACATGCGCGCGTCGGCCTCCCGCAGGAGCTCCTCGGGAGGCCGACCCTTTTGGGGATCGTAGGCGGCGATCCCCGCGGAAAAATCGAGGACCACCCCGAGGTCCAGCGTGCGGCTCCAAGCCCGGAGCTTCCCGCGCACCCGCCGCACGGCCTCCTCCGCCCCGGCCTCGTCCGTCTCCGGAAGAAGAAGGAGAAACTCGTCGCCCCCGTAACGGAAAACGTAGTCGCAGGCGCGCAGGTTCTGCAGGAGGAGCTTGGCGATCCCTTTGAGCACCTCGTCGCCGCGGAGGTGCCCAAAGGCGTTGTTCACGTGGCGGAAGTTGTCCACATCAAGAAGGGCCAAGGCGAAGGGATGGCCGTAGCGCTGGGCCCGCCGGATCTCCCGCGACAGCACCTCGAAGAGGTAGCGGCGGTTGTAGAGGTTGGTGAGGGGATCGCGGTGGCTGAGGTCCCGCAGGGCCTCACGGGCGCACAACCCCTCGATGGCCATGGCCAAAAGGTCGGCCACGGCCGCCAAGAACTCCTCGTCCTCGGGCCGGAACCGCCCAAGCTCCACGCTCTCCACATCCAAAACGCCAAGGAGCTCGTTTCCAAAAAGGATGGGCACGGCGAGCTCCGCGCGGATGTCCGGATGCACGGGAACGTAGCGGGGATCCTGGCGGACGTCGTCCAGGCGCAGGGGCCGGCGCTCCCGGGCCACCCAGCCCACCACCCCCTGCCAGAGAGGGAGGCGGTGGCCCTGGACGTAGCGCGGCCCGGGGAGGTCGGAGTGGGCCGCGGCCACCACGAGCTCCTGACCCTCGGCCCAAAGCACCGCCCCGAACTCGTAGCGCACCTCCCGCCGCAGGATCTCCAGCGCGCCCGCGAGGAGCTCGGGCACGCTTTCAAAGGTGCTGAGCTCGTGGGCCAACTTGAAGGCCCCCTGAAGCCAGGCCTTATGGCGCTGCAGTTCCTCCAGTTGAAAAGCACGCTCGGCCGCGAGGGCCGCGAGATCCGCGAAGACCTCCAAGGGCTCCAGCATCTCCAGGGTGGGCTCCTTGGGAATGACGGGCTCGTCCACGGAGATGTGCCCGATGATCCCGGCCCGGCCGCGCAGAGGGATGAGGAGGAAATCGTCGGGATGCCAACCCGGGGAGGTGCGCCGCCCCGGAAGACCCACGTCCTTTCCCCAGGGAGCCCGGTCGTGGGGGATGTAGTAGGAGCGCCCAATACGGAATTCCTCCTGGAAGGCGAGCAGGCGCTGCTCCGGCCGAAGCCCCCCTTGCTCCCGGAGCCGTTCCTCCTCGTCGGGCGCGAGCCCGGCGGTGGCCAGGGCCATCACCGGGCCCAAAAGCGGGGGCTGGTGCCGAAGATCATAAAGGGAGACCACGGCCCGCCGGAAGGGCGAGTGCTCCACCACGGCCTGGGCCACCCGGCGCAGCACCTCCTCCACCCTGGTCGCCCCCAGGATCTCCTGGGCCACGAGGAGCAGACTTTTCCTCAGGCGCTCGGCCTCCGCCTCCCAGGTCACGTCGCGCAGGATGCCCTGCACGGCCGGCCGACCCCCGTAAAGAATGGGCCAAGCCTGCACCTCCAGGGTGAGGGTTCTTCCGTCCTTGTGGAGGGCCCGGAAACGGTAGCGTTTGGGCGCATCCTCCCCGCGCAACCGCCGCTCCAAGTTCGCCTGCACCGCAGCCCGGTCCTCGGGATGCACGAAGTCCAGGGGGTTGCGGCCAAGAAACTCCTCCGCAGCGTAGCCGCCGATGCGCGCCATCCCCGGGTTGGCAAACACGATCCTTCCATCTTGGATGACGTAGACGCCCACGATCTCGTTCTCCACGAACTGCTGGAGGCTACGCAGGTGTTCCTCGGTCTCCCTCTGCTTTTGGGTGAACGCCAGGGCCAAGGCCAGGACCCCGGCGGCGGCCTCCCATTGGGCGAGGTCCTCCGGAGGGAGCGAGCCCAGCCGGCGCGAGCCCAGGGCCCAGACCCCAAGCTCGCGCTCGCCCACAACCAGCGGGATGTACGCGGCGAATCGGATCCCTTCGGCCCGGGTAAGGGGGTCGTGGAACTCCGTGGCCACGAGGGGCTGGCGCGTGGCGAGGGCGCGGCCCAAATAAGGGTGGTCGCGGGGGTTGCGCTCCGCAGCGAGCACAAAGGGCTGGGAAAGGCCGAAATGCGCAAGAAGTCGGAACTCTTGGTCCTCAAGGAGGTAGATGGCCCCGAAGTCCAAGCCCAGATGGGTGAGGAGTTCGGCCAGGGCCTGGCGCGCCACCTCCTCCAGAGAGGACCCGCGCAGGGCCGTCCTGGCCACCGCCCCCAGTATCCCCGCCCATCGGCTCTCCATGGAATCCCCTAGCTGGGCCTATTTTAGGGGAGGAAGTGGGGGAGAAAAATCAAAGCCAAAGGGCGGCGATCGTCTCGATGAGGATCTTCGCCGCGCACACCGCGGAGACCCCGGAGGGATCCCAAACGGGCGCGAGCTCCACGAGGTCCATCCCGATCACCCGGAAGCGACGAAGCTCCCGGAGGATCCCCAGGAACTCCGCCCAGGAAAGACCCCCCGGCTCGGGGTTCGTCACCCCGGGACAGAGGCTGGGATCCAAAAAGTCCAAATCCACGCTGAGCCAGAGGGGAAGCTCTGGCTTGAGCTTTTGGGAAAAGCTTGGGGGCTCGGCGAACCAGGGTTCCTCGAGGTCCGCGCCGAAGAAGGAGCGGGCCCCCACGATGACGAGGTTGTCCACAAGCTCCTGGGCGCGACGCAGGGCCGTGGCGTGGCAGAGCTTCAAACCCAAATACTCGTCCCGTAGGTCCGAATGGGCGTCCAAGGCAAGCACTTGAAGGGGCCCGAACTTGCGGGCCGCGCGCACCGCAGGGACCACCACGGTGTGCTCCCCACCCAGCACCACCGGGATCTTCCCATCGCGCAGGATCCGCGCGACCTCCGCTTCCTCCTCGGCCAGGATCTCCTCCACGGAGCGGTAGGGATCGAGGTCCCCCAGATCCGCGATCCTCGCGTCCCGCACGTCCTTGCGGAAGTGGTGGGAGAAGAACTCCACGGAGTCGGAGGCGGCGCGGATGGCGTTGGGCCCTTGGGCCTGGCCGCCGCGCCAGCTCGTGGTGCGCTCGAGCGGCACCCCGAGGATCACCACCCGGGCCTCAGGATAGGGAAGGTTCGTGCCCAAAAAGCTCAGGCGCTGGGGCATGGGGAAAGGAGCTCCGCGACGAAGGGCGGGAGCACGGTGGCCGCCTGGAACACCTCAGGGCGGAAGTACCGCGGGGAAAGCCGGCGCTCCGAGAATCGTTGGGCGAGCTCCTGAGGCGAGGGAGCACCCGCCGCGGCCAGAACGTAGGCCCACATCCCCGAGGGGTAAAGGGGCATGAACCCGAGGTAGGGGAGGACCGTGGGAAAGAGGGGCTTGAGGGCGTGCACCACACCCCGCAGCTCCTCGGGGTGGAACCAGGGGCTTCCCGCCTGAAGGGCGAGGACGCCGCCTTGGCGC
This sequence comes from Candidatus Bipolaricaulota bacterium, assembly GCA_030550535.1. Classification (GTDB taxonomy): domain Bacteria; phylum Bipolaricaulota; class Bipolaricaulia; order Bipolaricaulales; family Bipolaricaulaceae; genus DTER01. Next base: position 50,726 of record JAUQPF010000026.1, read on the forward strand.
AGGGCCTCCCGACAGGCCCGGAAAAAGTCCTCCCGAAAGAGGGCCGCGCCTGGGCCAATGGGGTCCGTGGAGTCCACGAGGATCACGTCGAACTCCTCCCGGTGCTGGGGCAGGAACTCCTCGCCCGGCATGGTCACCACGCGCACCCGCGGATCGGAAAAGGCGCCCTGGTGTACAGAGGGAAGCCACTCCTTGGCGACCTCGATCACCTCGGGATCGATCTCCACGAGGGTCGCCCGCTCCACGGGGTGGCGCAGGACTTCGCGGAGGGCACCGCCGTCGCCGCCGCCCACGATGAGGACGTGCCGCGGAAAGGGGTGGAAAAGGAGCGCGGGATGCACGAGCATCTCGTGATAAAAAAACTCGTCGCGCTCGGAGAGCATGAACCTCCCGTCCAGCGCGAGGACTCGGCCGTGGGCCTCCGTTTCCGCGAGGTCCAGCCGCTGGTACGGGGTCCTCCGGCGGACGAGCCACCTCCGGACGCCCAGGCAGAACCAGACGCCCGGTGCCTGCTCCTCACATAGCCAGTCCTCTCCTGGTCGTCTACCGCCGGTCATAGTTGAATTCCGCGTTTGATCTCGATGAGGTGGGTGCGCTGGGGGCGGAAGAGATCACGGAACACCTCGAAGGCCGCTTCCGGAACGACCTTTTCCCCGCAGGTGAACACGTCCAGGGCCACGTACCCGTGCTCCGGCCAGGTGTGAAGAGAAATGTGGGACTCGGCGATGACCGCCACCCCGGAGACCCCATGGGGGTTGAAGGTGTGGACGTGCACGTCGATGAGGGTGGCACCGGCCCGGCGCACGGCCTCCACCAGGGCCTTCCGGATCTCCTCCGGATTGTTGAGGTTCTGTTGGCAGCCCCACAGCTCCACCACAAGGTGCCTCCCGAGCTCCCGCATCGTTCACCTCCTTTCCGGGCACGAATGGGCCAAAAAATGAACCCATTTGGGTTTTGGCCCAAACGGGTCTGACCACCCGAAAAGTTTCGGGTCACGGGCGAATTTTACTGAGGGGGCAAGGAGGGGGCTACCCGCGAAGCCTAGCGAGAGGGAAGGGGCGCGGGCTCATCCAGCCACGCGGAAAGCCGCTTCTCCGCGCGCGCCCTCCATGTGCCCTTGTGGTACACGTAGCTCACCAAAAGGGGGAAGACCAACGTGGCCTCGGCCCACACCATCTCGGAGAAGCCTTGGGCCACCTTGCCCCAGGAGCTCGCCTCCTTGAGCGTGGAGCCGGAAAGGCCGCCGTCGCGCACGTCCGCGGTGGTGATTTGGATGGCGTACTTGTGCATGGGCACGGGAAAACCGAGGACATCGGCGGCCACCGTCACATCCTGGGCGAAGTTCTTGGGCACCCCGCCGCCCACCATCACAAGACCCGTGTCCTTCGCGGCGATCTTGATGCGCGTGAGCTCCCGGAAGTCCTTCACGGAGTCGATGGCCACATGGCGCTCGGGATTCCGCCACTGGTGGAGCACAAGGCCGAAGCCCGCGCTGCAGTCGGAGAAGGCGGGGATGAAGATGGGGATGGCCTTCTCATAGGCCACGCGCACGATGGAGTCCTGGCCCAGCCCCCGCTCCACCAAATACCGCCCCATCTCCCGCACGAACTCCCGGGAGGAGTACACGCCGGGGGCCAGGCCCTCGGCGATCTCGGCCACGGTGTGGTCGCAGACCCGAAGCTCGTCCTCGTCGATGAAGGTATCGTATATCCGATCGATGTGAAGCTCGCGGAGCTCGTTGTCGTCCACGTCGGGGCTCCCGATGTAGTGCCGGAAACCCAGGGCCTCGAAGAAGTCCTGGTCCACGATGTTCGCGCCGGTGGCCACCACCACATCCGCCATGTTGTGGCGCAGGAGGTCCACGATGCACTGCTTGAGCCCGGCGTTGATGAGGGAGCCCGCAAGACAAAGGATGATCGTGCAATCTTGGTCCGCGAGCATCCGGTCGTAGATTTGGGCAGCCCGCGCCAGGTTCCTCGCCTGATAGGACATGTGCGCCATGGCCTCGAGGATGGGCACGGCGTCGAAGCTCTTGGGGTCGATGTGGCGGACCGTCTCGCGCAGGTAGTCTTCTTTTCGGGCCATACGCCCCCCTAGAACAGGAACACCGCGGCAGCGATGACCGTGGTGTAGCCCTTGTTGTCCACGATGGCCGATTGGGTGATGTTCATGGTGCGCACGATCTTTCCGCTGATCTTCCAGATCTCCTTTTTCTCGTCCCACACGAGCTCGTCGTCGAACTCGATGCCCAAGGTGGAGGCCAACATGGACGCCGCCAGGTCCTCGGCCTTGTCCCCGGCCTGCTTTTCGTTCTCCCCGTAGGCGTGGTACTCGGAGAGATACCCGTAGGCGTTGGGATCGGCGGGGATGGCGCAGCCGATGGAGGCGGCGATCAGGCGGTGGGGCTCGTTGGAGGAGCAGCGGGAGAACACGCAGAACGCGATCTGCCCCGGGCGCAGTTCTTTAAGCCCCTCGGAGCGGGGGATGATCTTGCAGCCGGGGGGAAGGATGCTGGAAACATGGACCAAGTTCAGCTTTTCGATCCCGGCATCGCGCAGCGCGAGCTCGAAGGAACGGAGCTCATCCCGGTGCCTTCCCACGCCGCGGGTGAAGAAGACCCGCCGGGGAACCAAGGGCCAGGGAAGAAGGGCGGGCGCCTCCGCCACCGCCGGAGCGGGCTTGGTTTTCCTTGGCATGGCGTGGGCAATTATAGCGGGCTGGGTCCCCCGTCAAGTCGTAGCCGCCTCCTCGTCCGTGAAGATGTCCCCGCTGTAGCGCACGTTCTCTACCCTTGCTTCCTCCACGAGCTCGATACGGATGAGGGCCGAGCGGTACCAGGGCTCGTATTTCCCGGGCACGCGCTTCACCGGGAGGTGGGACCAGGCCCGCATGGTCTCGATGTACGGCCAGTTCACGTACTCGTGGAAGTTGGGGAAGAGGTCGGTGATGGCCGCGCCGGCCTCAAGAAGCGCGCGCTGGATCTGACGCCACTTGGTGAGGGAGGCCTCAAGCCGCGTGAGCCCGAGGTACCCGGCGCCGCCGGGGCCCCGCAGGGCGGAGATCCCCCGGTGCGCGAAGGCCAAGTAGCCCCGGAAGCTCTCGGTGGGGTCGCAGAAGAACGTGTCGAACCGGCGCAGAAGCTCCGGAGGGAGGGGCTCCCGAAGATCGTGGCGGTACACATCCAGGGCAAGCCTTTCCTCTTTAGCCGTTTGGCGGAGGAAATCCACGATGCGGGGATCTACGTCCAGGACGGCCACGCGCTTGGGAAGGCGGGAGAGGGCCGCGGCCAGGGAAACGAGATCGTCATCGCCCAAAACCAGGACCTCCTTTCCCGCGAGATCCCCCCGGGAAAAGGCCAGGGCGATGCGGGCCACCGTGGTCTCCTCCGTGACGTAGCCCTGGTCGAACTCTTGGGAGGCCTCAGGGCGGTTCCGCGCCAGCCGGGCGAACTCCTGAGCCAGGCCGCGGAAGGGCTCGAGCTCCAGGCCCCGTCCCCCGCACCGCGGGCACCGCAATTCCTGGGCCGGCCGGATCCCTAGCGCCTCCGCCACCCGTTTCCCCGCCTCCGTGAGGCGCACCCTTTCTCCCCCGAACTCCACCCAACCCTGCTCGGCGAAGGCCTGAAGCCCCTCACAGGTGGCCAGCATGGGAAGGCCCGCAAGATCCACGATGCGCCAGATGTCCTCGGAGGCCAGGGCCGCGGCGAGCATGCGCCCCACGTCGCGAGCGTTCACAGGAATCCCGTGTTTCTCCCTGATCCTTTGGGCAATCCCCGCAAGCTCCATCCTCACCTCCCGGAAAGCACCAAAAGCTCGTCCTTGGGGAAGGCGGAGAGAACGCGGGCCCCGTCCGCCGCCACCACCACGAGGTCCTCGATGCGCACCCCGAATTCCCCAGGGAAGTAGACCCCAGGCTCCACGGTGACCACCATCCCCGCGGCCAACGTGTCCTCCGAGGTCGCGGAAAGGCGCGGGCCCTCGTGCACCTCCAGTCCCACCCCGTGGCCCAAGCCGTGGCCAAAAAGCTCGCCCAAACCCGCCTCCTCGATCACCCGGCGCGCCTGGGCGTCCACGTCCTTCCCCGAAACCCCGGCGCGGATGGCCGCGATCCCCGCGCGGTTGGCCTCCAGGACCAAGCGGTAGGTCTCCTGGGCTTTGGACCCGGGCCTTCCCAGGGCCACGACCCGGGTGAGGTCCGCGCAGTAACCGTCCATCCGCACACCAACGTCAAAGAGGACGAGGTCGCCCGCTTGGAGCTTTTCGGGGCCCGCGCGGTGATGGGGCCGGGAGCTGCGGGGACCCGCGGCGATGATGAGGTCGAAGGCCACGCCGTCCGCGCCCTCTTTGCGGTACCAAAACTCCAGCTCCAAGGCCACCTCCCGCTCGCTCATCCCCGGCCGAATCCTCGGGAGGATCCAGTGAAGCCCGGCTTCCGTGAGCTCCACGGCCTCCTTTATCTTTTGGATCTCCGTTTCCGTTTTGATCCGGCGCAGCTCCTCCACGGGAGCGCCCAAGGGCACGAACTCCAAACCCTCCCCCGCTTTCCTCAGCTCCTCAAAAAGGTGAAGGCTGAGGCGCGTGCTTCCAAGCCCCACCCGTTTGGCTCCCAGCGCGCGCAGGCGCTCCACCACCTGGGGAAGCCAGCGGCCCCGGACCTCCTCCACCGGTAGATCCACCTGGGCCTGGGCCTGCTCGGTGTACCGCGGGTCCGTGAGGAAGAGCGCGTCCCCGCCAGCGAGGATGAGGACGCCGAAGGTCCCGGTGAAGCCCGTGAGGTAGCGGAGGTTGGGCTGATCGGAACCCTCCACGTTCACCAAAAGGAAGGCCTCCACGCCTTGTGGCTGCACCTTCTGCCACAGGTTCCTTCGGCGCTCAAGGAATTCGCTCATGGCTGGGCCATTGTAGTTCAGGGTCTCCGGCGATCCAGGCCGGTGAGGATCCGGCGCAGCTCATAGGAGCGGGAGCCAAGGCCGATGCGCTCGGCATGGGCCAGCTGCTCCTCCCAGCGGGCCTGGGGATGGGCGCGCAGGAACGGGTCATGGCCCACGGCCTGAAGCACGAGGTCCATACAGGCCTGGTCCAGGGCCACGGGGTCAGTGCTGGCGAGGATCCCTAGGTCGGGGGCCACGGGCGGCCGGTTCATCCCCCAGCAGTCGCAGTCCGGGGAGACGTAGTTGATGAAGGAGACGAAGAGGGCGGGACGGCCGTTCCACGCGGCCTTGGCATACTCCACGATTTTGCGGGCCAGAACCTCCACGGAGGCCTCGTCCCCCGGCCCCATGGCGCCGAACGTGCACATGGCCACGCACTGCCCGCAGCCCTGGCACCGGTCGTAATCGATCACGGCGTACTCCACCACGGTGATGGCCCCCACCGGGCAAAACCGGGCGCACACCCCGCACGAGGTACACCGGTCCTTATCGGGCTTAGGCTTGGAGGTGGAGTGCTGCTGAAGCTTCCCCACGCGGGAGGCCGAGCCCATGCCCAGGTTCTTCAGGGCTCCCCCGAACCCCACCTGTTCGTGGCCTTTGAAGTGCGTGAGCACAAGAAGGGCATCGGCCAGGGCCACCGCCGCCCCGATCTTGGCACGCCGCATATACTCCCCGTCCACGGGGATCTCCACCTCGTCCGTTCCCCGAAGCCCATCGGCGATGATCACCGGCGCGCCCACCACCTCCAGGACGAAACCGTTTTGGAAAGCGGTCAGAAGATGATCCACGGCGTTGGAGCGGGTCCCGGCATAGAGGGTGTTGGCGTCGGTGAGGAAGGGTTTGGCCCCAAGCTTCTTGAGCTCCTCTACGGCCACGCGCACGTAGTTGGGCCGAAGGTACGCGAGGTTCCCGAGCTCCCCGAAATGCATCTTTATGGCCACGAGCTGGCCGGCCTTGAAGATCTGGGAAAGCCCGGCCTCGTAGAGGAGAGCCCGAAACTTCTTAAGAAGGTTCATCTCCGGCGACGCCGAAAAGTCCGTGAACCAGACGATGGCCATGGTGGGGGATTATACGGGAGCGGGCTTCCCAAGCGGGGTCGGTTTGGGCGAGAGGGCCGGCCAAAGTACACTTGGCGGCCATGACCTTGGCGGAGCTTGCGCGGGCGGCGGAAGGGATCTGGGCCCAGTGGGCGGAGGCCGCGCGGAACCTCCAAAGTCTGGAGGAGCTGGAGGCCTTGCGCGTGCAGATCCTTGGGCGCAAGGGCCGTCTCACCCAGCTTTTCTCCGCGTTGCGGGAATTGCCTCCCTCCGAGAAGGCCGAGGCCGGGCGGATCCTGAACACCCTGAAGGAGCGGATCGAGGCCGCGCTCGCCGAAAAAAAGGAGGCCTTGGCCCAAAGGGAGCGGCTGGAGAGGCTGGCCCGGGAGCGGTACGACCTCTCCCTTCCGGGGAAATGGCGGCCCCTTGGAAAGCTGCACCCCCTCACCCAGGTGCGCTTGGAGATCGAGGAAATCTTCCTGCGGCTGGGCTTCGACGTGGCCACAGGACCGGAGATCGAGACGGAGTACTACAACTTCGAGGCCCTGAACATTGGGCCGGACCATCCCGCCCGCGACGAGTGGGACTCCTTCTACCTTGGGGAGGGCGTGCTTCTGCGCACCCACACCTCGCCCGTGCAGATCCGGGTGATGAAGGAGCGGAAGCCCCCGGTGCGCATCATCTGCCCAGGGCGCTGCTTTCGCCGGGATAACCCCGACGCCACCCACTCCCCCGTCTTCCACCAAGTGGAGCTCCTTTGGGTGGAAAAGGGCCTGACCTTCGCCCACCTCAAGTGGGTGATCGGGGAGTTCGTGCGGGCCTTCTTTGGTCCGAACTACGAGATGCGCTTCTCCGCGGATTTCTTCCCCTTCACCGAGCCCTCGGCCCAGGTGCACATCCGCAAGAAGGGAACGGAAAAGTGGCTGGAGATCATGGGGGCGGGCATGGTCCACCCGCGAGTCCTGGAGGAGGTGGGCTACGACCCGGAGGAGGTCACGGGCTTCGCCTTCGGGCTAGGGATCGAGCGCATGGCCATGCTCCGCTACGGAATCGAGGACATCCGCCTCTTTTGGCAGAACGACCTGCGCTTCCTCTCCCAGTTTTAGTGGGGGACCTTCTCCCAGCGCCGGCTCCCTTGCGAAAGGAGGACGGCCTCCAGCACCGCCTGGGCCCGGACCCCGTCCACGAAACTGGGCTCGGGATTCCTCCCCTCCCCCAGGGCTTCGAGAAGCTCGACCACGGCGTGCACGAAGGTGTGCTCGTAGCCCAGGATGTGCCCAGTGGGCCACCAATGGCCCGCGTAGGGATGGACTTCCTCGGTCACGAGGATGCGGCGAAAGCCCCGCAGGTGCGGAGGATCGTCCAGGGAATAGAACCAAAGCCAGTTGGGATCCTCCGCGTTCCAGTAGAGGCTTCCCCGTGTTCCGTTCACCTCCAGGTGCATGAAGTTCTTGCGGCCCAGGGCCACCCGGCCGGTCTCGAAGACGCCCGTGGCTCCGGAGCGGAAGCGCGCCAAGAACGCGGCGGTGTCGTCCACCGTGACCTGGCCCATCCCGCCCTGGGGAAGCGGCCGCTCGGGGATGAAGGTGGTGAGCATGCCGGTGACCTCGGCGATCTCGCCCACAAGGAAGCGGGCAAGATCCACGATGTGCACGGCGGTGTCGCCCAGGGCCCCGGAGCCCGCGCGCTCCCGCTGAAACCGCCAGGTTAGGGGCGGGCCCGGGGCTCGCCCCCAATCCTGCAGGTAAAGGGCATGGAATTGCCAAATCTCCCCTAAAGCCCATCCGCCACGAGTTTCTTCGCCAGCTGGATCGCCGGGAAGAACCGGTAGTTGAAGCAGATCATGTGGGGAACCCCGGCTTGCTCCACCGCCCGCAGCATGGTCTTGGCCTCGTGGAGATCGCGGGCGAGGGGCTTTTCGCAGAACACGGCCTTCCCGGCGCGCGCGGCCGCAACGGCAATGGGCGCGTGAAGGTCGTTGGGCGCGGAGATGTCCACAAGGCCCACCTCCGCGCTTTGGACCGCTTCCTCTCAGGAGGTGGTGGCCCAGCTGAACCCGAACTTCTCCGCGAACATTTGGGTCCCTTTCTCCTCGCTTCCGCAGGCCACGACCAAACGCGGAAGCACGGGGAGGGAGAAGAAGGCCCGGGCCTGGCGATAGGCGTTGGCGTGGGCCCGGCCCATGAACCGCGTGCCGATCAGGGCTACCCCAAGCTCGCGCATTTTTCCCTCCCTACACGGCGCGCAGAACTAAAGAGGCGTTCTGACCCCCAAAGCCGAAGGAGTTCTTGAGGGCTACGCGGACCCGCGCGGGCCTGGGCGCGCCCGGGACGTAGTCCAGGTCGCAGTCGGGATCGCGGTTCCGCCAGGTCACCGTGGCCGGGATCATCCCCTCCAGGAAAGCAAAAAGGACGGCGCCGAGCTCCGCGGCGCCCGCCGCCCCCAAGAGGTGGCCGATCTGGGATTTCGTGGAGCTCACGGGGACCTCCGGGGCTTTTGCCCCCAAGAGCCTCTTTAGGGCCAGGGTTTCCGCGCGGTCGTTGAGGGGGGTGGAGGTGCCGTGGGCGTTCACGTAGTCCACGGCCTCGGGAGGAAGACCGGCCTGCGCCAGGGCCGCGGCCATGGCCCGGTACGCGCCCTCCCCGTCCTCCGGGGGCGCCGTGATGTGGAAGGCATCGGAGCTTTGGCCGAAGCCCACCACCTCCGCCAGGGCCTCCCCACCCCGCCGCCGAAGATGCTCCTCGCTCTCCAGGACCAAAACCGCCGCGCCTTCGCCCAGGACGAACCCATCCCGGTCGCGGTCGAAGGGCCGCGAGGCCTGGGAAGGGTCGGGATTCCGGGAGAGGGCCCCCATGCGATCAAAAGCAGCTAAAACGATGGGCAGGATCACGGCCTCCGCCCCGCCCGCCAAGGCCCAGTCCACAAGGCCGTTGCGGATGAGCTCAAAGGCCAGGCCCACGGCATGGGTGCTGGAGGCGCAGGCCGTGACCACCCCGAAACTCGGCCCTTTGATGCCCAACTCGATGGAGATCTCCGCAGCCGGAGCGTTGGGCATCATGAGGGGCACGAGGAAAGGCGAGACCCGGTCCGCCCCACGGGTGAGGAAGGTCTGATGGTTTTCCAAGAGGACCTCCAGGGCGCCGATTCCCGTGCCCACGACCACCGCGCCCTGGCCTTGCCGGGGATCGAGCCGGGCCTCCTCCACCGCGAGCCTTGCGGCCACCACGGCCATCTGGGAGGCGCGGCCCAGGCGCTTGGCCCGCTTGGGCGAAAGGAACACAACAGGATCGAAGCCGTCGCAGGGCGCCGCCACCTTGGCCGCGATCCCCGTGAGGTCGAGGTCCGCGTCCACCCGGCGGATGGCCACCCGGCCTTCCTTCAGCCCCTGAAAGAAGGCCGCACGCCCCACCCCCAGGGGGCTCACCACCCCAAACCCGCTCACGAACACCCTAGGCAAGCTCCACCTCGTCGGCCACCACCGTCACCACGTCCTCCCGCACGTGCAGGACCCCGCGGCGCACGAAAAACCTCTTTTCGCCCTGGGACAGAACGGCGCGCACGGGCGCATCCCGAAGAAGGAACACGGCGGGCGCATGCCTGGGGAGGATGCCGAACCAACCCTCCGGGCTTTGGGCGTACACGGCCTGCACGGGGGCGGAGAAAACCGGACGCTCGCAAGAGATGATGCGCAGTTCCACGGCCCCAAATATAGCGATCGGCCCCCTAGCGGGCGAGCTGAACCTCACGGAAGGCCAGGGTGAGGCGCTCGATCTCCGCAAGATCCGCAGGAGCCAGGCGCAGGCGCAAAAGCGCCGCCAAGGGAAGACGCAAAAGCCCGTCCATGGCCTTCTGAAGGCGCGGGGGAACCGCCAGGCCCTCGCCCCCGCAGGCGCGGCACAGGAGCCCGCCCCGCTCCGGGACCCAAAAGAGATCCTCCGCTTTTCCGCAGGCCACGCAGCCCTGAAGGGCGGGTCGGTACCCCAAGAGGGAAAGGAGGCGCAGCCGATAGGCCGCAAGCAGGGTCTGCGGGGCGGGGCTCTCCCCAAGCGCAAGGAGGAAGCTCTGGGTGAGGCGGAAGGGCCGGGGATCCGGGACCTCCCGGGGCACGAGCTCCCAGGCCCAGCGCAGAAGGAGGAGCGCTGCCTCCAGCCGGGCGAGATCCTCACGGATCCTGGGGAAATCCTGAAGGAGGGTGGCCTCCCGCAGGAGGTGGAGGCCGGAGCGCCGCCGATAGTAGATGATCTCCGCGAGGTTCAGGATATCCAGGACCGCGCCGAACGGGCGCTCCAGGCGCCGCGCGCCCTTCACCAGAAGCTCCAGCCTTCCCCGGCCCTCCGAAAGGGCGGAGACGATGCGATCGGTTTCCGCATGGTCCTGGGTGCGCAGAACGAGGGCTTTGTCCCGAACGAGCTCGGGCAAGGTTAATCGGGGGCGCCGGCGAGGATGTCCAGGGAGCGGGAAGCTCCGATGCGGTTGGCCCCGGCCTGCACCATCCTGAGGGCGGTCGCGTAGTCGCGGATCCCCCCGGCGGCCTTCACCCCAAAATGGGGCCCCACGACCCGCCGCAGGAGGGCCACGTCCTCAGGGGTGGCCCCGCCCGGCCCAAACCCCGTGGAGGTCTTCACGAAATCCGCGCCCGCGGCCTTCACCAGGATCGCGCCCGCCACCTTCTCCTCCTCGGTGAGGAGGGCGCACTCCAGGATGACCTTGAGCACGACCGGCCGCGCGACCTTCTGTGTGGCCTCCCGCACGGCCCGGATCTCCGAAAGGATGTAGGCGTAATCCCCGGCCTTAAGGGCGGGAACGTGGATGACCATGTCCACCTCGTCCGCGCCTTCCTCCACGGCCAGCCGCGCCTCCAGGGCCTTCACCTCCGGCCGGTGCTGGCCGTGGGGGAAGCCCACGGTCGTGCCCACCCTCACGCCGCCGTCGCGCAGGATCTGCTTGGCGAGCCCCACGAAGTTGGGGGGAACGCACACCGCGTAGAACCCGTGCTGGATGGCCTCCTGACAGAGCTTCTCCACGCGGGAGCGGTCCACATCCGGCCCAAGCGCGGTGTGGTCGATGAGGCGAGCCAACTCCGCTTTGCGCATCCTCCCCTCCTCAAAGCTTCCAGGTGCGGCTCCAGGTGCAGGAGCGCAGGAGCCTGTCCCAATTGATCTCCACACCCAGGCCCGGCCTTTGGGGCACGGGGATGTGCCCGTCCCTGAGCTCGAACGGAGGGTCCGCGATGTCCTCGCGAAAGTAGCGCTTGGTGGCGGAGAGGTCGTGGGGAAGGGTGAAGCCCGGGAGCGTGGCGAGGTGCACGTTCAAGGCCCGGCCAATCCCGGTCTCCAGCATCCCCCCGCACCAAAGGGGGGTTTTCCGCTCCAAAGCCAGGGCATGGATGGCCAGGGCCTCGCTCACCCCGCCCACCCGACCCTGCTTCACGTTGATGATGCGGCAGGCCCCAAGCGCCAGGGCCTCGCGGGCCCTCCGCGCGGAGGTGATGGACTCGTCAAGGCAAATGGGGGTGGAAAGCTCCCGCCCAAGCTCCGCGTGCTCCAAGAGGTCCTCAAAATGGAGGGGCTGCTCCAGCATGAGGAGACCATAGCGATCGAGCTCGCGCAGGGTGGAGCGATCCTCCAGGGTGTAGGCGCCGTTGGCGTCCACGGAAAGGAGGAGGTCGGGAAAACGCTCGCGCACGGCCCGCACGGGTTCCACATCCCAGCCCGGTTTGATCTTGAGCTTGACGCGCGGGTACCCCTCGGAAAGAAAGCTTTCCACGGTGGCAAGGAGGGTGGGGATGTCGGGCTGGATGCCCACGCTCACCCCGGCGGGCACGGCCTCCCGCACCCCGCCCAGAAGCTGGTACAGCGGTTTCCTCTGCAGGCGGGCGTAGATGTCCCAAAGCGCCGCCTCCACCGCGGCCTTGGCCATGGCGTGGCCGCGGATGGGCGCCAGCACCCGCCCAAGGTCGCAAGGGTGTTCAAAGGCCTTGTGGCCAGAGAGCAGGGGGCGGATGTGCTCAGAGATGACGTAGCGCGCGGTCTCCACGGTCTCCCAGGAGTACCAGGGGCCGGAGCCGGCCACGCACTCCCCCCAGCCCATGACCCCATCCGCCGTGAGCGCCACCAAAAGCGCCTGTTTTGCGCGCTCCTCCCCGAAACTCGTGGCGAAAGGGCTCACCAGGGGAAGCTCCACCAAGAACAAGGAAAGGCGTTCCAGACGGATCACCTTCGGGAGAGCACCTCCTCAAGCCCCGCTTTTTCCAGCACGAGGAAGCTCCGTTCTCCCTCGCGGAAAAGCCCGGTCACGATGTAGCCCTCCTCCAGGTAGGGCTGGAGGAAGCGGCGGCATTCGCCGCGCCAGGCCCGCGCCACCTCAAGGTTCGCCCGCTTTAAAGTTTGGAGGTCGCTGGGGATCTCAAAGAGGAGGTGGGAGCCGGTGAGGCCGAGGCGGCCGCCGGCCGGCGCCCGCTGCCCCGAGGCCAGCCGCACCGTGCGGTTGATCACCTCCACCTCCCCCAACCGCAGGTCCAGAACCGGTTCACCCGCAAGCCGCGCCTCCACCCGGGGCGCCCGCAAATGCCATTCGCACAGGAACCGATCCCCCGGAAGGCCGCGGTTGCGCTCGTCCCGCATGTCCTCCCCGAAATAGTTAGGGATGTAGCGGCGCACCACCCCGCCCAACTTGTTCAAATTGAAGTGCGCGTTGCGCGATTCCAAGGGGTCAAATGTCCAGGTGATGAGGTCGATCCCCTGGCGCAGCACGTGCTCCCTTTGGGCGAGCTTCAGCTTGTGGCCGATGCCCTGGTCCTGAAGACCGGGCCTCACCGCGGTCATGAGGGAGTGGTGGCGGAGCCTTCCCTGCTCCCACAGGCCCAAAGCGGAAAGGGAAAAGCCCAACATCTCCCGGCCAGGACCGACCCCGTCGAAGGCCCCAAGGAGGAGCCCGCCCGCCTGGACGATCATGTGGATGAGATGATCGGGCACCACGGAGATATCGGCAAAACCCCAGACCTCCTTCTGCAGGCGCTCGCAGGCGCGGTAGCCAGCGAAATCCTGTACGGGCTCAATCACTACGTCCATCGCGCGGAGTATATCAGTCGCCGGTGAGGCGCACGATCTCCTTCTCGTCCTCGGTCCACTTGGGCCGCACCTTCACCTGGAGGGAGAGGAAGATTTTCTTGCCCAGCATAGCCTCGAGCTCCAGCCGCGCAAGCCTCCCGATCTCTTTGAGTTTTTGCCCGCCCGCGCCGATCACGATCCCCTTTTGCGAGTCCTTGGCCACATAGATCGTGGCGTAGATCTCGATGAGGGGCTTGTCCTCCCGCTCGCGGATCTCCTCCACCACCACGGCCGTGGAGTACGGGATCTCCTGGTACGTGAGGTGGAAGATCTTCTCGCGGATGAGCTCGGCCACGATGAACTCCAAGGGCCGATCCGTGGGGAGGGGGAGGTCCGGGGGAAAGAGGGGCTCGCCTTCGGGAAGGTGGCCGATGATCACCTGGAGCGCACGGTCGAGGTTGGTGCCGCGCTTGGCGGAGATGGGCACAAGGTCGTTGAAGATCCCCAGGCGATCGTAGGCCAAGAGGGTCTCGGGAAGCTCGTTTCCCTGGGCGAGGTCGATCTTGTTCACGAGGAGCACCTTGGGGCAGGGCAGGGCCTGGATGCGGGGGAGCACGGTCTCGTCGTATTCGTCCACTTTTCCCGTGGGCTCCACCATGTACACGAGCTCGTCCACGCCGGCCAGGGCCCGGAAGGCCTCCTTGAGGAGGTGGGCGGAGAGCTTGTTCACCGGCTGATGGAGGCCCGGGGTGTCCACGAACACCACCTGCGCCCCTTCCGTGTTGTAGATGCAGCGGATGCGGTTGCGCGTGGTCTGGGGCCGGTCCGAGACGATCACGACCTTGCGGCCCATCACGGCGTTGATGAACGAGGATTTGCCCACGTTGGTCTTCCCCACGACCGCCACAGTTCCCGCTTTAAACCCCATGGATACCGATCCTCCCTTCCGCGATCTCCTGGGCCAAGCGCGCGACGCTCTCGCTTAGGCTTTGGTCCTCGCCCGGTGGGGGGACGAGCTCCGCAAGCCTTCGGTAAAAGTTCCGGGTGGCCGGAGCGACCTTTTCCGCGCCCTGCAGGGCCACGGCCCAGCGCGCCGCTGCGGCCTCCAAAGCCACTTGGTGCACCACGTTCTCCACGATCCTTAGGGCCTTCCAGGCGGAGGTCGCCCCCATGGAGTTGTGGTCCTCCTTTCCTCCCGAGGTGGGGATGGTGTCCACCGCGGCCGGATGAGCGAGAACCTTGTTCTCCGCGGCGAGCGCCGCCGCTGTGTATTGAAGGAGCATGAGCCCGGAGCTCTTCCCCGGGGTCGCCGCCAAAAACGGGGGAAGGCCGCGCTCTTCCGCGCTAAGAAGCAGGTTCAGCCGCCGCTCGCAGGAGTTTCCCAAAACGGCGAGGGCCATCCCCAGCTCTTCGGCGGCCAGCGCCAGGATCTGCCCATGAAAATTCCCACCGCAGCGGACCTCGCCCTCGGGCAAAACGAGGGGGTTGTCCGTGGCCGCGTTCATCTCGATCTCCAGGGTTCCTTTGAGGCGCGAAAGCGTCTCCCACACCGGGCCCAGGATTTGGGGAAGGCACCGCAGGGAATAAGGGTCCTGCACGTCGTCCATAAACGTATCGGTGAGCTGGCTTCCCGAGAGGAGCGCCCGCAGGATCTCGGCCACTTTGACCTGCCCGGGATGGGGCCGCAGGGCATGGATGCGAGGATCCAGGGGCTGGGTGTGGGCGCGCAGGGCCTGGAGGGTGAGGGCGGCCACACCCAGGGCCGCGGAAAACGCGCGCCGCCCCAACACCCAGGCGCAGAAGAGCTGGGCCAGCATCACCGAGGTCCCGTTGAGCAAGGCCAGGCCTTCTTTGGGCTGAAGCTCCGCTAAGGGGGCGAGGCCCGCCCGGCGCAGGGCTTCACCCCCCGGAAGCTCCGCCCCTTGAAAACGGGCTTTCCCTTCCCCGATCAGCACCAGCGCCAAATGCGCCAAGGGCGCAAGATCGCCGGAGGCGCCCACCGAGCCCTGGCGTGGCATCACCGGGTACACCGCGCGGTTCAGCATTTCCACGAGGAGCTCCACGAGTTTGGGCCGCACGCCCGAGGCGCCCTGGAGGAAGGAGTTCACGCGGAAAAGAAGGACGGCGCGGACCACACGATCGGGAAGGGGTTCCCCCACCCCCGTCGCATGGGATCGCACCAAGTTCAACTGCAGCTGGGAAAGCTCTTCTTTGGGGATGCGCACGCGGGAGAGGGCGCCAAAACCGGTGTTGACCCCGTACACCGGCCGATCCTCGCCCAGAAGGGAAAGGAGGGCATGATGGGAGGCCTCGAGCTTCTCCCAGGCTTTGGAGGACAGGACCACAGGCTCAGCCCCAAAGACCACGGACTCCGCTGCCTCCACGGTCAAATGGCCGTCCAGCTCGATCACACCGGACAGTATACCCAAGACGGTTAGAATCTCGGCGTGGACCTCCTCCTCTGCGGAATCGGGGAGTTGGCTACGCCCCAGGGCCGTCATGCCCAGCGCGGAGCGGACCAAGGAAAAATTCAGGTCCTCCGAAACGCCTACATCCTCGTAGGGGACGGGCGAATTCAGGCCGTCGGGGTAGGAAAGCCGCCGCGGTTTTCTGGAACGGTTTTGGATGTGAAAGGACGATGCGTGACCCCTGGGCTTATGGATCCCCATACCCACACGGTTTTCGCGGGGAATCGCGTCGCGGAGTTCCTCGCCCGGGCCCGAGGGGAGAAGTACACCGGGGGCGGGATCCTCACCACGGTCCAGGCCACCCGCGCCGCCTCCGAGGAGGAGCTCGTGCGCCTGGCCAAGCCCCGCCTCCTCCGGATGCTCGGCCAAGGGGTCACCACCGTGGAGGTGAAGTCGGGCTACGGCCTCGCCCCCGCGGATGAACTCAAAATGCTTCGCGCGGTGCGAAGGCTTGGGGAGGAGCTCCCTCTCACGCTCGTTCCCACCTTCATGGGCGCCCACGCCCTCCCGCCGGAGGCCCCCCGGGAGGAGTACGTCCGGCTCCTCGTGGAGGAGATGATCCCCGCCGTGGCCAGGGAGGGGCTCGCCCGCTTTTGCGACGTCTTTTGCGACCGGGGGTTTTACACGGTGGCGGAAGCCCGGACGATCCTCTTGGCCGCGCGGCGCTGGGGTCTGGGACTCAAGATCCACGCGGATGAGCTCGCGTATGTGGGCGCGGCGGAACTTGCGGGCGAGCTTTTTGCTGCTTCCGCAGAGCATCTCCTCCACATCTCCGAAGAGGGGATCCGCGCGCTGGCCCGGGCGGGGACGGTGGCCGTGCTCCTCCCGGGCACGGCCTTCGTCCTGGACGAGCCCTATCCACCGGCGCGGAGGCTCATCGAGGCCGGGGTCCCCGTGGCCCTGGGCACGGACTTCAACCCCGGCTCCTGCCCCCTCGCTTCCCTCCCGTTCGTGATGAGCCTTGGGGTGCTCAAGCTCAGGATGAGCCCAGAGGAGGTCTTGACCGCGGTGACCCTGAACGCCGCGGCTGCCCTGGGGTTGGCCGAGGAGCTCGGCTCCATCGAGGTGGGGAAACGCGCGGACCTTGTGATCTGGGATGCGGAGACCTTCGCGGAGATCCCCTACTGGATGGGGCAAAACCTGGCCTGGGCGGTGGTGAAGGGGGGGCGGATCGTCCTGGGCCCCGGAGGGCCCCGATGGCCAGTCTAAAGGTTCTAGCCTACGCCAAATTGAACCTGGTCCTGCGGATCGTGGGGAGGCGAGAGGACGGCTACCACCTCCTTCAGAGCCTCTTTTGCGCCGTGGATTTGGCGGACGAGATCGAGCTGGAGCCCCTGCCCCGGGGGATCGAGATCGTGGCGCCGGCGGAGCTTGGGCCGCCGGAGGGGAACCTTGCCTATCGGGCGGCCAAGCTCCTCCTTGGGGAAAACGGGCCGGGCGTGCGCATCGTCTTGCGGAAGAGGATCCCACCGGGGGCGGGTTTGGGCGGGGGGAGCTCCGATGCCGCCGCAGTGCTCGCCGGGCTCAACCTCCTTTACGGGTTTCGCAAATCCGCGGAGGAGCTCAGAAATCAGGCCGCGAAGCTTGGGGCGGACGTGCCCTTCTTTCTGGGGAGGAGTCCGGCCTGGGTGGAGGGGATCGGCGAGCGCCTCACCCCCCTGGATCTCCCCCTCCCCTTCGTGTTCCTCCTCGTGATCCCGCCCTATCCGTGCCCCACCGCCGAGGTCTATCGGGCCTACGATGCCTTGGGGCTCCCCTTCAGCCCCGTGGGGCCTATCCCCAAGATCCCGCCCTTTCCCAACGACCTTTGGCCCGCGGCCGTCCAGGTCCGGCCGGCCCTGCGCGCGCTCCGCGCAACCCTGGAGGCCCTTCCCAGTTTAGGGGTGGGCCTGAGCGGCTCTGGTTCCACCCTTTTCCTGGCCTTTCCCACGCAAGAGGCGGCGGAGGCCGCGCGGAAGGAACTTCAAGACAAGGTGGAAGCCCAGCTGTGGATTGCGCGCCCGGTGGAGAGGGGGTACAAGATCGTGGGATGAAGATCGCCATCGACGGCCCGGCGGCATCGGGGAAGACGACGCTGGGCAAAAGGCTGGCGCAGGCCCTGGGTTTTCTTTTCGTCCCCACAGGGGCCATGTACCGCGCGGCGGCCCTGGCCCGCCTGCGGGGGATCCCCCTCAAGGATGTGGACATCAACGTCACGGAGGAGGGCCGGGTTCTCCTCAACGGGGAGGACGTGACCGAGGCCCTCGCTAGCCCCGCTTTGGATGAGCTCTCCTCCCAGCTTGCCGTGGAGGGGGAGGTGCGCGCCCACCTTGTGGAGCTGCAGCGGCGCATCGCCCAGGGTCGGGACGTGGTCATGGAGGGGCGGGACATCGGCACCGTGGTCCTGCCCGACGCGGAGCTCAAGATCTTCCTTTGGGCCACCCTCGAGGAGCGCGCTCGCCGAAGGCAGCGGGAACAGGGCGGAAGCTTCGAGGAGGTCTTGGAGGCCATCCGTAAGCGGGATGAACGGGATTCCACGCGCGCCCTGGCCCCCTTACGTCCCGCTCCCGATGCCGTCTTTTTGGACACCACGGGCAAGTCCCCCGACGAAGTGCTGTGCCTCGTGCTTCGCTTGGTGGAGGAACGCCGTGCGCGCCTGGCTCGCTGACCGAATCCGTGACGTCCTCTATGCGTTCTTCGTGGGCCTGGCCACGCCCGTGATCTGGGCCTTGTTCCGCCTCTCCGTGCGCGGGCGGATCCCACCCCGGGGGATCGTGGTGGCGCCCCACCGCTCGTACTGGGACATCCCCATCCTCTGCGTGGCGTTCGGGCCCCACCGGCGGATCGTGTTCCTCGCCCGCCACGGGCTCCTGCGTAACCCCGCGTTCGCCCCGTTCGTCTGGGGCTTTGCGGTGGTCATCCACCGGGAGGACTTCAGTGTCGGGGACTTCCGCAAGACCCGGGCGGCGGCCAAGCGGGCGCGGTGGCTGGGGATCTTCCCGGAGGGCACCACCCGGCCGGGGGCCAAGCCCAAACCGGGGGCCGTGCGCTTCGCCGAGCAGCTAGGTCTCCCGTTCATCCCTGTGCGCCTCGTGGCCCGCGGACCCTACCCGCCCCGGCCGCGCTGGCGCTTCCCCAAAGTGGAGGTGCGCATCGGCGAGCCCTTCACCGTGGCCGATCTGGCCGGCGATCTGCCCCCGGACCTTCCCCGGCCCGAACGCTACCGGCTTTTGGCCCAGCGCCTCATGGACCGCGTCCTAAGCCTCTGATAAGATTGCCCAACGTCCACAAGGGTCTGAGAGTTTTGGGCCCGCAAGGGGAAAGGCACGAGGTGATGTAGGGATGGCGGAGTGGATTCGTATGGAGGAGGCCCTCGGCGAGAACGACATTCGCCTCTTCAGCCGAGGGGATACGGTGCAGGGTCGGGTGGTCCACGTCGCGGACAACGAGGTCCTCGTGGACATCGGGTACAAGTCCGAGGCCGTGCTTCCTAAGGAGGAGCTGGCGCCGGGCCATGAACAGGTCAGCCCCGGCGACCTCCTTGAGGTCCTCATCACCTACATCGACGAGGAGAACGGCACGGTTTACATCTCCGAACGGCAGGCCTTCTTCGCCAAGAAGTTCGCGGAGTTGGAGCAGGCCTACCGCGCAGCCGCGCCCGTGCGGGGCACGGTGGTGGCGGAGGTTCCCGGCGCCGGCTACCAGGTGGACCTGGGCGGGATCAAGGCGTTCATGCCCGCCTCCCACTTGGGCAAGGGGCTTTCCCCGAAGTTCGAGCGCCTGCGCGGCCGCACCCTGGAGTTCAAGATCATCGAGTTCTCCCGCAGAACCCGGAACATCGTGGTCTCCCGAAAAGAATGGCTGCGCGAAAAAGAGGAGCGCGCCAAGGACGCGCTCTTTGCCTCCCTCACCCCGGGCAAGGTGGTGGAGGGCGTGGTGAAGAGCGTGGTGGACTTTGGGATCTTCGTGGACGTGGGCGGCCACGACGGCCTTGTGCACCGCACGGAGATCTGCTGGAAGGACATCCCTGCTCCGCCGCCTGGGAAGTTCCGGCCCGGCCAGAGGATCAAGGTCATGGTCCTCGAGGCCGACCGCAAGGAGGAACGTATTTCGCTATCGATCAAACGGCTCAGGCCCAACCCCTGGGAGGGCATCGCCCAGCGCTACCCCGTGGGGGCCAAGGTCAAAGGGAAGGTCGTTTCTGTCACGGATTTTGGGGCCTTCGTGGAGCTCGAGGAGGACGTGGAGGGGCTCGTGCACATCTCCGAGCTCTCCTGGACCCCGGTGAAGCACCCCAAAGAGGTGGTGCAGCCTGGCCAGGAGGTGGAAGTGGTGGTGCTCGCCGTGAACGAGGCCGAGCACCGCATCAGCCTCTCCCTGCGCAAGGCCCTGCCCGACCCCTGGGAGGACGTGGAGCACCGCTACCCCAAGGGCGCGCTCGTGGAGGGCGTGGTCAGTAACGTCACGGACTTCGGGGCCTTCGTGCAGTTGGAACCGGGGATCGAGGGGTTGGTCCACGTCTCCGAGCTTTCCTGGGAGCGCGTCTCCCACCCCAAGGACGTCGTCCAGCCCGGCCAGAAGGTGCGGGCCATGGTGCTCAAGGTGGACGCCCAGAACCGCCGCATCAGCCTCTCCCTCAAGGCCCTGCAACAGGACCCTTGGGAGGAGTTCCTGGAGCAGTACTCCGTGGGCTCGGTGGTTTCCGGTCCCGTGACCCAGATCAAGGAGTTCGGGGCCTTCGTGCGCATCACCCCCGCGGTGGAGGGCCTCATCCACGTCTCGGAGATCTCCCACGAGCGCATCGGCCATCCCCAGGAGGTGTTGCGCCTGGGGCAAGAGGTCACGGCCAAGATCATCGGGATCAACGAGGCCAAGCGCCAGGTGCGCCTTTCCATCAAGAAGCTTCAGGAGGATTTGGCGCAGGCGGAGACGGAGAAGTTCTTGGCCACCCAGCCCGTGCGGGAGACCATCACCCTGCGGGAGCGGCTTCGCGAGCTGGGGATGGGATGAGGACCACGGCCGCGGCCACGGCCGCGGTGTGCGTGAGGGATACGGGGAACTCCCGGCCCCGCCAAAGAAGGCGGGGCCCATTTTTTCCAGGGAGGACCTCGATCTCTCGGAAGGGCACGGCCCGCCCCAGGGCCTTGCAGAACGCCTCCTTTGCGGCAAAGCGGGCCGCAAGCCGCTGCACCCGGAGTTCGGGCCGCGCCCGCTGGGCGTAGGCGAGCTCCTGCGCCGTGAAAAGCCGAAGCAAAGCTCTCTCCCCATGCCGCTCAAGAAGGGCTCGAAAGCGCGGGACCTCCACGATATCGATGCCTACCCGCATCGGACGATGCGCATCCGTTCCGCCTGGATGATGGCCTCCACCCGGGTCACGGCCGCGGAAAGCTCGTCGTTCACCACGAGGTAATCGAAGTCCGGGATGCGCGCAAGCTCCGCTTGAGCGATGCGCAAGCGCTCCTGAAGCGCCTCCTCGTCCTCGGTGCCGCGGCCCCGCACCCTCCGCACCAGCTCCTCCCAGCTTGGCGGAACGAGGAAGATGAGGACCACAGGGTATCCCAACCCGGCGTTCTTGATGGCCCAGGCACCCCGCACCTCTTTGTTCAGGACCACGTCCCGGCCCTGCGCCAGACGGCTGAGGACCTCGGCCTTGGGGGTGCCGTAGCGGTGGCCCTGGTACTCCGCCCACTCCAGGAGCGCGCCCTGGGCCAACAGCCGGTCGAACTCCGCCTCGCTCACGAAGTGGTAGTCGCGTCCGGGGACCTCCTGAGGGCGGGGCGGCCGGGTGGTCACGGAGGGGCAGAACGCAAGCCTCGGATCCCGCGCCAAAAGGGCAGCGATCACCGAGGACTTCCCCACGCCCGAGGGGCCAGCGATCACAAAGGCGATGCCCCGCTCGCCCTGCTGGCGTACCCCTGGAGGAAGAAGGTCCTTCATTCCACGTTGCGGGCCTGCTCCCGCACGCGCTCCGCCCCAAGCTTCAGGGCCAAGGCCACCGCGCCTAAGGCTGGCCCCCGCGCCTTGGCCCCCAACGTTCCCGCCTCCCGCCCGATCTCCTGGGCCAGGAACTCCAGCTCCTTTCCCACTGGATCCGGGCTCTCCAGAAGCTCAAAGAGCCGGGCCACATGGGCCTTGAGCCGGTCCAGTTCTTCCTGTACGTCGTTGCGCTCGGCCAAAAGGGCGACCTCCGCGGCCAGGCGGGATTCGTCCAAGCCCGAAAGCCCTTGGACCCGCTCCCACAAGCGTTCCCGCAGCGAAGCCATCTCCTCCGCAGCCAGAACCCCCGCTTGGGCCACCAGTTCCCGAAGATTTTGGGCCTCGCGGAGGAGGGCCTCTTTCAGGCGCCCCCCCTCGCTCGCCCGGGCTTCGTTCACCTTGGCGATGGCCTCCTCCAGGGCCGCCTCCAGGGCCGACCAGAGCTCCTCCTCGGGAAGCTCCCGCTCCTCGGCGATGCCGAGCGCCAAAAGGTGTGTCAAGCCCGGCTTCTCCGCAAGGCCAAGGTCCGCGGCCAGAGCGGAAAGTTCCGCGTACAAGGTCTTGGCCCGCTCCCGGTCCAGGATCTTGGGGGCGCACCCGGGGGCGAGCTTCACCCGCACCGTGGCCTCCAAGGTGCCCCGGACGAACGCGTTCCTCAGCTTTTCCTCCGCACGGTGGGCCAAGGCAGGGAAGTCCGCAAGGCCCCTGACACGTACGTCCAAGAACCGGCCGTTCAGGGAACGCAGGTCCACCTCCACGGTGAACCCCGGGCCCTGGGCCTGGCCCCGGCCGAACCCCGTCATGCTACGCAACCTCGTTCACCTCGCGGAACAGGGCCGCGGCGTACCCCACCACCTGGTCCATGGGGCCGGCCACCTCCCCCGAGGTGCGGTACGCCAAAAGCTCCGCGGAAAGAAGCCCCAAGGCCTTGGCCGTGGCCATGAACAGGGCCAGGGCCCCCACCCCGCAGATGGAGATGCGACGGGAACGCACGACCTCAAGGAACCCTGCAAGATCGAGGTTGAGCACGTAGCGCAGGGCCAGGAGGTCCTTCTCCTTGGCGACCTCGTGGGGCTCGTAGTGGGTGAAGTCCGTGGAGCAGATGAGGACGGCCGGGGTCTTGGCCAAGATCTGGGCGAGGGCTGTCCCAGCGGCCTCCGCCTCACGCCGGCCCAAGGGCAACACCACCCCCGCCACGAACGGAAGCTCCCCGTACAGGTAGCGCAGGAAGGGAAGCTGCACCTCCACGGAGTGCTCGTGCACGAAGGGCACGTCGGTGAGCTCGGCGCCCAGCGCTTCGGCTATGGACAGGGTGAGCTCGCGGTGGATCGGCATGGTCCCGAGGGGCGTCTCCCAAACCCCCGGCTCGGCCAAGGAGATCGCGCCGCCAAGCCCCGTGTGGTTCGTGCCCAAAATCACGGCCACCTCCGGCCGTCCCAGCGGCCAGAGGGCGCGGAAGCCCACCCCGGCCACCCCACCGGAGTAGCGATACCCCGCATGGGGGAGGACCAAGCCCACGGGGCGAACAAGGGGAGGCCCGGGCGGGCCAAGCTCCTCCTTGGGGGCGCCAAGACAACGGATGATCTCCGCGCGCAAGCGCTCGGGATCCGCGGGGTAAAACGTGCCCGCCGCGCACGCCCAACG
>JAUQPF010000009.1:0-66429 GCA_030550535.1 Candidatus Bipolaricaulota bacterium
TGGAGCTGGGCTTCCCGCACCAGCCACCGTAGGGTCTTCCCCTCCTTGGTCCAAGCCTCCGCCCGAATCCCTTCGGCCAGAAGCCGCGCAGCCACCTCCTCCGCGTAGGGAATCTCTTTTTCGCTTACGGGAAGCACCACCGCCTGCACCGGTGCAAGCCAAACGGGGAAGGCTCCACCGTAGTGCTCAATAAGGATCCCAAAGAACCGCTCCAAGGACCCAAGGAGCGCCCGATGGATCATGTACGGCCGATGCTCCCGACCGTCAGGGCCCACGAAGGTCATGTCGAAGCGCTCCGGCAAGTTGAAATCGAACTGGATGGTGGTGAGCTGCCAAGGGCGCTTCAGCGAGTCCTGAACCTCAAGGTCGATCTTCGGCCCATAGAAAGCGCCCTCGCCCGCCTTCACCTCGTAGGCCAAACCCTCCCCCTCCACGGCCTGGCGCAAGGCCTCCGTGGCGCGCTCCCAGTCCGCGGGGTTCCCGATGAACTTCTCCGGCCGGGTGGAGAGGTAAGCAGTGAACTCGGTGAACCCAAAGGCCCTCAGAATGTACAGGGCAAAGCGCAAGACGTTTTTGATCTCTTCCTCCACCTGATCCGGTCGACAGATGATGTGCGCGTCGTCCTGGGTAAACCCACGCACCCTAAGGAGCCCGTGCAGAACGCCCGAGCGCTCGAAACGGTAAACGGTGCCAAGCTCGCAATACCGAATGGGAAGCTCCCGATAGGACCGGGTCTTCGTCTTGTAGATGGCGATGTGGAAGGGGCAGTTCATGGGCTTCAGGAAGAACTCCTGGCCCTCAATAACAATGGGGGCATACATGCTCTCACGGTAGAAATCGAGGTGCCCGGAGGTCTGCCAAAGCCGACTCCGCCCGATATGGGGGGTGTAGACGAGCTGGTAGCCCGCCCTATAGTGCTCGGCCACCCAGAAATCCTCGATGATGCGGCGAACACGGGCACCCTTAGGATGCCAAAGGACGAGCCCCGCCCCGATCATGTCGTTTTGGATGGAGAAAAGGTCAAGCTGCGGGCCAAGGACGCGGTGGTCACGCCGGCGCGCTTCCTCCCGCCATTTCAGGTACTTTTCCAGCTCCTCCGCGGTGGGAAAGGCCGTGCCATAGACGCGGGTGAGCATGTCCCGGTTGGGATCCCCGCGCCAATAGGCGCCCGCGAGGTCCAAGAGCTTGAAGTGGCGCACGAGACCGGTGGAGGGAAGGTGGGGGCCGCGGCAGAGGTCCAGGAACTCGCCCTGGCGATAAAACGAGATCCTCTCCCCTGGGATCTCCGCGAGGAGCTCAAGCTTATAATCCTCGCCGCGTTCCTTAAGAATCCGTTCGGCCTCAGCCCTGGGCAACCAGACGCGCTCAAGGGGGAGATCCTCGCCCACGATCTTGCGCATCTCCTCTTCAATGCGTGGCAGATCCTCATGGGTGATGGGGCTTGGGAAAAGGAAGTCGTAGTAGAAGCCGTCGGCGATGGCAGGGCCGATGGCCAATTTCGTCCCGGGGAAGAGGCGCGTCACGGCGTGGGCCAACACATGGGCTGCGGTGTGGCGTAGGACCTCCAAGGCGGGGGGATCGAAGAGCGTGAGGATCCGCGCCTCACCCTCAGGGGGGACCGGATCCCGAAGGTCCAGAATTTGCCCGTTCCAAAGAGCACCAGCAGCTCCTTTAGCCTGAGGGCCCAAAAGCTCCAGGAAGGAACCTCCTTGGGCTTCCACTGCCTCTCCGCCGGGAAGGATCACTTTGGCCATGGCTGCCACCCCCACAACGAGACACGAACGATAGCCATGAGGCCGAGTCTGAGCAAGACCGCTAAAGACGCAGCCGACACAGAGGGCACCGCTCCTCTTGTCCAAGAAAGGCCGCACCGCAGACAGGACAACGGTGGCCTCCCAAGCGAAGGATCGTGGCCTCCTGGGCGAGCACGGTGGCCAGGGCGCGCACCAGGCGGTTGCGCACTTCCGGAGCGAGGTCTTCAGGGATCATCTCCTCCGCCCGGTTCAACTCGACAGGACCGGGCTCGACAGGCGGGAGCTGCCTTTCCTTCGCCGCCGGGATCAAGTGAAAGCGGAAGTCCCTCACGCGACTTTTGGGGGCGTGCTGCGCCAACCTTTGCAGAAGTTCCTCCTTCCACAGGCGAAGCTCGGTGGCCACCACCGGGCTGGCCACAGCCAGATGCAGGACGCCGTCCTCCACGTGGAGGGGACGAGCCAGGCGGGCCAGGTTCTCCCCCACCACGCTCCTCCAGCGCAGCACCGCTTGCTGCTCCTCCCAGCCGGGTCCCAGGCGAAGCGTTTCCCACAGATCGTTCCGGTTCATTTCCGCTTGTTCTTGGGAAAAGTTGTAGGGGCAACGGCTCGGTTGTGGATAAGTCGGGGCGAGAGGCACCGGAAGGCCCCCCGGGCCTGTGGATAACTCGGGGGACATCCTGTGGATAAGTGGGGAACGGCAGGGGAAATCAGTTGGGGACAGGCGTTACTGGCACTTGTCCCCACCCGTTTTCCCCAGGCTTTCCGGACTTGTCCACAGGCCATGGCCAGGTTTTCCCCAGGGTTATCCACAGGGGGCTGTGGATTCACCGGCTGTACTTGGCGAGCAAACGGCCCTTAAGGTCATCGATCTCCGCGCGCAGAAGCGGGGCGTCCCGCAAGAGCTCTTGCACCTTTTGATAGGCGTGCATGGCGGTGGTGTGGTCGCGGCCGCCGAAGGCCTTCCCCAGCGCAGGGAAGGAGGTGTCCGTGAGCTCCCGAGCCAGGTAGATCGCGATCTGGCGGGCAAAGGCCACCTCCTTCCTCCGGGAGGGGCCGTCCAGCTCCTCCAGAGGAACCTTGTAATACGCGGCCACCTCTTCCTTTATGGCTTGGATGGTGAGCTTCTGCGGACGCTCCTCTTTGGGGAGGATCGTCTCCAGCACCGCGGGGGTGAGGGGGCCCTGCCCCAGCTCCAAATAGGCGATGACCCGGATCAACGCGCCCTCCAGGTCGCGCACGTTGGAGGTGATGCGGGAGGCGATCAGCTCGAGGATGGTGTCGGGGACGGTCACCCCTCGGCGGCGGGCCTTCTCCCGCAGGATGGCCATGCGCGTCTCGAGGTCCGGGGGCTGGATGTCCACCACCAACCCCCAGCGGAACCGGGAGATCAGGCGGTCTTGAAGCCCTTGCAGCTCCTCCGGTGGGCGATCCGAGGAAAGCACGATCTGCTTGCTGTTCCCGTAGAGCTCGTTGAACGTGTGGAAGAGCTCCTCCTGAGTTCCCTCCTTATTGCGCAGGAAGTGCACGTCGTCGATGAGGAGGACGTCCACCGTGCGGTAGCGGGAGCGGAATTGATCGGTGGTGTTGGCCCCGATGGCCTGGATGAGCTCGATGGTGAACCGCTCGGAAGTGGTGTAGGCCACGGTCAGGTTGGTGTGGGCCTTGAGGACGTGGTTACCAATGGCCTGGAGGAGGTGGGTTTTCCCTAGGCCCACCTTCCCGTAGATGAAGAGGGGGTTATAGGCGCGGGCGGGGGCGTTGGCCACGGCCTGGGCGGCGGCAAAGGCAAGGTCCGAGTTCTTCCCGCGCACGAAGGTTTCGAAGGTGTACTCCGGGTTGAGGGGGAGAGAGCCCACGTACCGCCGGGCGTAGGGCGGCTCCGCCACCGGAGGGGGTATAGGCGGCTCCAAATGGGGGACGACTTCCACCCGCCAGGGCACGGGCTTGCCCACGGCTTCCGCGAAAAGTCGGTTCAAAAGCTCTTGGTACTTTTGCTCGATGGCGAGCTTGGTGAAGGAGGAGGGGACTTCCAGGATGAGTTCCTCGCCGTTGGCGCGGGCCCGCACCGCGGAAAACCAGGCCGCGAAGCTCGTGGGGGGGATCTCTTCGGCCAGGTCCGCCCGCACCCGGGCCCAAATCTCCTCCAAGGGCTGACCCATCGCAAAAGGGAAATGGCGAGGCCCAGAGTCGAACTGGGGACACCCCGGTTTTCAGCCGGGTGCTCTACCACCTGAGCTACCTCGCCTGGCGGGGACGACGGGATTTGAACCCGCGATCTCCGGAGTGACAATCCGGTGTGTTAGTCCGGGCTACACCACGTCCCCGCGCGCCGCATTTTACCCGGGTGGGCCCGGGCCGGCCAAGCTCTGGGCGAGAGAGGATTCGAACCTCTGGCCTTCCGGATGTAAGCCGGATGCTCTGCCCCTGAGCTACTCGCCCTCTGTCCCCGGGGGGATTCGAACCCCCGTTTCCGGATTGAAAGCCCGGTGTCCTGGGCCAGCCTAGACGACGGGGACGGGGTGGGTCGTGCAGGAATCGAACCTGCGGCCCCCGGCTTAAAAGGCCGGTGCTCTACCGACTGAGCTAACGACCCCCAAAGAGAGGAAATGGGCCGTGGAGGACTCGAACCCCCAACCCGCGGATTAAGAGTCCGCTGCTCTACCGGTTGAGCTAACGGCCCAACCGATCTTAGCGGCCGCGCACTTGGCCTGTCAAGGTTCGGGTAGAATGCCCCTGGGATGGAAGGGCTTTGGCAGGGCCGCCCCCCGCTGGCGGAAAGGCTCCGCCCCCGGGACCTTTCGGAGGTCGTGGGCCAGCCCCACCTCCTTGGGCCCCAAGGGCCCCTGCGGGCCCTCATCGAAGGGGGCCTTACGGTTCCCCTCATCTTTTGGGGCCCGCCCGGCACGGGAAAAACCACGGTGGGCCGCATCATCGCCCAGCGCTTCGGCGCCCGGTTCGTGCAAAAGTCCGCGGCCCTGGCCACGGTCTCCGAAGTCCGTCAGGTCCTGGAGGCCTCGCGGGACCTCTGGCGCCGCACCGGCACACGCGATCTCCTTTTCCTCGACGAGATCCATCGCTGGAACCGCGCCCAACAGGACGTGCTCCTCTCCTACCTCGAGGAGGGCTCCGTCTACTTCATCGGGGCCACCACGGAGAACCCCTCCTTCGTGCTCCGCTCGGCCCTCCTTTCGCGGGCCCAGCTCTTCGTGTTTGAGCCCCTTTCCCCGGAGGACCTGCGGGTGCTTTTGCGTCGAGCCCTGGTGGATCCCCGGGGCTATAGGGGCCGGGTCTCCCTGACCCCCGAGGCCGAGGAGTTCCTCATCCGCCGGGCGGACGGCGATGCCCGCCGGCTCCTCAACGCTCTTGAGGCCGCCGTGGCGGCCTTGGGGGAGGGCCCTATCGACCTGCCCCAGCTGCGCAAGATCCTGGGCCGAAAGGCCCTGCACTACGACCGCGCCGGCGAGGAGCACTACAACCTCATCTCCGCGCTCCATAAGTCCGTGCGCAACTCCGATGTGGACGCGGCCCTCTATTGGCTTGTGCGGATGGTTGAAGCAGGGGAGGACCCGCGGTACATCGCGCGCCGGCTCATCCGCATGGCCTCGGAGGACATCGGGCTTGCGGACCCCTGGGCCCTGGTGCAGGCCGTGGCCGCGGCCCAGGCCGTGGAGTACGTGGGCCTTCCGGAGGCCGAGCTCGCGCTGGCCCAGGCCGTGGTGTACCTGGCGTTGGCCCCCAAATCCAACGCCCTCTACCGCGCGCACCTTTCCGCCCGCGCCGACGTCCAAGAGACCGCCAACGAGCCCGTCCCCTTGCACCTGAGGAACCCCGTGACGGAGGTGATGCGGGAGCTCGGGTACGGGCGGGGCTACCAGTACGCCCATGATCTCCCGGAGGGGGTGGCGCCCATGCCCTGCCTGCCCCCTGGGCTTCAGGGCCGGGAGTACTTCCAGCCCACGGAGCGGGGCTGGGAGGGCTGGATGCGCGAGCGGCTCCGGGAGCTGCGGGCCAGGATCCGGGGGGAAGGGGGATGATGCGCATCCAGATCCGGCTGTTTGGGGAGTTCCGGGAAGCGGTGGGCCAAGGTAGCGTGGTTTTGGAGCTTCCCCTTGGGGCCGATTGTCTTCAGGCCCTGCGGGAGCTTGCGGCCCGCCACCCGCGCCTGGGCCCCCTCCTCTTCGCTGGGGAAAACGTGCGCGACCACATCCATGTTTTTCTGAACGGGCAAAACGTGAACAACCTGGACGGCTTGGCCACCAAACTCGCGGACGGCGATGTGCTGACCTTCTTCACCCCCATAAGCGGGGGCTGAAGTTGCAGCCCCGTCCAAGGGGCGGTATCTTGCGCCCAGCGCGGGCGTAAGGAGGCGGGGATGGCGGAAGTCCTGCTCAAGGAAGTGACCAAGAAGTTTGGAAATTTCGTGGCCGTGAACAAGGTCTCCCTTGAGGTCAAGGACGGCGAATTCGTGGTGCTGGTGGGGCCCTCGGGCTGCGGCAAGACCACGACCCTCCGGATGATCGCGGGGCTGGAGGAGGTCACGGAGGGCGAGATCTACATCGGCGGGCGCCTGGTGAACGACGTCCCCCCTAAGGACCGGGACATCGCCATGGTTTTCCAGAACTACGCCCTTTACCCGCACATGGACGTCTACAACAACATGGCCTTCGGCCTCAAGCTCCGCAAAGTCCCCAAGAAGGAGATCGACCGGCGGGTGCGGGAGGTCGCGGAGATGCTGGGGATCGCCGATAAACTCCGGGCCAAGCCCCGGGAGCTTTCGGGCGGACAGCGCCAGCGCGTGGCCCTGGGCCGGGCCATCGTGCGCAACCCCAAGGTCTTCCTGTTCGATGAGCCCCTCTCCAACCTGGACGCGAAGCTCCGGGTGCGCATGCGTGCCGAACTCCAGGAGCTCCACCAAAGGCTCAAGACCACCTCCATCTACGTGACCCACGACCAGGTGGAGGCCATGACCCTTGGGCATCGCATCGCGGTGATGAAGGACGGTCAGGTCCTCCAGTACGAGAGCCCCCGGGTGATCTACGACCAGCCGGCCAACATGTTCGTGGCCGGGTTCATCGGCTCCCCGCCCATGAACTTCGTGCCGGCACGCCTCCTGGAGGAGAACGGCCGGGTGTGGCTTCAGGGCCGAGGGTTCAAGCTCTGGGTGCCCCCGGACAAGGTGACGCCGGAGGTGCGGCGCTACCTCGGCCAGGAGGTGGTGTTCGGCATCCGCCCCGAGGACATCCGTACTTTGGACACGGTGCGCGAGCTCGTGGAGGGCCGGACGTTCCAGGGCCGGGTCAAGGTGCGCGAGGCCCTTGGGGACGAGCTCATCGTTTACGCCGACGTCGCGGGCGACGAGATCGTGGCCAAGCTCGATCCGCGCCTTCCCATCTCCCCGGGCCAGGAGGTCACCTTCGTGGCCCTGCTTGAGCACATGCACCTTTTCGACAAGGACACGGAGAGAGCGATCCTTTAAGTCGGCAAGGAGGCACAAAGAAAGGGCGGGCTTTGGCCCGCCCTTTTTCGTTTAGCGACGGGGGGCCAAGGAAAGGGCGGCCATCTCCTCGGCCACCACCTTCCCCAGGCGGCGGATCCCCTCCTCGATCTCCTCCACGCTGGCCAGGGCGAAGGAGAGGCGCATGGTGTTCGGGCCGGAGCTGTCGGCGAAGAACGGCTGGCCCGGCACGTACGCCACCTTGTGGGCCAGGGCCCGCTCCAACATCTTCGTCGTGTCCACACCCTCGGGAAGGGTCACCCACACGAAAAGACCGCCCTCGGGCCTCGTCCACTCGGCCTCCTCCGGCATATGCCGCTCCAAGGCCGCGAGCATGGCCTCCAACTTCACCCGGTAGTGCTGGCACAGGAAGGCAAAGTGGCGTTTCAGGTCGTATTCGGTGAGGAAGCGCACGGCCAGCCGCTGGGTCAAGGAGGGGCCGCACAGGTCCGCCCCCTGTTTCAGGGTCACCACCATGTTCACCGCTTCCTGCGGGCCCACGAGGGCGCCCACACGCAACCCCGCGGCCAGGATTTTGGAGAAGGTGAGGAGGACGATGACACGGCCTTCTCGGTCCAGGGAGGCAACGGTGGGGATGGGCTCGCCCTTGTACCGAAGCCAGCGGTATGGGATGTCCTCCACGACAAGGAGATCCTCTTCACCCGCGATTTCCAAAAGCTCCCGACGCTTTTCCTCGCTCCAGGTGAGCCCCGTGGGGTTTTGGAAGTCCGGGATGACGTAGATCAGCTTGGGTTCGTGTCCCGCCCTTCTGGCCTCGCGGATGGCCCGCCGCAGGAACTCCAGGTCCATGCCGTCCTTTTCCAAAGGGATCCCCACGAGGGTGGGCTGGTAGGCGCGGAAGGCCTGCAGGGCCCCAAGGTAGGTGGGCAGGCTCACGAACACCGCGTCCCCGGGGTCCAGGAAGGCGCGCCCCAGGAGGTCCAGCCCCTGCTGGGATCCGTTGGTGATGACGATCTGGTCCATGGTGGCGTGGATGCCCTCCTCCGCAAGGAAGCGGGTCAGGGCCTGGCGCAGGGGGCGTTTCCCCTCGGTGGTGGTGTACTGCAGGGACTTCACGGCGTTATGGAGGATCTCCTCCTGGGCCACGCGGGCCAGGAACTCCAAGGGGAAGGTGGCGGGGTCGGGAAGGCCCCCGGCGAAGGAGATGACGTCGGGCTGCTCCGTGTACTTCAAAAGCTCCCGGATGGCCGAGCGCTTCGCCCCTTTGGTCCGCTCCGCAAAACGTAGCACGCGCGATCACCCCTCTTTTAGCCCACGCAACGGCTGAGCCACGGGAAAAGCCCATGGGCCAGGTACGTGCCCAGGGCCGCTCCCCCCAGAACGTCCAGCGGGTAGTGCTCCCGCAGGTACACGCGGGAAAGCCCGATGAGCCCGGCCAGGGCGTAGAGGACGAGGACGGTGTGCCAGGCCGGATAGAGGCGGGCCACCAGATAGGCCATGGCGAAGGCCACGGCGGTGTGGTTGGAGGGAAAGGAGGAAGGGGTGAGGAACTGGTGGTGGAAACCGTGGCGGAGGAAGGCCGGCCGCGGCCGCCCCACCAGGTGCTTGAGGGCCTGGCACGCGGCCACGACCACGATGAGGGTGGCCAGCCCCAGGAGGACGTTGAGCTTGTCGCGGGGGCTGCCGAAGACGATGAGGGCCAGGGCCAACGCCGCCCACACGTAGCCATAGCCCACGTACGTGGCCACGAGAAGGAGGAGGCTCAGACGGCGCAGGATGGGGGCAGAGCTGAGGTGCTCCAGAAGGCGCTCATCCCAAAGGAGGAGGCGTTCCACGGCCTGGTCCAGGCGGGCAAGCCCGCGCTTTCGCCACAGCCGTAGCGAACCCGCCACCCTCATCGCAAGAGCGGAAAGGCCAGCACCTCCCGGATGGATGGGGAGTTCGTGAGGATCATGGTGAGCCGGTCGATGCCGATGCCGATCCCGCCCGCGGGCGGCATCCCCAGCTCCAGATCGCGCAGGAAGTCCTCGTCAATCCTTTGGGCTTCCTCATCCCCTTGAGCCCGCAGCCTTTCCTGGGCCAAAAACCGCTCCCTTTGCTCCTCCGGGTCGTTGAGCTCGGAGAAGGCGTTGGCCACCTCCCTTCCCGCGATGTAGAGCTCAAAGCGCTCGGTGAGGTCAGGCCGGTCCCGCTTGCGCTTGGCGAGAGGCGAGATGTCCAAGGGGTAATCCAGGACGAACGTGGGGTCCCAAAGATCCTTTTCCGCGCAGGTCTCGAGAAGATGCTCGATCACCTTGCCCTTGGGGCCGCGCCGGAGATGCTCGGGCACGGGAATCCCTTTGCGGTCTAGCTCCACCAAGAGCTCAGGAAGCGGCTTTTCCACGTCGCAGCCGCTCGCTTCCGCCACGAGCTCCAAAAGCGGAACTCGACGCCAAGGCCGGGAGAAATTGATCATCCGGCCCTGGTATTCTAGATGGGGTGCCCCGGCCACGGCAAGGACGCACGCCTCGATCAGCCCCTCCGCGAGCTCCATCATCCCCTGGTAGTCGGTGTAGGCTTCGTAGGCCTCCAGGGCGGTGAACTCCGGGTTGTGCTCGGAGGAGATGCCCTCGTTGCGGAAGTTGCGGCCGATTTCATAGACCCTTTCCAGGCCGCCCACAAGAAGCCGTTTCAGGTAAAGCTCAGGGGCGATGCGCAAATAGAGGTCGCGGTCGAGCTCGTTGTGGTGGGTGACAAAAGGGCGGGCGGAGGCCCCGCCGGGGATGGGCTGAAGGATGGGGGTCTCCACTTCAATGAATCCCCGCTCATCCAGGTAGTTCCGGATGGTGCGGAGGATGAGGGCCCGCTTGATGAGGATCTCCCGGCTTTGGGGGTTGGCCAAAAAATCCAAGGCCCGCTCGCGGTAGCGGGTCTCCACGTCTCTTAGGCCATGCCACTTCTCCGGGAGGGGGCGCAGGGCCTTGGCCAAAAGCACGAGCTCCTGGGCGGCCACGCTCAGCTCCCCGGTCCGCGTGGTGAACACCTCGCCCCGCACCCCCACGAGGTCCCCCAGATCCAGGTGCTCCACCCAAAACGCGTAGGCTTCGGGGCCCAGGGTCTGGGGGGTGAGGAAGATCTGGATTTTTCCGGAGCGGTCATGGAGGTCGGCGAAGGTGGCCCGGCCCATGCGCCGCAGGGCCATGATCCGGCCGGCCACAGCCACCCCTTGCCCCGTGTGGGTGGCTGGGTTCAGGTGGCCGAAGGCCTGGCGCAATTCGGCGGCGGTGTGGGTGCGGGAAAAGCTGTAAGGGTAGGGGTTGATGCCGCGGGCCCTAAGGCGCGCGAGCTTCTCCTTACGGGCGGCGATGAGCTCCTGCTCGGGCATCAGCCCCTCTCAATCCCCAGGATCTCGTAGCGGATCTTCCCCGCCGGGGCTTGCACCACCACCTGCTTTCCCTTGCCGTGGGTAAGGAGGGCCCGCCCCACCGGCGAGTCGATGCCGATCCGGCCCTCCAGGAGATCCACCTCCGCCGGCGGCACCAGGGTCACCGTCCACTCCTCCCCCGTCTCGATGTCCTTAAGGATCACGCGGGAGCCGATGCCCACTTCGTCCGTGCGGATCTCGTCCTCGGAGATGATGCGGGCGTTGGCCAAAAGCTCGCGCAGGGCCCGCACCTCCCGCTCCAAAAGCTCCTGCTCCTCCACGAGGTACAGGTACTCCTTGTTCTCCCGAAAGTCGCCGCCGGAGTGCTCCTTGGCCTGGGCCAAAAGGGCCGGGATCTCCTGGTACAGCCGGCGCTCCTTGGCCTCAAGCTCGGCCTTCTTGCGCTCGTAGCCCTCACGCGTGAGGAGCGTCTCCCGTGCCATCGTACACCTCCTGAAATTCCCGCACCCACATCCGTGCGATCTCGCCGGGCCGGAGTTGGGCGGCCTCCGGCCGGGCGATCACCGCCACATCCAAGTGGCGAAACAGCTCCTTATTGAGCCGGAAGCCCTCGCGGATGCCCCGCTTCACGCGGTTGCGCGCCACCGCCTTTCCCACCCGCCGCCCCACCACCACGAGGAGGCGGGGCGTGGGGTCCTCCTTGCGCAGCACCCGGAAGGAGAAGAGCCGACCCTCCAGCCTTTTCCCTTCGCGGAACAGGCGGTCGACGTCGCGCTGCCGGGTGATGCGGTGCTCCCGGCCGAAGGAGAAGTCCATCGCAAAATTATCCCCCGCCGGAGGCGGTCGCAACTGGCCCGCCGCGGCCCCAGCCACTACCCTTGGGCGCATGCGGCGCACCAAGATCGTGGCCACGTTGGGCCCCAGCTCCTGGGCCGAGGACACCCTGGCCGCGCTGGCCCAGGCTGGGGTGAACGTGTTCCGCATCAACACCGCCCACGGCACGCCCGAGGAGCACCGCGCTCTTATCCGGCGGGTACGTGCGCTCGCCCCCTGCTGCGCCGTCCTTCTGGACACGGCGGGCCCTAAAGTCCGGGTGGGCCTGCTCCCCCAGCCCGTGGAGGTGCGGCCGGGGGAGGAGGTCCTTCTGGGCGCGGGCGGGATCCCCTTGACCCATCCCGAGGTGGTGGGGGCCGTGCCGCCGGGCGCGCGGGTCCTCTTGGCCGATGGCACCCTGGAGCTCACGGTGCTTGAGAACCACGGGGATTTTTTGCGCTGCCGCGCCGAGCGGCCGGGAACGATCCAGGCCGGGAAGGGCGTGAACTTCCCCGGCGCGGTGCTGCCCCTTCCTGCTCTCACCCCGCGGGATCGGGAGAGCCTGGCCTTGGCCCGCGAAGAGGGGGTGGAGTTCGTGGCCCTTTCCTTTGCCCAGCGGCCGGAGGACGTGGGCGAGGCCCGGGCCCTTCTCGGGAAAGATGGGCCGTGGGTGCTGGTGAAGGTGGAGCTGGCTGCGGCGGTGGCCCGCATGGCCGAGCTTCTGGCGGTGGCCGACGGAGCCATGGTGGCCCGCGGGGACCTCGGGGTGGAGATCGAACCCTACCGCGTGCCCCTCGTGCAAAGGAGGCTCGTGGACCTCTGCAACTCCCAGGCGAAGCCGGTGATCGTGGCCACCCAGATGCTCCAGAGCATGGTGGCCTCCCCGGTGCCCACGCGGGCGGAGGTGGCCGACGTGGCCAACGCTGTTTGGGATGGGGCGGACGCCCTGATGCTTTCCGACGAGACCGCGGTGGGGCGGTACCCGCGGGAGGCGGTGCGCGCCATGGACGCGGCCATTCGGGCCGCGGAGGGCGGGGAGGTGCCCATCCGCGTCCCGGGCCTGGCCCCGGAGCTCGTGGGCGAGGTGCCCGCGGCCATTGCCCAAAGCGCCTGCTCCATCGCCCAGAGCGTGGGGGCCAAGCTCATCCTCTGCGCCACCATCTCCGGCTGGACCGCTAAACTCGTGGCCTCCCTGCGCCCCGGGGTCCCCATAGCCGCGGTGACCCCGCGGCCGGAGGTTTTCCGCCGCCTGAACCTGGTGTGGGGCGTGGTGCCGCTTTTGATCCCGGAGGCGGGCACGGTGGACGAGCTTTTGGCTTTGGCCATACAGGCCGCCCGCCAAGCGGGCCTCGTGGCGGGAGGGGAGCGGGTGGTGTTCACCGCCGGGCTTCCCTTCCACCAGCCCGGCACCACCAACCTCATCCGCGTCCTGGAGGCCTAAGAGGGGTCCTCCTCGGGCGGACCTTTTTCCTCCGCGGGGAGTTCTTCCTCCCGCTCTAGGCGCTCGGTGATGGTTTTGATCTGCATTTCCGCGGCGGTGATCTTGCGGCGCAGGAGGGCCACGAGGCCGGCGGCCTCGGCCACGAGGTGCGAAAGCTCGTCGATGTCCACCTCCCCCCGCTCGATTTTTTCCAAGATCTCATCGAGCCGGGCCACAGCCTGGGCGTAACTGAGCTCAGTCCGCTCCTCCACGTTCACCCCCTTGGGACAAAAGCCGGAGGATCCCGCGGCGCAGCTCCGCCCGGAGGGCCGTGCCCGCGGGCGCCTGGGCGGGGTCCGTCACCACCCTCCCTGAGGGAAGGCGCAGGATGGCGAAGCCCCGCTCCACCACGCGCCGGGGGTCGAGGGCACGCAGGCGGTCCTCCCGCGCCTGAAGGCGCTCCTGGGCTTGGGCCAGGCGTGCCGCGGCCAACGTGGAAAGGCGCGCTTTCTTCGCAACCAAAAGCGCTTTGGCTTGCTCCATTTCGCGGGCGGCTCCCCGGCCCAGGCGGGCCACGGCCCCCACCAGGCGGGCCTTCTCCCCGCCCAGGATGGCGCCCACCGCCCGAGGCAGGCCTTGGGCCACCCTTCGCACATGGTCCTTGGCGCCCCGCAACCGAACCTCGGCGGCCCAGGCCAGGCGGCGCCGGCGCTCCCCGAGTTTCTCCCGCTCCTGGGCCAGGCGGCCTTGGCTCTCCCGAGCCACCCGGCGCGCCTTCTCCTCCACCCCCCGGCGGGCCTCCAAGACCGCGGCCTGCGCGTGGCCCAAGATCTCGGCCATCGTTCGTTCCACACGGTCCAGGGTTTCTTGGACCCGCTGGACCAGGAGCTTGGCGGCCCCGGAGGGCGTGGCGGGCTTGGGGCGCCAGCCCACCTCGTCCAGCACGCAGCGGTCCTCCTCGTGGCCGATCCCCACCACCACGGGGATGGGGAAGAGGGCCACGGCCCGGGCCAGGGCCTCCGAGTCGAACCAGGCCAGGTCCGCCCGGGATCCCCCTCCCCGGCAGATGAGGATCACGTCGAATTGGTCCACGCGGGCGCGGAACCAGTCCAGGGCGTTGAGCACGGAGGGCTCGGTGAAGTGCCCCTGCACGCGGGCCCCGTGCACGGTGACCTGGAAGGCGAACCCCGAGGCCCTGAGCGTGTTCAGGACATCGTTTTGGGCGTCGGAGCCGAGGCTTGTGATGAGCCCCACCCTAAGGGGAAGGAGGGGGAAGGGCAGGGAACGGTTGCGCTCGAGGATCCCCTCCTTCGCGAGTTTGCGGAGGATCTCCTCCCTTCGGCGGGCGGCCTCGCCCAGGGTGTAGTGGATGTCCAGGTCCCGCACGATGAGGCGGTAGACACCCTCCCGCACCCAGAGGTCCACCTGGGCCAGGATCCGCACGGTGAGCTCGTCCTGAAGGCGGAAAGGCCAGCCCGCTTGCGCCAACTTCCCCTCGATGAGGTCGCGCTCCTCCGGGAAAAGGATGGCCTCCACCTGGGCGATGATCTTCCCCTCCCGCCGCTCCACGAGGTGAAACTCCACCCGCTCCTTGTGGGCGTTCTTGTCGTAGCCCAGGACCTCACCCACCACCCACACGGGCGCGGGGAAGGCCTGGGTCAGGGCGGCCCGAGCCAAGGCGTTCA
This sequence comes from Candidatus Bipolaricaulota bacterium, assembly GCA_030550535.1. Classification (GTDB taxonomy): domain Bacteria; phylum Bipolaricaulota; class Bipolaricaulia; order Bipolaricaulales; family Bipolaricaulaceae; genus DTER01. The sequence goes on from JAUQPF010000009.1 coordinate 14,492, forward strand.
GGGCGGAAACGGTGAAGTCCTGTGTATTGGCCTTCCGCTCCCGATAGAGCCGCTGGGTGGCCTCGTCGAAGGAGAACCCCTCGGGCTCGAGGAGCTCCACCACGGAGACCACGTGGTCCTTGGGCACCCGCCAAAACCGCTTTTCCCGGTCGAAGCGGCTCTCGGGGAGGGCCCGCACAAGCTGCACCAAACGGGGGTCGTAGTCGAAGTGGATGTGCAGGTATTCCCCGGCCTCCACCACTTTGCGCATGTCCTTGACCCGAAGGTAACGTACTGCGCTACAATGGCTCAGGCAAGATGGCGGATTTTTGGGACCTGGTGATTGTGGGTGCGGGTCCAGCGGGGCTCACCTGCGCCATTTACGGCCGGAGGGCAGGCCTCTCCACCCTCCTCGTGGAGCGGGCCATGCCCGGGGGCCAGCTCCTGGAGACCACCCAGGTGGAGAACTTCCCGGGTTTTCCTGAGCCCATCTCCGGCATGGAGCTCATGGCGCGGGTGCAGCGGCAGGCCGAGCGCCTGGGCGCGGAGTTCCGGTTTGCGGAGGCCAAGGGACTGGAGCCCCGGGACGGGGCCTGGGCCGTGCGCACCGAAAAGGGGGAGGTCCTGGGCCGGGCGGTGGTGGTGGCCACGGGCGCCCACCCCCGTCCCCTCCCGGCCAAGGGCGCCCAGGAGTTCACGGGAAAGGGACTTTCCTACTGCGCCACCTGCGACGGCTTCTTCTTCCGCGATCAGGAGGTGCTCATGGTGGGGGCGGGCGACGCGGCCTTGGTGGAGGCCCTGTTTCTCGCGGACCTCTGCCGCAGGGTGTACATCGCCGTGCGCCATCCCAAGGACGATCCCAAGGCTGTGCGGGCCGCGGCGAGCCTGAAGGAGCGGGCCCTGGCCCACCCCCGCATCCAGTTCCTCTGGAACGTGGTGGTGGACGAGGTCTACGGGGACGAGAGGGTGCGGGGGGTGGTGCTGCGGGACCTGGGGACGGGCGAGCGGCGCCCGTTCCCGGTGGATGGGGTTTTCGTGAAGATCGGGTACGAGCCGGCCACGGCCTGGGTGCGGGGTGTGGTGGAGTTGACGGAGGCCGGGTACATTCGCACGGACCCCTGGATGCGCACGTCGGCGCGGGGGGTGTTCGCCGCGGGCGATGTGCGCGAGCCCCAAGGCCGCGCGGCCCAGGCGGTGGTGGCCGCGGCCGAGGGGGCCCTGGCGGCCCTGGCCGCCGAACGGTACTTACGGCTTGGGGAGGGATGGCATGAGCACCCATAAGCAGTACATCAGCGCGGTGGTGCGGGGGAGGCGCCACCCCACCATTCCCGAGTTTCTGGCGCGGGCGGTGCGCACCTACGGCGAGCGCGTGGCCCTCAGGCTTCCCGTGAGCCGCGAGGGGCGCCTCACCATTCAAGAGACGACGTATCGGGAGCTCTGGGAGCTGGGCGGGCGGCTGGCGACCTGGCTTTCGGCCCGGGGTGTGGAGCCGGGCGACCGCGTGGCCATCCTGGCCAAGCCCTCGCGGGGCTGGGCCGTGGCCTTCGTGGCCATCCAACGGTTGGGCGCGGTGGCCATGCCCCTGGACGCCAGCCTCCAGGTGGCGGAGGTGCGTCGGCTCCTCACGGAGGCGGAGGCTGTCGTCCTCTTCTGCTCGCCGGATCGCTACGAGGAGCTTCTCCCCTTGACGCAGGAGGTGCCTACCCTGCGGGAGGTGGTAGCCCTGGAGGAGGCCGTGGGCGCCCTCTCCCTTTGGGACGTGCTTCCGGAGGAGGCCCGTGCTCCCGAATACACACCGGATCCCGAGGACCTCGCTGTTCTCATGTACACCTCCGGCACCACCGGCGACTCCAAGGGCGTCATGCTCTGCCACCGCAACATCACCGCCAACATCGAGGCCATGCTCAAGGTGATCCAGGTGGGGCCCGAGGACCGCGCCCTCACCATCGTCCCCTGGTACCACATCTACGGCCTTACCGCGAGCCTCCTTGCGCCGCTTTGGGTGGGGGCCTCGGTGACCTACACCGACGACTACCGCAACCTCATCCCCATCGCCCAGAAGGTGGGGGTCACCATCCTCATTGGGGTTCCCAAGCTCTACCACGGCCTTTGGCGCCGGCTTTCGGACAACCTCCAGGCGAGCCTCCTCAAGCGGGTGCTGTTCAAGGTGGCCCCGCGCCTTTTGGGGAAGCTCATAAAAAAGAAGCTTTTGGGCGAGCAGTTCCGCTTTTTCATCTCCGGCGGGGCCCCGCTCCATCCGGAGGTGGCGGGAGCACTCCGGCGTTTGGGCCTCGGCGTCATGGAGGGCTACGGCCTCACGGAGACCGCGCCCGTCCTCACCCTCTCCCAGGCCTTTGACCCGCCGGGCACGGTGGGGAAGCCCCTTCCGGGCGTGCAGATCAAGATCGACCGCCCCGATCCCGAGGGCTATGGGGAGGTCTTGGCCCGCGGTCCCAACGTGATGCTCGGCTACTACAAGAACCCCCGGCGCACCCAGGAGGCCTTCACCGAGGACGGCTGGTTCCGCACGGGCGACGTGGGCCGCCTGGACCGCGAGGGGCGCCTGTTCCTCGTGGGCCGCAAGAAGAACATGATCATGCTGGAGTCCGGCAAGAAGGTGTACCCCGAGGAGGTGGAGTGGGAGCTTTCCCGCATCCCCGAAGTGGCCGAGGTTCTGGTATACGAGGACACCTCCCGGGGCCAGCCCATGGTGGCCGCCATGGTCTACCCCAACTGGGATCTCCTCCGCCAGCAAGGGGTCACCGAGCTCGAGCAGGCCCGGGACTTCCTTTGGGAGAAGATCAAGGAGGCCCAGCAGAACTTGGCGCCCTTCAAGCGCCTGCGGGACAAAGAGAGCCTCACCGTGTTGGCCCAGCCCTTCGAGAAGAGCACGAAGCAGGAGATCAAGCGCCACCTTTACGTGAATCGCCCGGTGAGGAGGTGAGCGGCATGCGCCGCACGATTTGGCAGGCAAGCGTTTTGTTCGTTCTGTTTGTGGTTGGTTTTGCCCAAGAGCCGCGGCTGCCCCTTGTGGTCGTCCAGGAGTTCGGGCAGGGGCGAGCCGGGAACGGGGAGTGGGTGGAGCTCCTCGTGGTGGGGACGGGTCCGGGGACGACGGTGGACCTCCGGGGCTGGGTCCTGCGGGACCTCCAGGGCCAAGGTCGCGGTGGGGTTTGGCTTAGGTTTACCGAGCACGAGCTTTGGCAAGCTATCCCTGCGGGCACCCTTATCGTCATCTACAACGTTGAGGACCGCCCGAACCTTCCCGAGCATTTCCCCAAGGACGATTTTGATCCCTCGGACTTCCTGTTGGTGTTGCCCGCGCGAACCGGGGACTATTTCGTTCTCGCGCAGTGGGGCGGTTTGGGGAACACTGGGGATTGCATTCTTCTGGTTGACGCTCAGGGCAACGACGTCTTTGGGCTTTGCTATGGGGAACGCAGCGGGCAACCCCTGCAGCTGGGCGCGGTGGATCGGGGGCGGGCCGCTTGGTATCTGGGAGCGGGGCTCGAGGGGATCTTCGATCCCAAGAACTGGCGCGTCGGTTTGGATGCTCCCGGGGGTTCCACTCCCGGCGCGCCCAACTCCGAAGAGAACGCGCGCTGGCTGGAGTTCCTGCGCACCCCTCCTTCCGCCTGAGTTTTGGGGTTCTGCGGAAGGTGGGAAGGGCCCTGCTTTGGCGGGGCTTTTTATTTGCCCGGGTGTACGCTTTTCCATCCGTTTCCCCTAGGTCCCCATCCCCCGCTACACTGCGTTTTGCGTATGGCCTTGAGGCGTTGGTTGTGGGGAATCGGCCTGCTCATCGCAAGCTTTTTTCTTGCCGAAAGCGAGACCCTTCGGGTGGTGATCAACGAGTTCGGCCAGGGCACCGCCGGAAGCGGGGAGTGGGTGGAGCTCCTCGTGGTGGGGACCGGTCCCTGCTCCACCGTGGACCTCCGGGGATATAAGCTCCTTGATCGGGAGGGCTACCTCAACCTGTCGGGGCCAACCCGAGTTGTGTTCCGGAACGTCCCGGCCTGGGCGGCGGTTCCGGCGGGGACCATTATTGTGATCTACAAGGGGGATGAACCAACTGGGAACTTCCCTCCGAACTTCCCCTTCAACGACCTCGACTTCTCCGACTATCGGGTCTCCATCCCCCACACGAACACGGACTTTTTTGAGGACGCGGCCTGGGGCGGACTGAGAAACGGTGGTGACTACGTGGTTCTTGTGGACGCTCAGGGGAACTTAGTGGACGGGCTGAGCTACGGCGACCGCACCGGGGAGGCCACCTCCCCCGAGGTGAAGCTGGGGACGGTGGGCGCCAACACCGCGGCCTGGTTCACGGGCGGTTCCACGGCCCTCATCAACGACCCCGCCTACTGGCAGACGGGGAGCGAAAGCGGGGGGGCCTCGACCCCTGGCGCCCCCAACGGCGGGGCGAACACGGCCTGGCGGAACGCCCTTCTCCCCCGGCCGACGATTTCGGTCACGCCCTCGGCCCACGAGTTCGGGGCCGTGCCCGTGGGCGGGGAAAGCCCTCCCCTCACGGTGACGGTGGGGAACACCGGTTGCGCAAACCTCGCCGTGGGCACGCTGACCCTGACCGGGGCCGACCCGGGGGAGTTCGAGCTCCGAAACGACGAAATCTCGGGGGCCACGGTCCCGCCGGGTGGCTCCCGCACGCTCCAGGTCCTGTTCAAGCCGACCGCGCCGGGGGCAAAGTCTGCTTTCCTTCAGATCCCTTCTAACGACCCCGGGAACCCCATGGTCAGCGTTACTCTGGCCGGCACGGGAGTTGCTCCCCTTTCGGTGAGCGCGGGCGGGCCCTACGTCGGGGTCGTGGGGGTTCCCCTGCCCCTCCAGGCCACGGCCGCCGGGGGCTTCCCGCCCTACGCCTTCGCCTGGGACCTCGATGGGGATGGTGCGTACGACGACGCAACTGGAGCACAGATTACGTGGACGTGGAACCTTCCAGGAATTTACACCGTGAGGGTGCGGGTGACTGACAGCACAGGCGCCCAGGCCACAGCCCAGGCCCCGGTCCAGATCGTCCCCGCCAAAGGGGATGTGAACGGCGATGGCCGGATCGACCTCGTGGACCTCCGGCTCGCTTACCAGGCAACCTTAGGGCTCCTCGTCCTCTCCCCCGAGGAGCGGGATCGCGCAGACTTGAACGGAGACGGCATCGTGGACATGGAGGATGTAGAGCTCCTCTGCCGACTGATCTTGGGAGGGTGCGGATGAGGTGGCCACGGCGGCTGGCGGCCCTTGGGCTTATGGCGGGGGTCTTCTTCCTTGTGGGAGGTTGCTTCTTCCTGCGTGCGCCCGTTCCGGAAAGCCCGGCGGTGGTGTTCGGCCCCGTGGTGGGGGGCGTGGGCCAAACCGTGGAGATCCCCGTGGAGATCCTGGGCTTTCCGGAGCCCGGAGTGGCCGGTTTGGCCGTGCTCGCGCTCCGTTACAATCCCGCGGTCCTGTGGATTACAGAAATTGAGGGTAAGAACGGTTTTGTCATCCTATGCTCGTGTGTGGACAACGTGAGCGGTCAGGTCAAGTTCGTCGCGATGAACCCTATTGCCGGTCTAAACACAGGCCAAGTAGCCACTTTGAGGGGTGCCCGTCTTGCAGGAGGCTCCCCTTGTTTATCCTTGGCTGAACAGGATGTCCAGTTGGTAAACCCGAAAAATCAAGCTCTACCCGGCTATGCTATTCGTCTAATAGGAGCCCCGTCTTACCTTACTCGAAGCGGCCGCTGATCAGGGATAAGGCTTGGTTTATTCTTTCTTACCTGTGAGGAGAGCAGAAATCGCCTCGATTACTTCCATCCTGATTGTGTCGTTACCGGTTTGCAAGAGGGCAAGCAAGGCAGGCAGCGCATCCCTGGCCTCCAGTCCCATCCGTCTAAGCAATCTTACGATCATCAGCTGATGCGCGGGGTCCTCCAAAAACTCAAGCAAATAGGGCACCGCCGCTTCCCCCGCAGCCAACGCTATATCGGCTATGAAGCGGTCTATGGGATACCTTGCGAGCTCTAGTTCAGCAAAGAGAAGGGGTATGGTTTCGGCTGCATATGGTCCTAGGGACCGAAACACCAGCAGGATAGGAAGACGACGTTCTGGGTCGGTTTTTTCCCAGAGCTCAAGAAGGACGGGCCTCAGCATCGAGGCTTTTCGCTGGAGTAGAGGTTTCGGAATCCAAACTAAATGCAAGAGCATGTCGTCTCTAACAGTTTGGTCCATTTCATTTTGAAGGGCGCGGACAAGCGTTTCGATCACCTTGTCCGCGTAAGATTCCTCACGAATTGCTAACATTGCCAAGTTGCTTGAAGCCTCGCTGCGTACACGAGGATCAGAATGATTTATCGCTTCAAGCAATATCTCGCAGGCCTTCTCCAACCCTTCCGGAGAAAGCTTGCCCCATGTTAGCATCATCTTTTGTATGCACATTGCGATTTTTCGAAGGCTTGGCGCGGAACTAGCAAGGAGCTCCTGTAGTAGAGGGAGGATGTCCTCTCCGTACCATGCCAGTGTGAAAGGGAACGACCAGTCCCATTCATTTTGCGCAGCCAGGTCGAGGATTCTGGGCAGAGCCTCCCAGGCCTTCACGTAAGCTAGGGCAGCGCTTGCAGCGTATTGCAGCTCGCGGTCGCCTGTCCCTAGCCACTGCAAAAGGTGAGGCACGACTTCCTCGCGGGCGTCTCCCAGCTCACTAAAGAACGCGAGAACAGCAGAGAGGCGCACGAGTCGCTCTTCGGCAACGAGGGCGCGAAGTAAGAGATCTTTCCTTTCGACCGGATCGCTCAAGAATTGAGAGGCAGCAAAGATGAGATAGCTTCGCACCGCAGGATGTTCGTCCCTCAATCCCACCTCTAGAAGCTCCCGCTCCAGCTGCTCATCTTCGCGCAGGAGGGCCATCCAAGCCCCGAGACGCACGGTCCACTCCTCGTCGTTTACGAGCGAGACAAGCGCTGGTCTGAGCCCATGAGGTTTAGGTTGACATCCGAGTACGATCAGCTCCCCCAAAAATCGTCCCAGAGGATGGGGATGGCCCAAGGCCTGCCGAATCCCAGCAGTGTCCAAACAGTATGCAGTGCGAAGTTCTGCGAAGTTAGCGTACGTTCTTAAGGCCTCAAAAATGACTCTGCCCGTAGGACTTATGGCTACTACTGTTTCGTATGTTGGTTGCATTCCTAAAGCCAGACGGACACTGGTGTAAACCTCAATGCTCGTGACATCTGTTAACAATTTAAGCAACCAAGCGCTTGGATCGACCAAGCTTTTTATGCGCTCAGATATCGTGGATTCCAGAGCCTTGGTGAGCACTTCTCCTATCCACTTAAGCAGTGGTTGGCGCTCCTCCGCGGGGATCAGTGTGATAATCGCATCCAACAAAGGCGTCAAACCAATTTTTCCCAGCGTTCCTGCAGCAGCTTTTTGTAGCTCTTTCCTCTGTTCCCAGCTGAGCTTCTTGTTTTCATGCACCAAACACTCAAGCAAATTAAACAACGCCGTTTCCGCCTCCGGCCCCATCTCTCCCAAGGCCTCGACCGCTGCCAAGCGCACTTCAAACACCTCGTCACCTAAAAGCCTGATCAACTCTTGGACAACTCGGGGAAAGCCTTGCCCCATGCGCCCCACGGCCAACGCCGCGGCTTTCCTCACCTTGGGAGCGGGATCGTGAAGGCGCTCAAGGAGCGGCAAGATGGCCTCTCGAGCAGCCGGCCCTAGCTCTCCAAGGGTTGAAGCCGCCACTTCGCGAACGAGATCGTTTGCATCTTTGAGGGCGGCAATTAAGTAGGGTACGGAGACCTCGGGCGGAGCGATAGCCCTTAAGGCACGAAGAGCTGAAGCTCTGACCGAGGGAATGGGGTAATGAACGCGAAGAAGCACGGTGTTCAAAGCCTCCGAAGCCACGGGGCCTAGGGCGACAAGGGCCTCTAAAGACACGCTGATTTCCTCAGGATCATACCTCCTTGCGATACGTTCAAGGGTTAAAACGGCGCTCAATTCCCCCCTGCCGATGGCTCCCAGCGTAGATATCGCTGCTTTCCGCAGCTCGGGAAGGTATTCTCCTCGGAGGAATTCGATGACCGCGGGCACAGCCTCCCGTGCCGCCTCCCCGAGGGCCCCAAGAAGCTCAAGTGCGACTTTGCGGCGGGCTTTATCCGGATGCCGAAGGGCCTCAACGAGAGCTGGGACCACGGGCTTGCCCAGGGAGGTTAGCCCGCCGCGAATAAGAGGGGTGACCCATTGTCCTTGAGGCTTCGCAAGGATGTCCAATAGTTCAGGGACCAAAACCACCGCCTGCTCCCCCAGCTTGGGGAGGGCTTTGGCAGTTGGATACGCGATCAAGGGGTCTTCGGATGTTAACCCCTTTTTGATCTCCAAAAGCGCTGCTTCCCGGCTTGGCGCAAGCTCCAGGAGACACAGAGTCGCAGCCAGGCGCTCCTCCCAAACGCCCTCACGAAGGGCGAGACTCAGCCTTGTTAAAAATTCGTCGGTCTGGAATTCTGTAGAAAGCCTGGCAAGAGCGTCGACAAAGAGGTTGGTTTCGTCGGCGTTTTCAAGCATGCGCAAAACGAAGTGAAAGTAGGCTGGATCCTTTACAGCGTCGTCCGACAAGAACGACTTGAAAGATGTGATTATGAGTTGGACGAGTTCCTCAAACGGGGATGGTTTTTCGAGGGCAAGATAGGCAGCTCTTTTCATTAGCTGTTGTGTCCATTGGTCTTCAAAAACAGGGATGCTTTGGAGAGTTTCCACGACCAATTTTGGATTGGCCAGGGTGAGCTCCCTAAGAGCGGAGCGAGCGGCTGCACGTATGCCTAGGTTCGGATAGTTTAGGAGCGCAACGAATTCTCGTATCGCTTGAGCTGCCAAGAAGTCCGGGGCGTCTGAGCCTAAGCTGACACCCCATAATCCCATCGCTATGAATAAGCTCAGGAGCAATTTTTTTCTCATGCGTTCCCCCTTTTAGCCAGATTATATCGCCCTAACGTACCGAAAAGCCGCGGAACTCGCCGGTGGGCTCCTCCCAGCGGACCTCCACCCCGGTCACGTGGGCCAAGGGTGGGCCGTGGTGGCAGAACGCGACCAACTCCTGAAGCCTTTCCTCCGGCCCTTCGGCCACCACCTCCACCCGGCCGTCGGGGAGGTTGCGCACAAAACCTGTGAGGCCCAAGCGCTGGGCTAGATCGCGGGTATGGGCGCGGAAAAAGACGCCCTGCACCCGCCCGGACACGAAAAGGTGCACCCGCTTCATAGGAGCTCCCCAGCCCGACGGAGGAAACCAACCACGAGCCTAATTGTGGCCTCTAGGTCCGAAAGAAGAAGCGTGGAAACCGGGGAATGGATGTAGCGGCAAGGCACGGAAACCACCCCGGCTAAAGTTCCGCCCCGTTCCAGGTGGATGGGACCAGCGTCCGTGGAGCCGTAGGCGGGGAGTTTGTACTGGTAAGGAATACCCTCCTCTTCGGCCACGCGCTCCAAGAACCGCACGAGGCGGGGGTTCACGGTGATGGAGCGGTCGGCCAGGGTGATGGCCGGGCCTTGGCCCAAGCGCACGGGCTGTTTGGCCTCGGGCACCCCGGGCATGTCCGCGCCGATCGTGCCCTCCAAGGCCAAGGCGAGCTTGGGGGCGATCCGGTAGGCCGCAGCCCGCGCCCCGCGCAGCCCCCCCTCCTCGCACACCGCGAAGTTCACCACAAGCTTGTAGGGAAGCCGTTCCTCCGCGGTGAGCCGCAGGGCCTCAACCGCCACCAAGCACCCGGCCCGGTCGTCGAAGGCCTTCCCCGTCACATAGCCCTCGCGGATGTGGGCAAAGGGGTAATGGATGGTGGCGGGGTCGCCGATGCGGAAGCCCAGGGCCAAGGCCTCCTCCCGGCTTTTGGCGCCCACATCCACGAAGAGCTCCTCCAAGGGCACCACCTTCTGGCGCTCTCCCTCGGAGAGGATGTGGGGCGGTGTGACCCCGATCACTCCCAGCTTCTTCTCGCCGCTGCGGGTGCGGATGACGAGGCGATGGCCAAGGAGGATGCGGTCATCCCAGCCCCCCAGGGCGGTGAGACGCAAGAACCCGTCCTTCTCGATCCAGCGCACCATGAACCCCACCTCGTCCATGTGGGCGTCGAGCATGACGGGCTCGCCCTGGCCCCGCCAGCAGATGAGGTTTCCCAAGGGATCGACTTCCCAGCCGTCCACGTAGGGGGCGACCATCTCGCGGATGACCTCCCGCACCTCGTCCTCAAAGCCGGCCACTCCGAAGGCATCCGAAAGCCGCTGCAGCTTCTCCGGCAGGTTCATAATCCTCCTTTGTTTGCTCTGAAAGAGAATTTAATCTTAGCCGCCGTTTCCGTGGAGGCCACAGGGCTCTTTAGGGGTGCAGGGCCTTATAGAGGAGCTCGGCGGTCTTGCGGGGAAGTCCGGGAACGGAAAGGAGTTCCTCCAGGCTCGCCTGGCGCAGGCCCTCCAGGGAACCGAAGCGCAAAAGCAGGAGTTGCTTGCGTTTCTCCCCGATCCCCGGGACCTCATCCAGGAGGCTGGCGAGCGTGCGCTGGTCCCGGAGCTTGCGGTGGTATTCCACGGCGAAGCGGTGGGCCTCGTTGCGAATGCGCTGGAGGAGGTGGAGGGCGGGGGAATGGTCGGGGAGCTTGATGGGCTCCGATTTCCGGGGCACGAAGATGAGCTCCTCCCTTTTGGCCAAGGCGGCTACTTCAATCCCCGAAAGAGCGAACTCCTCCAACACCTTGCGCGCCACCCCAAGTTGCCCTTTTCCGCCATCCACGAGGATGAGGTCGGGAAGGTCGGAGAACTTGCGGGAGGTAAGGGCGGGGTCGGAAAGCTCCGCCAGGGCGTGCTGGAAGCGGCGGCGCAGCACCTCCTCCATCATCGCGTAGTCGTCAGGCTTGCCAGCGACGCGCACGCGGAACCGTCGGTATTGGTCGGGCCTGGGTTTTCCGCCCACGAACACCACCATGGACCCCGTGGCCTCCTGCCCCTGGAGGTTAGAAATATCAAAGGCCTCGATGCGCCAAGGACGCACCGTGAGGTCCAAAGCCTCGCTTAAGGCCTCCAGGGCTTCCTCTTCGGGCGCGGCCTCCTCGGCCTCCGTGCGCTTTAGGGCCAGCTCCGCGTTGCGCTGGGCCAGGTCCACAAGGCCCTTGCGCTCCCCGCCCTTGGGCACAAGGACCTCCACTTTTCCCCCGCGCTTGCGCCGCAGGTACACGAGCAAGGCCTCCATCTCCGCCACGGAGAAGGGGAGGAGGACCTCCTCAGGGATGGCCGTGGTGCGGGTGTAGTACTGGTCGAGGAACTCGCTTAGGGCCTCCTCGGGGGTGGAGTTCTCCGGGAGGGTGAGGGCGAAGCCCTCGCGGCCCAGAAGCCTTCCGGCGCGCACGAGGAGCACCACCCCATAGCCGCGATTCCCCTCCACGGCAATGCCCACGGCATCAAGGTCCACAAGCTCTGGGAGGGCCACGACCTGGCGCTCGCGAATTCGCTCCAAGGCCCGGATCTGGTCGCGCACGCGCGCCGCGTGCTCAAAGCGCTCCTCCTCCGCGGCTCGTTTCATCTCCTCTTGGAGGCGGGCGATCACCTCGTCCACCCGCCCCTGGAAGAGGAGGGCCGCGCCCTCCACGTGGCGGCGGTAGTCCGCGGGGCTCACCAACCCCGCGCAGGGCCCGGCGCAGCGCCCGATGTGGTAGTAAAGGCAGGGCCGGGGAAAGAGCTTGGTTCCCACGGGGAGGTTGCAGGGCCGAATGGGGAAGAGCTTGTGGGCTAGCTTCAAGGCCCGGCGCATGGCCCGCGGGGAGGTGTATGGTCCGAAATACCGTGCGCCATCGTTCTCCACCCGGCGCACCACGGTGATGCGAGGGAATCGCTCGTTCGTGATCTTGATGTAGGGGTAGCGCTTGTCGTCGCGCAGGCGGGTGTTGAAGGGCGGCCGGTATTTCTTGATGAGCGCGTCCTCCAGGATCAGGGCTTCCGCCTCAGAGCCCGTGAGCACCACCTCCACGTCCTGAGCCAGGGCCATGAGTTTGCGGATCTTCGGGGAAAGGAGGTGGTCAGCTTGGAAGTACTGGCGCACCCGGTCGCGCAAGGAGGAGGCCTTGCCCACGTACAGCACCTCCCCGCGGGGGCCGCGGAAGAGGTACACCCCAGGGGCCCGAGGCAGGGTCTGCACCTTTGGGCGAAGCGCCTCGTTCATCCTCGCCCAATTATTCGGAGGAGGGCGAGGAGGAAAAACCCGGTGGCCACAAGGACCACGGCCGCCCCTGGGGCCATCCCCGCGTAGTAGGAAAGGAAAAGCCCCCAAAATCCGGAGAGGACGGCGAAGCCCACGGCCAAAGTGAGCACCGCGGGCAGGCGCCGCCCCCAAAGGAGCCCGGTGGCCGGCGGCACCACCAGCATGGCCAGGGCCAGCGCCACCCCTACGACCCGCAGGGCCGTGACCACCGTCACCGCCGCCAACACCAAAAGCAAATAGCGCATGAACTCCGTAGGAAGCCGAAGGGTGCGGGCGAAAAGCGGATCGAACGTGGCCAGCGCAAGCTCCTTGTAGAGGGCCAGGATCACCAGGATCACCCCTAGGCTCAGGCCCGCCACGAGCCCAAGGTCGAAGGGCGAAACCGCGAGCACGTTCCCAAAGAGGAAGTGCACGAGGTCCACGGCGTAGCCGCGCACGGTGGAGATGAGCCCGATCCCCAAAGCAAACATGCCCACGAACACGATGCCGATGGCCGTGTCCTCCTTTAGGCGGCCGCGGCGGCTCACCCAGCCGATCCCCAAGCTCGCGAGGATCGCCGTTCCCAAGGCCCACCAAAACACGGCCGTGCGCGATCCGCGATGAAAAAGGTAGCCCAGGGCCACCCCGGGGAGGACGGCGTGGGCCAGGGCGTCGCCGAAGAAGGTCATGCCTCGCAGAACAAGGAAGGTGCCCACGGCCGCACAGGCCGCGGCGGCGCTCATCGCCGCCAGAAGTGCCCGCACGAAGAACGCGTGGCGAAGGGGGGCCGCGAAGAATTCCACGAGGTTCATCGCGGCTCTTTGGGGCAGCAGGCCTCGCCCAGGGCCAGGGTCCCCTCCGGGGCGGCAAGGAGATGCAGGGCCGTGCCGTAGGCGGCGCGCAGGGCCGCGGGGGTGAACACCTCCGGGGGTGCCCCTAGGGCCACCGGGCGGGTGCGCAAAAGCAAGGCCTGGGAGAAGTGGCGGGCCACGAGGTCCAGCTCGTGCAGGGCCACCACCACGGTGAGCCCCTCCCCCGTTAGCTCCCCAAGGAGGACGAGGATCCCTTCTTGGGCTGGGGCGTCCAGCCCGGTTAGGGGCTCATCCAAAAGGAGGACAGAGGCCTCTTGGGCTAGGGCCCGGGCCAGGAACATTCGCTGCTGTTCCCCCCCGGAGAGCTCGCGGATGGGCCGCCGGGCCAAGGAAGCGAGCCCCACCCGCTCCAGCGCCTCTTGAGCCTTAGCCCGATCGGCGGGGCCCAGGCGCCGCAGGAGCCCAACCTGCCCCACCCGGCCCATGAGGACCACATCGAGAACCGTGGCCGGGAAGTTCCATTCCACGGCGGGGCGCTGGGGCAGGTACGCCAGGCACAGGTGGCGACCGGGCGGCTGGCCGAACACCCGGATCGTTCCGGCGCTGGGCCGTATGAGCCCCGCGAGGGCCGAAAGGAGGGTGGTCTTTCCGGCGCCGTTGGGGCCCACCACGGCCAAGTTCCCGCCTTTCTCCAGCACGAAGGACACGCCCTCCAGGGCTGGCCGGCCGTTGCGCACCACCGCCAGGTCCCGCACCTCCAGGGCGGGGGCCTCCGCGCTGTGGATCGCCCCTGGGCAGCGCGCGCTCACGGCCTTAGGGCCTCCACGATGCGGCGCACCGCCTCCCGCATCATCTCCAAATACCCGCCCCCTTCCGCCAGGGTCTCCGCGGGAAGGAGCACGAGCCGCGCCCCCGTGTCCAGGGCCACGCGCCGGGCCAAGGGGGTTTCGTAGCTCGTGAAGATGGCCGGGATGCCCAGGACCTGGATCTTCTCTTCCAAAGCGGCGAGCTCCTTGGGGGAGGGCTCGGCCAGGGTCTCGTGGGAGGGGACGAGGGCGCCCACCACGGTGAACCCGTAACGGCGGGCGAAGTAGCCAAGCACGTAGTGGTCGGTCACGAGGAGCCGCCGCTCCTCGGGGATCCGCGCCACCTCCGCTTGGATCCAGGCGTCCAGGGCGGAAAGCTCATCGAGATAACGGGCGGCCCGCGCCGCGAGCTCCCCGGCGAGCTTCGGAAAACGGGCGCTCAAGAACTCCTGAATTCGCGCGACCCAGAGGGCCACGAGGGTGGGGTCCCACCACACGTGGGGGTCCCAGGCATGATCCTCGTCGTGGTCGTCCTCCCCGTGGGCAGGGGCCGGAAGGAGGGGGAGGCCTTGGGAGAGGTCCACCACCTTTTCCCGCACCTCCGGGAGGGCGAGGAAGGGGCTCAGGCCGGCCTCAAGGCCTGCGCCGCTTACGAAAATGACGGTGGCCTCCAGGAGCCTTTGCACATCGCGGGGCGTGGGCTCGAAGGCGTGGGGATCCACCCCTCTTGGGATTAGGGCTTCCACGACGAAAGCGGGGCCGGCCACCTGGGCCACCACGTCGGCCACGATGGGTGTAGACCCCAAAAGGAGCGGGGCCGCCGCCCCACCCGCCCACAGAAGAACTGCCGCAACCGTCGCCATCTTTGCCGTCATCGCGCAAACAGTGTACGGGCGGGGATGCCCCGCGCAAAGCCGGCGTCATCCCCCGGGCCTAACGAGGGAGAGCACCTTGGGGAGGAGGGCGTCCAAGGCAGAGGTGAGGGCCTGGTACCAGGCCGTTCCCGCGAACTCCGGTGCACCGAACCGCAGCTCCAGGGCCCAGCCCGCAAAGGTCCCCTGGACCTCAAACGTGCGGGTGGCCACGAGGGTGGAGGTGGTGGCCTCGTAGAGCTCGGCCACGTAAACCCCTGGATCGGCCAATGTGGCCCCAAAGTAGCCATCCCAAGTCCAGGTCAGGCAGGGCGCCGCGGGGCTCGAGGAAAGGAGGGGCGAGGTCCAGCTCGGCGCGGCCGAGGCCGCAGGACGGATGACCACGTAGAAGCTCCGGGGTGGCGTGGGGTCGAGGTAGCCCAGCACCACGGGCTCGCCCTGAAGGTAGACCGCCTTGTTCGTGCGGAACCCGCCGGCGCAAACGTCAAAGGGGAGGGCGAAGAAAAAGCGCAGGGAGGCGGTGGCCTGCCCTTGGCCGGTGCCCTTCTCCCGAAGCGTGGCCAGAACCCGGGCCTGGGCCACGTCCCAAACGACCAGGGAGATCTCGGCCTGGGCGCTGGCCCCTTGGATCACCAGGAACCCCAGGGTCAGGGAGATCTGGGAGGTCTGCAGGCCCTCCAGGGTCCCCAAAAGGAGGTAATCGGCGTGCAGGGCGGCGGCGGCCCCCTTCCAGGTCTCGGGGGTGCGCGGGAGGTTCTGGCTCAAGCGGAGGCTCTCCAAGGCCCGTGCGGGGATCACCCCGATCCCTGCGTTCCGCAGCTTCGCCTCCAGGGTCTCCGCGAGGCCGAAGTCCACGCCCACAAGGCCGCTTCCCCGATCGAAGAAGGGGGCCACAGCCACGGTGATTTCCCCGGCTTTCCCAAGGAGGAGTGCCGCACACACCGCAAGCACCACGAGCTTCCCCATAGATCGCCTCCCTCACGGGATACACCGCGGCGGGCGTGCGGGTTTTAGCCCAAGGTCACGAGGGTGACGCCATCGCCGCCCTCCTCCGGCGGGGCCAGGCGAAAGTCCTTGACGAAGGGCAGGGTCCTCAGGTGCTCGTGGATGCGTTGGCGCAGGGTGCCCGTGCCCCGGCCGTGGATGATGCGGCCCTGGGTGAACCCCGCGCGCAGGAGCCGATCCAGCCAAAGGTCCACCTGGCGGAGGGCCTCCTCCGCGGTGAGCCCGCGCACCGAGAGCTCCAACGAGACGGTTTGGGGGATGGGTACGGCCGGCCTTGGGGCGGGCGAAGGGGGCGGCGCCTCGGCGGGGGTGAGGAGGGAAAAGGGGACAGTGACGCGCTTTCCCCGCACCTCCACCTCGGCCTCCTCGCCCTCCCGGGCCACGAGGATGCCCACGGGGCCATGGGGGCCCACCCGCACGGGATCCCCCACCTCCGGGGGCTGGGCCGGCCGCTTCCCGGGCCCCGGGGGCCGGGCCGAGAGCGCCTCCGCGAGCTCCTCCACCCGTTTCAGGATCTCCCGGCGGGCCGCGACGCCCTCGGCCTGACGGGCCTGGGCGATGAGCTCCGCCAGCTCCTTTCGGGCCGCACGGATCTCCTCCTCAAGCTTTCGGAGCTCGCGGTCCAGGAATTCCGCCTTCCTTTCGCGCAGGGCCTGAACGCGCCTTTCGTACTCGGTCCGGAGCCTCCGGAGGGCCTCCCGCTCCGCCTCCAAATTGGCCCTAAGCCTCCGCGCCGCCGCCCGCTCCCGCGCCAGCTCCTCGATGATCTCCTCCGCCCGGATCTCCCCGGTGGAGAGCTTCGCCCGCGCCCGCTCCACAAGCTCCTTGGGAAGGCCGAGCCGCTCGGCCACAAGAAGGGCGCAGGACCGCCCCGGCACCCCTTGGAGCACCCGATAGGTGGGGGCCAGGGTCTCCAGGTCGAACTCCATGGAGCAGGAAAGCACGCGGGGGTGGGCGATGGCGAAGAGCTTCACGGGGGTGAGGTGGGTGGCCACGGCCGCCAGGCACCCGATCTCCAAAAGCCGCTCCAGGATGGCCAAAGCCAAGGCTGCGCCTTCTTGGGGATCTGTTCCCGCCCCAAGCTCGTCCAGAAGGACGAGGGTCCGCTCGTCCGCCTCCCCCAGGATCTCGATGATGTTGCGCATGTGCGAGGAGAACGTGGAGAGGCTCTGCTCGATGGACTGCTCCTCCCCGATGTCGGAGCGGATTTTCGCGAGGAAGGGGAGGACCGTGCGGGGGCCGGCGGGGATGGGGATCCCCGCTTGGGCCAGGGCGCAGAAGAGGCCCAAGGTCTTGAGCGTGACCGTCTTCCCGCCCGTGTTGGGCCCGGTGATGACCACCACGGGCTTTTCCGCGCCGAGGGCCAGGGAGATGGGCACGGCCCGCTCCCCCAACAGGGGATGGCGCGCGTCCCAAAGCTCCAGGCGCGGCTCCTCCGTGAAGGCCGGGAGGGTGGCATCCCAGCGCCGGGCGAACCGGGCCCGCGCGTAAAGCCCGTCCAAATAAGCAAGGATCTCGAGGTCCTCCGCAATGGCCTCGGCCTCTTGGAGGAGGAGCCCCGTGAGCTCCGCGAGGATGCGGTGTCGCTCGCGATCGAGCTCGTCCTCCACCTCGCGCAGGCGGTTGTTGAGGGGCACGACCTCCGCGGGCTCGGCGAACAGGGTCTGCCCGCTTCCGGAGGCCTCGTGGACCACCACACCCAGGCTGCGGGCCCCGGTCTTCAAGGGCACCACGAACCGGCCGCCCCGCTGCGTGACCACCGCGTCCTGGACGTGCTCGCGATGGCGCTGAAGGAAGCGCCGCAGGGCCTCCTGGATCTCCTCCACGAGCCCGCGCCGCTCCGCGAGAAGGGCCCGGAGTTTGGGGGTGGCGTCGGGCCGGATCTCCCCGCGCTCGTCGATCGTGCGCCAAATGCGGGTAAGAAGGGGGGTCTGGTCGGAGAGCCTTTGGGCCAGGGCGGCCAGCCGGGGATGCGGGGAGGCGGCGAGGGCCTGACGCACATCCGCCGCGGCCGCGAGCGTCTCCGCAAAGGGCAGGAAGTCCTCCGGCCCAAGGATCCCGTGCTCGCGGGCCTCCGCAAGAAGCGGCCGAAGATCGTGGAGGGAGCCGAGGGCGAAGCCCGCGCGCACGGCCTCCTCCATCTCCCGAAGGAGGGAGAACTCCCGCTCCAGCCAGGCGCGGTCCGCGCGGGGCCCCAGGGCCCGCACGGCCTCCGCGCCCAAGGCGGAGGCCGCCTCCTTGGCCACGAGCTCCAGGACCTTGGCGTACTCCAGGTCCCGGGCGGTGCGCGCGTTCAAAACCTCGCTCATTCCGCGGGGATCATCCCTAGAATGTGGTAGCCCGCGTCCACGAAGAGCACCGTGCCCGTTATCCCGCTCGCCAGGGGCGAGAGGAGGAAAAGCCCGGCGTTCCCCACCTCCTCCGGGGTGATGTTGCGGCCCAGGGGCGCGAGCTTTCCCGCGCGCTCGTAGAGGGTGCTGAACCCGGGGATGCTGCGGGCGGCCACGGTGCGCACCGGGCCCGCGGAGATGGCGTTCACCCGGATGCCCTTGGGGCCTAGTTCATAGGCGAGGTAGCGCACGCTGGCCTCAAGGGCGGCTTTGGCCGCGGCCATCACGTTGTAGCGGGGGACGACCTTCTCGCTGGCGTAGTAGGTGAGGGTGAGGAGGGCCCCTCCCTCGCGGAGGAGGGGCTCCGCGTGCCGGGCCACGGCCACGAAGGAGTAGGCCGAGACCTCCAGGGCCAAAAGCCAATCCTCCCGCTTCGTGTCGAGGTAGCGCCCCTCGAAGGCCTCCCGGGGGGCGAAGGCGATGGAGTGGACGAGATAATCCAAATATCCCCAGGCCGCGCGGATCCCCGCGAACAGGGCCGCAAGCTCCGCCTCCTTTGTGACGTCGGCCTGGAAGAGGAGGGCGCCGCCCAGGGCCTGGGCCAATTTCTCCGCCTCCGGCCGCAGCCGCTCCGCCTGGTAGCTCAGGGCCACCTCCGCCCCCGCCTCCCGAAGTTTTTTGGCGATGGCGAAGCCCAGGCTTCGCTCGTTGGCCACGCCCATCACCAGGGCCCTCTTTCCCGAAAGGTCCAGGGTGAGCATGCGAGCATTGTACCGAGGGGCTGCGGCCGGGCCGTAGAAGGGGGAAGAGGGGCGGGCTACAATGGAACGGCGATGCCGGCGAATTTGACTCCCGAGTTCCTTGCGGCCCGCGAGCGCTTCAACAAGGCCAAGACCCTGGAGGAGAAGCTCGATGCCCTCCAGGAGATGCTCGCCACCATCCCCAAGCACAAGGGCACGGAGAAGATGCAGGCGGACATAAAAAGGCGGATCGCCAAGCTCCGGGAGCAGATGGAGCAGGCCCGCCGCTCCGGAAAGGGTGGGGGCCCTAGCTACCACGTGGAGCGGGAGGGCGCGGCCCAGATCGTGCTCGTGGGCCCGCCCAACTCCGGGAAGTCCTCGCTCCTTGCGGCCCTCACCAACGCCACCCCCGTGATCGCCCCCTACCCCCTCTCCACCCTGAAGCCCGTGCCGGGGATGATGGAGTACGAGGACGTGCAGATCCAGCTCGTGGACCTTCCGCCGATCACCCCGGAGTACACGGAGGGCTGGGTGTACGGGCTCATCCGTATGGCCGACGCGGTGGCCCTCTGCTTGGACCTCGCGAGCCCCCGCTGGCGCGAGGAGGCGGAGGAGGTGGTGGAGCTTCTGCGGGCCCGGCACATCGTGCTCACGGCGGGGCCCACCCGGCCGGTGGACTGGCGGACGGTGGAGAAGCGCACGGTGGCCGTGGGGCTCAAGGTGGATGTCGTTCCCGAGGCCGGGGAGGCCTTCCGTTCCTGGGCTCAGGACCGCTTCCCCGGGGTGTGCGCGTCCACGGTGACCGGCGAGGGCCTGGAGGCGCTGCGGTCCCTCCTTTTTAGGGCCTCCGGCATCGTCCGCATCTACACCAAAAAGCCCGGGCAACCCCCGGACTTCTCCAAACCCTACACGATTCGGGAGGGAGCGACCGTGTTGGACGTGGTGAAGGAGATCCACAAGGACTTCGTGAAGCGCCTGAAGTACGTGCGCCTTTGGGGCTCTGGGAAGTTCCAGGGCCAGCAGGTGCCCTTGGACCACGTGGTCCAGGACAAGGACGTGGTGGAGATCCACCTGTCATGACCGACCCGGTCCGGCTCGCGCAGGAGTTGGTGCGGATCCCGAGCCCGGCCGGGGAGGAGAAGGACCTCGCGGATTTCCTCCTTGCCACGCTGCGGCGGTTCTGTGAGGCCGAGCGGGGTCCTTTGGGCACGGTGATCGGGCGGATCCGGCGGGGGGAGGGGCCCACGGTGGTGGTCACCGGGCACATGGACACCGTGCCTCCCGGCGAGGGTTGGACGGTCCCGCCGTTCGCCGGGGAGGTCCGCGAGGGGTTCCTCTACGGCCGGGGCGCGGTGGACATGAAAGGGGGGATCGCCGCGCAGGTCGCCGGCGCCGCCCAGGCCGCCTCCGAGCTCCAGGGCACCCTGTACCTCGTGTACGTGCCCCACGAGGAGACGGCGGAGGGGGTGGCCCTGGGCCGCGTCCTGGACAAATTGGAAAAACCGCACCTCGTGGTCCTCGGGGAGCCCACGGACCTCCGGCTGGGCATCGGCCACCGGGGGAGGGCGGTGATCCGCCTCGTGGCCAAGGGGAAGGCCGCGCACGCCTCCATGCCGGAGCTCGGGGAGAACGCGATCGAGCGGATGGTGGAGGCCCTGGGGCACGCCCTGCGCACCCCCCTTCCCGAGGACCCCCTTTTGGGCCAGGGCACGGTGGCCCCCGTGTTCCTGAGCGCGGACGGAGGGGGCCCCGTGGTGCCCGACCGCTGTGTGGCCCTCCTGGACCGGAGGATCGTGCGGGGGGAGACGGAGAAATCGGTGCTTGCGGACTACCAGGGCATCGGCGCCGAGGCCACCTTGGAGGAGGTGGAGCTTCGCTTTTACACCGGGGAGACGGCGCGGGCCAGGCTCTTCTTCCCTGCCTGGTGCCTGGACCCGGAGCACCCCTGGCTGGTGCGGGCCTGGGAGGCCCTGGGAAGTCCGCCCCTCCGGGTGTGGCGCTTTTCCACGGACGGGGTGGAGAGCTGCGGCCGGCGGGGGATCCCCACCGTGGGGTTCGGACCGGGCGACGAGCGGCTCGCCCACCGGCCGGACGAGCGGCTGAGCGTGGAGGACCTGCGCCGGGCCGCCTCCGCCTACGCCCGGCTTTTGCGGCACCTCCTGAGTCCGGAGGCCAGGGCCCTGGCCACGGCCCAGGAGAAGCCCCCGCGCCATCACCGTCCCGACAAACGGTGAAAAGAAAAAGGCCCCGGGATCTCCGGGGCCTTTCCTTTTCCTGCTTTTGGGATCAGTACTCCGGCGGCGGGGTGGGCGTCGTCTCCTTCTTCTCCTCGCGGATCTCGGCCACCAGGGCCTCGGTGATGAGGAGCATGCCGGCGATGGAGGCGGCGTTCTGGAGCGCCGAGCGCGTCACCTTCGTGGGGTCGATGATCCCGGCCTCGAACATGTCCACGAACTTCTCCTGGACCACGTCGAAGCCCACCGTGTCCTTCTCGTTCTTGAGGCGCTCCACGATCACCGCGCCCTCGAAGCCCGCGTTCTCCGCGAGCTGCCGCACCGGGGCCTCCAGGGCCTTCCGGAGGATCTGCACGCCCACCTTCTCGTCGCCCTCAAGCTCCTTCTCCAATTTGTCGAGGACGCGGCTGGCGCGGAGGAGGGCCACACCGCCGCCCGGGAGGATCCCCTCCTCCACCGCGGCCCGCGTGGCCTCCAGCGCGTCCTCGAAGCGGTGCTTCTTCTCCTCAAGCTCCGTCTCCGTGGCCGCGCCCACCTTGATCACGGCCACCCCGCCCGCGAGCTTGGCCTTCCGCTCCTCCAGCTTCTCCCGGTCGTACTCGCTGTCCGTGGTCTTGATCTGCTCCTCGATCTGCTCGATGCGGGCCTTGATGGCCTCGGGGTTGCCCTTCCCGCCGATGATGGTGGTGGACTCGTGGGTCACGCGCACGCGCTCGGCCTGGCCGAGCATGTCCAGGGTGGCGTTGCGCACCTCCATCCCCGCGTCCTCGGCGATGACCACACCGCCCGTGAGGATGGCGATGTCCTCGAGCATGGCCTTGCGGCGGTCGCCGAACCCCGGGGCCTTCACGGCGCAGGAGATGAGGGTCCCCTTGAGTTTATTGATCACGAGGGTGGAGAGGGCCTCACCCGTGACGTCCTTGGCGATCACGAGGAGGGGCCGGCCGGTCTGGGCCACCTTCTCCAGAAGCGGGATGAGCTCCAGCGCGTTCTTGAGCTCCCGGTCGGTGATGAGGATGTAGGGGTTCTCCAGGTTCACCTCCATCTTCTTGGGGTCGGTGACGAAGTAGGGCGAGAGGTACTCCCGGTCGAACTGCATGCCCTCCACGACCTCGTAGTAGGTCTCGATGGTGTCGGAGTCCTCCACGGTGATGACCCCGGACTCGCCCACGGCCTCCATGGCGTCGGCGATGATGCGGCCGATCTCCGGGTCGTTGGCGGAGATGGCGGCCACCTGAGCGATCTCGTGTTTGCCGGAGATCTTGCGGGACATCTTCTGGAGCTCCTCCACCACGGCTTTCACGCCCTTTTCGATGCCGCGCTTGAGGGCGATGGGGTTGGCGCCGGCGGCGACCATCTTGAAGCCCTCCTTGATGAGGGCGTGGGCCAGGATGGTGGCGGTGGTGGTGCCGTCGCCGGCCACGTCGTTGGTCTTGGAGGCCACCTCCTTCACGAGCTGGGCCCCCATGTTCTCGAAGGGATCCTTGTACTCCTGCTCCTCGGCGATGGTGACGCCGTCGTTGACGATGTCAGGGGAGCCGAACTTCTTCTCGATGCCCACGTTGCGGCCGCGGGGACCCAGGGTCACCCGCACCACGTTCGCGAGCTTCTCCACGCCGGCGAGGATCTTCCGCCGTGCCTCTTCCCCGTAGATGACCTCTTTTGCGGCCATACCCACCTCCTTACTCCTCGATGACGGCCAAGATGTCCGCGGTCTTCACGAGGAGGTATTTCTCTTCGCCCACGCGGACCTCGGTTCCCGCGTAGGCGGCGATGAGGACCTTGTCGCCCACCTTGACCTCGAACTTCTCGCCGGTGCCGAGGGCCACCACCTCCCCCTTCACGGCCTTCTCGTCCTTCACGGACTCAGGAAGGACGATGCCGCCGGGGGTGCGGCGCTCCTCCTCCTCGATCTTTTTCACGAGCACACGGCTACCCAAGGGCTTGATCTTCATCCCACCACCTCCCGGGTTAGCAGTTTAGGGTCTTGGGTGCTAAAAACATTGTACGGCCCCTCCCCCCCACCCGCAAGGTTGCCGCCCTTGCCGCTCCGCCCCACAATCGCCCCCGTGCCCGGCCATAAAACGCACCTCGCCGCGGAACTCGCTTGCCTTCCCTTGTGCCTCGGCGCGGGCTATGGCCTGGGCCTCCGGGAGGAGCTCCTCCCCCTGGGCCTCGGCTACCTCGCGGGAAGCCTCTTCCTCTCCCCGGACCTCGATCTCTACCACAGCCGGCCGGCCCGGCGCTGGCGCCTTTTCCGCGCCCTTTGGTGGCCCTACACCCGGCTCTTCCGCCATCGCGGCCTCTCCCATCACCCCCTCCTCGGCCCCCTCACCCGCCTCCTCTACCTCAGCCTCTGGGCCCTTGGGGTTTGGACCTTGGCCGGGCTTCCCCGGGGGGAGCCCCCTCCGGCCGCCCTAGCCCTGCCCTTCCTCGCCGGCCTCCTCCTTCCCCAGCTCCTCCACGTCCTTTTGGATCGCCTCTAGGCGGGCTTGTCCGGGCCGGAGCTTGCGGGTATAAAGCCCACAAAGGAGGAAGCGATGGGGATCACCATCGGCGAAATCACCCGCGGCATGACCTTGGTCTACCACGGGAACCTCTACGAAGTGTTGGAGTTCGAGCACGTCAAACGCGGCCGAGGCTCGGCCTTCGTGCGCGCCAAACTCCGCAACCTGAAAACCGGGCAGGTCATCACCGAGACCCTTCGCGACTCCGACAACCTGGAGGCGGCCTATCTCGAGGTGCGCCCCATGCAGTACCTCTACCGCAGCGGGGACACGTTCGTGTTCATGGACAAGGAGACCTTCGAGGAGCGCATGATCCCCGTGGACGTGGTGGAGCCCATCGTGGGCTACCTCCTGGAGGGGATGGAGGTCACCGGCCTCTACTACCAAGGGGAGCTGGTGAAGGTGGAGCCCCCCAACTTCGTGGAGCTGCGGGTGGTGGATACCCCGCCGGGGGTGCGGGGCGACACCGCCCAGGGCGGGGACAAGCCCGCCACCCTCGAGACGGGGCTTGTGGTGAAGGTTCCGCTCTTCGTGCAGGTGGGCGACGTGATCCGCGTGGACACCCGCACCGGCGCGTACGTGGAGCGGGTGGGCTAAGGAGGGGAGGATGCCCGAGGCCCGCGTGGAGATGTCCCTACCCTTGGGGAAGTTGCGGGTGCGGCCGGAGGTGCTGGTGCGCATCGCCAGCAAGGCCATGGAACAGATGGAGGGGGTGCGCCTTTGGCGGCCGCGCGGGCTGGCTGGCGTCTTTGGGGGCGAACCCGGGGTGGAGGTGCAGAGCACGGAGTCCGGGGTCCTGGAGGTGAACGTGCGCATCGGCGTGATGTACGGGTACCCCGTCCAGGAGGTGGCCCAGGGCGTGCAGGCGGCCGTGCGCGAGGCCTTGGAGGGCATGGTGGGCGTGCGGGTGGCCAAGGTCAACGTTTACGTCCAAGAGGTGTTCCTGCCGGAGGTGGAGGTTGAAGCCGGAGAGAACGTCTAGGTCCAATCGGCCCGAGGAGCCCGAGGAGGAGGCGGGCAAGATCAGCGTGGCCAAGGAGGTGATCGCCACCATCGCCGGTTTGGCGGCCTCCGAGGTGCCCGGTGTTTACTCCCCCAAAGGGGAGCCCCTTCCGCAGGGGAGCGCTGTGCAACGCTACGTGCACACCGAGCTTTTGGAGGGGCGGGTGCGCATCGCCCTCTCCGTGGTCATCGGGTACGGTCGGGTCCTCCCCGAGGTGGCCCAGGAGCTCCAGGAGAAGGTGAAGACGGAGGTGGAGCGCCTCACCACCCTTCCTGTGGAGGCCGTGGACGTGGAGGTGGTGGGGATCGTGGAGGCGGAGGAGCGGTCATGACCTTTGTCCTGTGGCTTGAGGCCCTGCTCCTTTTGGCCTGCGCCGCCTTGAGTGCCCTGGGGGCCAGCCTCTATCTGCCCGAGGTGGTGGTGGGCGGGAGCGCCGCTTCCCCCCTCACGGTGCGGGTGGGATTGGGCGTGTTGGCCGCGGTTTTCCTTGTGGCTTCCGGGATCTGCATGGCCGTGGCCGTGCGCCGCGCCGGCCTCGCCCAGGCCCTGGCCCTCTCCGCCCCCAAAGGCCTCATCTTCATCACCCCTCGCACGGTGTCCCAGCTCGTGGTGGGGCTCCTCGCCGAGGAGCTGGGGGAAACCCCGTTCCAGGTGGCTCTCCTTCCCAAAGGGAAGGCCTTGGCTCTGCGCGTCTCCTTGCGGCTCCCGGCGGAGGCGAGCATCCCCAGCCTCGCCGAGCGCTTGCAGGAGGTCCTTTCCACCGAAGTGGCCCGCCGCACGGGCCTCGAGGTCCAGGAGGTCCAGGTCCTGGTGAACGGGGCCACCCTGCGGGGCTGATGCGGCGCAAAGCCCGCGAGGCCGTCCTCCGCTGTCTCTACCGCTGGGAGTTCCTCAAGCTCCCCCCCGAGGAGCTCCTGGCCGAGGTGGACCTCCCCCAAGAGGCCCAGGACTTCGCGCGCTCCCTCCTCTTTGGCGTTCTCGCTCACCGGGATAAGATTGACCCCATCATCGAGGAGCGCGCTCACGGTTGGGGCTTGGATCGGCTCCCTCTGGTGGACCGCAACATCCTGCGCCTTGGGCTCTATGAACTCCTCTTCACCGGGACTCCGCCGGAGGTGGTGATCGACGAGGCGGTGGAGCTGGCCAAGGCCTACGGGACGGAGCGGGCTCCCGCGGTGATCAACGCCATCCTGGACCGGGTTTGGAAGGAGGGGAGGCGTGGAACGCTGGGCTGATCTGCATTTACACACTCGCTGGTCCGACGGGACCCTGGACCTGGCGGGGGTGGTGGCCCGGGCCAAGGCCGCTGGACTTTCTGCCATCGCCATCACCGACCACGACGCGATCGGCCCGGATCTCCGCCAGCCTTTCCAGGAGATGGACGGGCTTCTTGTGATCACCGGGGTGGAGATCAAGGCGGAGATCCTGGGCGAGCGGGGGGAGATCCTCGGGTACTTCCTGGATCCGGCGCATCCGGCCTTGCGGGAGCTCTTCCGCGGGATGGCGGAGGCGCGGGAGCGCCGCATGCAGGCCATGGTCGCCCGCTGCCAGGAGGTTTTGGGCCTTTCCCTAAGCTACGAGGAGGTGCGGGCGCGGGCCCGGGGCTCCGTGGGCCGGCCTCATCTTGCGGCCCTTCTCGTGGAGCGGGGAGCCGTGGCCACCCTGGAGGAGGCCTTTGAGAAATACCTCGGGGATGAGGGCCTCTGCTATGTGCCGCTGAGCCGGCCCACGAGCGCTCAGGTGATCGCGGCCATTCGCGCCGCCGGGGGCGTGGCCGCCCTCGCCCACCCCGGCTTCCACGGCTTTTCCGACTGGACGCGCGTCCTTCAAACCCTAAAGGACCAGGGCCTGCGGGCGGTGGAGCTCTTCTACCCCTACGAGACGAGCGCGCAGCCCTTGAACCCTGGGCTTTCGGAGCTTCCGCGGATCGCCGCGGAGCTAGGGCTCATCGCCACCGGCGGCTCCGACGACCACGGGCCCGGCTCGGTGAAGGAAAGTTTGGGCCTCGTGAAGGTGCCCTACTCCGTGGTGGAGGAGCTTTGGGCGGCCAGGAGCTGACGGAGGGCGGCGAGGGCCACCTCCAGCTGCGCCGGCTCCGGCTCCCGCGTGGTCAACCGCTGGAAGAAGAGGCCCGGCCAGAGGAGGGGCACAAGCCACCGCCGCTGCGCCCCCAATTGGAGGAGTTCGTAGGTGAGGCTGGCCACGGCGGGGATGAGCCCCACCCGGGCCAAAAGCCGGGCCCAGAAGCTCTGGGCCGGGATCACCGAGAAAAGGAGGACCGCCACGGCGATGAAGAGGAACACGAAGTTCGTGCCGCAGCGGGCATGAAGGGGGCTGTGCTTGAGGGCCTCCTCCAGCGAGGGCTCCCCCCCTTCGTAGGCGTGCACCACCTTGTGCTCCGCCCCGTGGTATTGGAAGAGCCGGCGCACGTCGGGAATAAAGGAGATCCCCCAAAGGTAGAGGGCGAAAAAGGCCAGACGAATCCCGCCCTCCACCAGGTTCAAGAGCACCCGGTTCTCCAGGCCCGTGCGGGTGGCCAAAAAGAAGGGCAGGGCGATGAACCCGCCGAGGAGGACGAGGAGGGCCAGGCCCAGGGCGAGGAGGAAGTCCCAGGAGGAGCTGCGCTCTTCGGGGAAGGCCAGGGCTGCGGAGCGCTCCAGGGCCGCCCAGCCCAGGCTCAGGAGCTGGTAGAGCTTCACCGGTCCCCTGAGGAACGGGATCCGCTCGAGCCTGGGGAAGCGCGGGACGGCGAGGGGCTCAACGACGATGCCCTTGGGCGTCTGGACGGCCACCGTAGCGCGTTGGCCGTCGGTGAGGAGGACCCCTTCGATGACGGCTTGCCCGCCCAGGGGCATTTATCCTTTCTTGCCCTTGCGGGCGCGGAGCACCCTCTCCCGCTGTTGCTCCTCGGCCTCGGCCTTGCCCCCAAAGAGGGGGTGGCACTCGATGCACACGTCCACGTGCAGCTCTTTTTTGGTGGAGAGGGTCTCAAACTCCGCCCCACAGCCGCAGCGCACAATGGCCCGATGCAGTTCCGGATGAATGCCCTTCTTCATCGGTGATCACCGCTTGGAGTACTGTTCCTTCTTGCGGGCCTTGCGGTGCCCGTACTTCTTGCGCTCCACCTCCCGGGCGTCCCGGGTGAGGAGCCCCGCGTCCTTGAGGGGCTTTTTGAACTCGGGGACCAAGGCCACCAGGGCCCGGGCGATCCCCAGCCGCAGGGCCTCCAACTGCCCGGTGGGGCCGCCGCCCTCGATCTTGGCGCGCACATCGTAGCGGCCCAGCGTTCCCGTGAGGTAGAAGGGCGAAAGGAGGTGGCGGTTGAGGTAGTCCTGGGTGAAGGCGAAGGCCCGGAAGTACTCCTCAACGGGCCGGCCGTTCACCCAGATCTTCCCTGTGCCCGCGCGCAGGAACACCCGGGCAATGGCCTCCTTGCGCTTGCCCACGGCATGGGCCAGCCATCCCGGCGCAACCTTTGCGGGCGCATTCTCCATCACGTTTTCCATCATCGGTTCCACGGAGAGCGTTCACCTCCTGGGAAGGCGGGCCATCCTAGCCGATTCGGCGGGGCCGGTCAATCCAGGGCCGCAGCCGGCGGGGCTTCCAAAGCGCGGCGCAGCTCCTCCAGGGTCCCCACCCCAAAGTAGCGCAGGAGGTCCTCGGTCACGTGGAGGATCTTGGTGGGGCCGTGGTCCTCGGCGCGCACAAAGCCCCGGGCGATAAGCTCCTTGATGTGGCCGTAGGCCCGCTGCCCGCGGATCCGCACCACCTCCGCTTGGGCCACGGGGGCCTTGGCCACGATCAGGGCGAGCGTGCGCAGGGTCTGCTCCGAGAGGTCCTGGTGGGGCGCGAAAACCCGCACGCGCTCCGCCAGCTCCGCCTTCACCCGGAGCACGTAGCCTCCGCCCTCCTGGCCGAGCTCCAATCCCCGGTCGCGCGCCTCGAGATCCTCGGCCAACGCGGCCAAAGCCCGCAGCACCGCGGGCTCCGGGAGCCCCAGGGCCTGGGCCAGCTCCGCGGGGGCGAGGGGCCGATCGGCTACAAACAGCGCGGCCTCCACCAGGGCCTTAGGATCCATGCGGGACTTCCACAAGGATCTCCCCCAGGAACTCCTCTTGGTGCAGGCGCACCTGGCCCCGGCCGTCCAGGTGCAAAAGCTCCAAAAAGCGCGCGACCTTTTCCTTGGGGTCGTCCTCCCCCACGAGGAGGGAGAAGGGGACGAAGCGCGAGCCGTTCACCATGCGCAAAAGCCGTTGAAGAAGGCGGGCGGCGCGGAGGCTGAAGGGCGCTTCGCTCACGTTCAGGGTGCCCTGGGTTTTTGGGGGGTGGGGGGTGGGGCGAGCGGCCACGGCGAGGAAAGCCCGGCGCAGGTCGGCGAGGGTCAGGCGGGCGCGGGGCCGGCGCCGAAGGGGAAGCCTCAGGAGCGGAGGGGGCTCCGGTTCCCCGTCCTGCTCCCTTGCCTCCTCCGCGAGGACCGCGGCCACGGCCTCGGCCAGGGTGGGGGGCCCGCCGTCCACCCGCTCGGATTTCATGCGCAAAAGCACGGAGCTTGCGAACACCATGCGCCCGGGAACCCTGAGCTCCACGGGGGTCCGGGCCAGGAACTCCCGGAACCGGCCGAGGAGGGCGGTGAGGTCCAGGGCCCAGGGATCGAGCCCCCGCGTGGCCTCCCGGAAGAGCTCCTCCCAGTCGGCGCGGGCGAAGCGCTCCGGCTCCAACGCCCAAAGCTCCTTCGGCTCAACGGGCATGGCTGAGCTCCAACCCCAAGACTTCCGAGGCCCCGCCCCGCAGGACCACCCCATAGATCCGGTCCGCATGGCGCACGAGTTCCTCGTTGTGGGAGACCACGATCACCTGGGAGGTCTGGGCGAACTCCTTGAGGAGGCGGGCCAGGCGCTCGGAGTTGGCCCGGTCCAAGGCGGCGTCCACTTCGTCCAGGAGGTAGAAGGGCGCGGGCTTCCCCGCGGCGAGGGCGAGCACGAAGGCGATGGCCACGAGGGCCTTCTCCCCTCCGGAGAGGGCGTCCAGGACGCGCAGCTCCTTTCCAGGAAGCCGGACCTGGATGAGGAGGTCCGAGCCGAGGTTTCCCGGTTCGGCCAGGCTCAGGCGGGCCTCGCCCCCGCCAAAGAGGCGGACGAACAGCTGGTTCAGCTGGGCCGAAACGGCCTCCATGGTCTCCACGAACTTCTCGCGCTTCTTGCGCTCCACCTCCGCGATGAACCGCTCGATCTCCTCCTTTTCCTTCTCCAAGGTCTGCACGCGGGCTTTGATCTCCTGGAGCTCGGCCAGGGCCTGCTCGTACTCCTCGATGGCCCGCAGGTTCACGGGGCCCAGGGCCGCGAGCTCCCGCTCGATCTGGCGCAGCCGGGCCTGGAGGACCTCGGGTGTTCCCGGGACCTCCTCCTTGGGTGGGGGAACCTCGCCCAGGGCCGCAAGCTCCCCCCTGAGCTCTGCAGCCTCCCGTTCGTGGCGGCTTAGGGCCGTGCGCTTGCGCTCCAGCTCCCGGTAGATCTCCCTCCGTCGCTCCCGCAGGGCGAAAAGCTCGCTTTCCTCCTTGGCTCGGGTGGCCCGAAACTCCTGGAGGGCCTGGGAACGGCGGCTTAATTCCTCTTCGGCCTTCGCAAGTTCCGCGGAAATACGCTCAAGCTCCGGGGATAAGCGGGCGCGCTCCTCCTCCCGCCGGCGAAGCTCCTCCCTTTTTGCTTCCAGTGCGGGGTTACGGCTCGGGCGGCTCGCGCCCCCCCAGATGGCCCCGCCCCTCTCCAGAAGGTCGCCCTCCAGGGTGACCACGCGCACCCCCTCCACCGTGCGCACGGCCTCCAAGTTCTCCGCGACCAGGGTGTCGCCCAAAACGTAGAGGAGGGCCGGCCGCACCTCCGGCGGGCAGTCCACGAAGTCCGCGAGGAACCCAAGGACCCCGGGCAGCCCTTTGGCCTTGAGGGCCTGGGGGGAGGGCGGGGAAAGAAGGAGCCGGTCCAGGGGGAGGAAGCGGGCCCGGCCAATCCCCCTCTCCTTGAGGTAGCGCACGCAGCTTAGGGCGAGCTCGCGGGAGGCCACCACGAGGTCGTGGGCGTGAGCGCCGAGGGCCGCGTTCCAGGCGAGCTCAAAGCCCTCCCGGGGACGAGCAAGCTCCGCGAGGGTGCCGATCACGCCATCCCAGCCGAGCTCCAGGACGGCGGCCACGGCCTCCGGGGGTCGGCCCCGCTCCCCACCCGCGCGGGACAGGGCGGCCACGGCCTCCCGCAAGGTCTGAACCTCCCGCTCCAGGAGCTTGAGCGCCGCCTCCTTCCCGCCGAGCTCCGCCCGCAAGCGCTCCACCCTACGGATCCACTCGGTGAGGTCCTCCTCGGGAGCTTCCGAGGTTTTCAGGCTTTGGCGCTCGCGGGCCTCGATCTCGCGGTCCAGCCGGTCCACCTCGGCCGCCAGGGCCTCCACCTCCTCCCGCAGGCGCTCCCCTTGGGCCAGGGCCTTCTCCAGGGCCTCCTTTTTGGCCAGATACCGGCGGAAGGCCAAGGTGGCCTGGATCCGCTCGCGTTCCTCGGAGAGGGAGCGGAAGGTGAGGGCCGCTTCCCGCTGGCGGAAGAGCTCGGCCACCCGCGCCCGGCGTTCCGCCAAAAGGATGCGGCCGGCGTTCAGGCGCTCCTTCACCTGGGCGAGCTCCTCCACGGCCTTGGCCTTGCGCTCCTCGTAGGCGGCGATCCCCGCCACCTCCTCCAGGATCTCCCGGCGCCGGCGGGCCGAGCCCTCCAAAACGTCGGTGACCGTCCCCTGCTCCACGATGTGGTAGCCGTTGGGGTCGATGTTGGCCAAGGAGAGGAGGGCCTCCACCTCCCGGGCTGAAGCGAGCCGCCCCTGGATTCGGTACACGGAGGCGTTCTTGGAGATGCGGCGGGAGAGGACCACCTCAGGTTCCGGGCAGCGCTCGGCGAACACGCCGGAGCGGTTGTCCAGAACGAGGGTGACCTCGGCTTCGGGCACGGGCTCCCCGCCCGGCGGGGTGTGGAGGAGGTGCTCCAGGCGCTCGGCGCGCAGCCCGCGGGAGCGCCGGCCCAAAACGAACATGATGGCCTCAAGGAGGTTGGATTTTCCCGTGCCGTTTTCCCCGACGATGGCGGTGAAGCCGGGGAAGAACTCGAGGGTGAGGCGGCGGAAGGACTTGAAGCCCTCGATGCGCAGGCGGCGGACGGCGGTGGTCATGGGCGGGCGCGTTCCTCTTCCCCTTCGAGAAGGCGCAGGATCTTGTGGCGGTTGTAGTCGTGGGGCTCGACGGCCTCCTCTTCCCAGCGGGAGAGGGTGGGCACGGAGACCCCCAGGATCTTGGCCAGGGCGCGTTTGCTCAAACCTTTTTCCAGGCGGAAGTCGCGGAGCCTTTTCCCGAGCGGTTCCATGCGGACCTCCCGAAGTGTAACGTTTGTTACATTCAGAGGCAAAAAGGAAGGGCGCGGGGAGGCCGCGCCCTCTCCCTCATCCGCCCATCCCCAAAAGCACGAGCACGAGGGCCCCAATCCCCGCCAGGAGGCCGAGGATCGCCAGAACCTGGATCGTATCCAAGCGCGCGCTCAGGTCCTGCACGTTCATGCCCAGGCTTTCCTCCACGGAGGCGATGCGGGCCTCGTGGTCGCTCACCCGGGCCTCCAGGGCGAGCACGGAGTCCTTAAGGGCGGCGATGTCCGCGGCGAACCCGCCCAAGGTCTTCTCCAGGGCCGCGATCTTCTCCCGGTTGTTTTCGATCTTGATCTGGACGGCCTGGATGGCCTGCTCCAGGCTCAGGACCCGGCGCGAGAGGTTCCCGATGTCGTAGGACTCAAGGACGCGCACCCGCTGGCTCACCTGCTCGATTTGTCCAGAAAGGACGGAGATCTTCGCCTCCAGCGCCGCGTCAGCCTCCTTGCAGGCGGCGATGGCCTGGTCCAAAGTCCGGCGGACCTCGCCCAGCTCGGTCCGGAGCCGCGCCTCCAACGCCGCATCAGCTTCCAAGCAGGCGGCGATGGCCTGGTCCAAAGCCCGGCGGAGCTCGCCTAACCCCGCCTGAAGCTTGGCCTCCAAGGCGGCATCGGCGGCCCTGAGGCCGCTCACCGCCTCCTCCAGGCTCTTGCGCAGGGCCCCAATCTGGGCCAAGGCATTGGCCAGGCTCTGCTCCAGGGCCGTGGTCTTCTGCACGAAGCTCTCCTGGATCTGCAGGATCTTGGCCTCCAAATCCTTGAGCTGGACGGCCACAACCCTGTACTTTGCCAAGAGGTCCTGGTCGTTCTTGTTGAGCGTGTCCACCGCGCCCTTGATCTCGATCACGAATTCCTCGAAAACCTTGAGGACCTGGTCCCAGGCCTCCCGCAGAGCTTGGACTTCCACCGCAGCGGGAGTGAGCTTGACCGTCGTGGGCTCAGCGCACGCGGCCAAGCCCAGCGCGGCCCCCAACACCAACGCCCAGAAAACTCGATGCATCACCGCGACCTCCTTTCCGCGTCCTGGCCCCCAAGGTAGCATCCATCACCTTGGGGGGTGCGGGCCTGTGGGCCCGGGCCAGGGCGGGTTTGTCGCCCCGCGCTCGGACACGTGTCCGGCTCCTTGCGGGGCGCGAAAAACCCGGTTGAACCGCGCGGGAAGGGGGGATAGAGTACGCCCGATTTTGGTGGGCATCGCCCGAATCCTCGGAAAGGAGGGGGTATGACCGCCATTTTGGCAGCGACGGGCCTGGTGTCCGCGGCTGCGCTGTTCTGGTCCGCGTACGGGACGTACTACGTGATGCGCCGGGACGCCGGCGACGAGCGGATGCGCCGCATCCAGGGGTTCATCCGGGAGGGCGCCTGGGCCTTCATGATCGCCGAGGCCAAGGTCATGGCCGTGACCCTCCTCCTCCTGGGCGCGCTCCTTTGGGCCCTGTTCTACTGGGAGGTGGCGGTGGCCTTCTGGGTGGGCTCGGCCCTGTCCATGGCCGCCGGGTTCGTGGGCATGAACGCCGCGACCCTGGCCAACGCCCGCACCACCCACGCCGTGCGCCGCTCCTTACGGGAGGCCCTCACCGTGGCCTTCACCGGGGGTTCCGTCATGGGCCTGGCCGTGGTGGGACTGGCCTCCGCCGGCTTGGTCTTCGTGATCTGGCTTTTCCGCAGGGAATTCGATCCCGAGATGGTGCGCATCGTCACCAAAACGGTGTTCGGCATCCCTGGGGCCGACGTGAACTTCATCAAGGGCGCCCTCATCGTCTCGGCCTACTCCGCGGGCGCTTCGCTCGTGGCCCTCTTCGACCGCGTGGGCGGGGGGATCTACACCAAGGCCGCGGATATGGCGGCAGACCTCGTGGGGAAAGTGGAACTCAAGATCCCCGAGGACGACCCCCGCAACCCCGCGGCCATCGCCGATAACGTGGGCGACAACGTGGGCGATGTGGGGGGCTTGGGGGCGGATCTCCTCGAGTCCTTCGTGGGCTCCATCATCGCCGTCATCGTCATCAACCTCTACATGTACGTGGGTCGGCTCAACGCGGACATCTGGGACCTCATCACCCGCTACGGGTTCACCGATCTTGGCCAGTTCGAGGCGAACTACTGGTGGTTCACGTTGCTCCCCATCCTTTATGCCGCGGGGGGCATCGTGGCCAGCCTCCTGGCCGTCCTGTACATCCGCTACTCCCGCCGCACCCAAGACATGCAGCGGATCCTCATGAACGGTTTTACCCTTGCGGCCCTCCTCACCGCGGGCTTTGCCGCCCTCATCACCCACTTCTCCCCCTTCAACTTCGTCCCCTTCGTTTCGCTCCTTTTGGGGATCGTGAGCGGCGTGCTGATTGGGTTCATCTCGGAGTACTACACCTCCGCCCGCTACCGTCCCACGCGGGAGCTGGCCCGCATGTATCAGTCGGGCCCGGCGGTGGGCGTGACCGAAGGGATGGCCGTGGGCATGTCCTCGAGCTTGCTCGTGTGCGTGGTCATCGCCGCCGCCATCGTGGTGGCCTACAAGATGGGCGGGCTCCTGGCCGTGGCCTACGCCGGCATGGGCATGCTCACGTTCGTGGGGATCATGGTCTCCATGGACTCCTACGGGCCCATCGGCGACAACGCCGCGGGGATCGCCACCATGGCCAAGCTCGACCCCCGTGTGCGCGAGCAATGCGACGTCCTTGACTCCATCGGGAACACGACGGCAGCGATCGGAAAGGGATTCGCCATCGGTTCGGCGGCCTTCGCCGCCATCGGCCTCATCGCCGCCTACCTTTGGTCCGCGGCCGGCCGCGCGGAAGAGGTGCACCTTCCCAACGTGCCCCTGGTGAGCCCGGAGGTGGGCGGACTGGTGATGGCCGGGCTCATCACCGGGGCCATGCTCACCTATGTCTTCTCGGCCATGCTCATCCGGGCGGTTTCCCGCACGGCTGACGTGATGGTCCAGGAGATCCGCCGCCAGTTCCGGGAGAACCCGAAACTCATGACGGGCGAGGCCACCCCGGATTACCGCCGCTGCATCACCATCACCGCCCACAACGGCGTGCGCCGCATGGTCGTCCCCGCCCTCCTTGCGGTGGTGCTGCCCCTCTTCATTGGGCTTGTGTTCGGGCGCTACACCCTGGCGGGCTTCCTCGTGGGGGCCCTCCTTTCCGCCATCATGCTCGCCATCTTTTGCGGCAACGCCGGCGGGGCCATGGACAACGCCAAGAAGTACGTGGAGGAGGGGCACTTCGGCGGCAAGGGCTCGGAGGCCCATGCCGCCGGGGTGGTGGCCGACACCGTGGGCGACCCCCTCAAGGACACGGTCGGACCCTCCCTCGACATCCTCATCAAGCTCATGAGCGTGATCTCCCTCCTTTTTGCCTCGCTCTTCCCTGTGCAGCCCTGGTTCCTGCGGTGAGGGACGGTGGAGCTCAAGGGGGAGCGGCTCAGGCTGCGGGAGTTCGGGGCCGCGGATCTCGTGCAGACCCGCAAATGGGTTGCGGATCCGCAGATCGCCCGCTGGATCCTCCCGGCCTGGCCGCTCCTCCCCGCTTCCTGGGAGGAGTGGCTCCGCCGCGTCTACACCTCCCCGGATTCCCGGCACTTCGCCATCGTCCTCCACAGCGGTCGGCACATTGGGAACGTGAGCCTCCATTCCATCCGCTGGGAGGAAGGGTCGGCGGAGGTGGGCATCGTCCTTGGGGAGAAGGACTGTTGGGGCCAGGGCTACGGTCCGGAGGCCCTGCGGCTCCTTGTGCGCTATGCCTTTGAGGAGCTGGGCCTAAGGAAGCTCGTGTTGCACGTGCATCGCGAGAACGCCCGGGCCCTGCGGGCCTACCGCAAGGTGGGCTTCCGGGAGATCCGTTCCCCTTGGCCCCTGCGGATGCTCAGGGCTGGGATCGTGACCATGGTCCTGGAGGCCGAAAGCCCGCTCCGCGCGGAGGTTCCATGATCCAAACCCTGGGGCTCACCCGGCGCTACGGGGAGCGCGTGGCCGTGGAGGACCTCACCCTGGAGGTGAAGGCGGGCGAGGTCCTCGGGCTTTTGGGGCCCAACGGCGCGGGGAAGACCACGACCGTGCGCATGCTCGCCGGCCTTTTAGCCCCTTCCGCGGGCGAGGCCTACGTGGCCGGCCACCGCGTCACCCGCGAGCCCGAGAAGGTCCGGCCCCGGGTGGGCGTGGTCCCCGAAAACCCCGGCCTGTACAAGCGCCTCACGGTCCGGCAGAACCTCCGGTTCTTTGCGGAGCTCTACGGGGTGGGGGATCCCCGCCGGGTGGAGGAGGCCCTGGCCCTTGTGGGGCTTGCGGAGCGGGCGGAGGAGCCCGTGGCCACCCTTTCCAAGGGGCTTCGGCAGAGGCTGGCCCTGGCCCGGGCCCTCGTGCACGATCCGCCCGTGCTCCTTTTGGATGAGCCCACGAGCGGCTTGGACCCGGAGGCCGCCAAAGAAGTTCGGGATCTCCTGGCGGAGCTCTCCCTGGCCCATCGGGCCATCCTCCTTTGCACCCACAACCTCGCGGAGGCCGAGCGTCTTTGCCATCGCATCGCGGTGCTCAAGACCCGCCTTTTGGCCGTGGGCGCGCCGGCGGAGCTCAAGGCGCGCCTATTTGGCCGCAGGATCGTGGTCACCCTGGCCCGGCCGGCGCCCGGCTTGCCTCAAGTGTTGAACCTCCCCTTCGTGCGCAGCGCCTCCCTCGATGGGGCCAAGCTCTTCGTGGCCGTGGAGGAGCCCGAGCGCCATAACCCCCTCCTTGTGCGACGCCTCGTGGAGCTGGGCGCGGAGATCCTCTACGTGGAGGAGGAGGAGCGCACGCTGGAGGAGGTCTATTTGGAGTTGGTGGAGGGCGACCGTGCGGCTTAGGGTCCTCGTCCTCAAGGAATGGGCCGAGCTTTTTAGGATCAAGATGGTGCTTTATAGCTGCGCCTTCATGCCGCTCCTCATGGCGGGGTTCGCTGGGTTCATGGTCTGGCAGGGCCGGACCCTCCCGCCCGAGGCCCAGGGCCCCCTCTTCAACGCCGCCCTCCTCTACTTCCTCATCCTGCCCGTGATGATCCCCGCGACGCTTGGGGTCTACTCCGTGGTGGGCGAAAAGGAGCAGGGAACCCTGGAGCCCCTCTTGGCCACCCCGCTTTCGGACCTCGAGCTTTTTTTGGGGAAGTCCCTCGTGGCCGTGATCCCTGCCCTCCTTCTCACCTGGGGCGTGTTTGGGCTCTTTCTCCTTGCGGTCTTATTCATGATGCCCGGAGGCATCCCGGAAGGAGTTTTGAGCCTGCCCTGGCTCCTTTCCATCTTCGGCCTTTCCCCGTTCATGGCCTTGTTCGCGGCGCTTGTGGCCATGCTCATCTCCTCCCGGGCCAGTGATTCCCGCGCCGCTTACCAGTTCGCGGGCCTCGCGGTGGTGCCCGTCCTCGTCCCCCTCATCGTTTACTCCGCGCGCCTCCTTGCCGTGGACCTTAGGTTCGTGGCCCTGGAGGGCGGGATCCTCGTGGCGCTGGACGTGGCTCTTCTGTACCTTGGGATCAAGGCCTTCCGCCGGGAAGAGATCCTCATCCGATGGAAGTGATCGGGGTTCGGCCGCCCTCTTGGGTGCGGGACGCCGTCTTCTACCAAATCTTTCCCGATCGTTTCCGCAACGGCGATCCTGGGAACGATCCGCCGGGGGTTCGCCCCTGGGGCGAGCTTCCCACCCCCACGAGCTTCTTCGGGGGCGACCTCTGGGGGGTTTTGGAAAAGCTCGATTACCTTGCGGATTTGGGCGTGACCGCCCTCTACCTCACCCCGATCTTTCGGGCCTCCACGAACCACCGTTACGACGTGGAGGACTACTTCCAGGTGGACCCTGTTTTGGGCGGGAACGCCGCCCTCAAGGCC
This sequence comes from Candidatus Bipolaricaulota bacterium, assembly GCA_030550535.1. Classification (GTDB taxonomy): domain Bacteria; phylum Bipolaricaulota; class Bipolaricaulia; order Bipolaricaulales; family Bipolaricaulaceae; genus DTER01. The sequence continues at coordinate 52,276 of JAUQPF010000009.1, forward strand.
CTGGTGGGGGCACTCCACCGCCGGGGGATGCGGCTCATCCTGGACGGCGTGTTCAACCACTGCGGCCAAGGCCATCCGTTTTTCCAGGAGGCCCGAAAAGATCCGGCTTCACCCTACCGGCCCTGGTTCGTGTGGGAGGAAGAGGAGCCCGGCTATTCCTGCTGGGCGGGATGCCCCTCTCTTCCGGAGTGGAACCACGACCATCCCCAAGTCCAGGAGCACCTCCTTTCGGCCGTGCGCTTTTGGCTTTCCGAATACGAGATCGACGGCTGGCGCCTGGACACCGTGGAGTACCTGCCTCCCGATTTCGTGCGCGCCATCTACCGGACGGCCAAGGAGGTGAACCCCGAGGCCTACGTGCTCGGGGAAGTCATGGGCCTCGGGACCCCCTGGTTTCGCCACCGCGCCCTGGATGGGGTCATGCATTACCGCCTCTGGGAGGGGCTCGTGCACTTCTTCGCTCGGGAGGAGTGGGATTCCGGGCGTTTTTCGCGCTACCTTTGGCACCTTTGGCGGAGCTACCCCTCTTGGGCGAATTTTTCCTCCTACACGCTTTTGGGAAGCCACGACAAGCCTCGGTTTTTGACGCTCGCCGGCGGGGATCCGCGGAAGCTCCGGCTCGCCGCGGCTTTCCTCTTTGCTTATCCGGGGGCGCCCGCGATCTATTACGGGGACGAGGTGGGGCTAGAGGGCGGGGAGGACCCCGACTGCCGCCGCTGTTTCCCCTGGGAACGCGTGGGGGAGGGGAACCCCCTGCCCCAGGCCTTTCGCGAGCTTGCGGCCCTGCGCCACGCCCATCCCGCCCTGCGTCGGGGAAGCCTGGGCTTCCTGCACGCCAAAGGACGAACCCTTCTTCTTCGGCGTGCCCTGCCCGAGGAGGAGGTTCTCCTTGTGCTGAACGCCGGGGCTCAGGAAGAGGAGATTCCTCTTCCCTCGGGGATCTATCGCGAAGAAAAAAGCGGAGAGCGCCGCTCGGGCGCCCTCCGCCTCCCTCCCTACAGCTTCGCCTTCCTCACGCGGGCATCTTAGCCAGGACCGCCTGGAAGGCCTCCTCCAGGATGGCCAGTCCCTCGAGGAGGGCGTCCTCCGGGGTGGTGAGGGGGAGGAGGAAGCGGATGACGTTTCCGTAAAGGCCGGCGGTGGGGAACACCACGCCCCGCTGGAGCGCTTCCTTTTGGATCGCTTTGGTGAGCTCGGGCGCGGGCTCCTTCGTGCCCCGGTCCCTCACGAGCTCCATTCCCACCATGGCCCCCAGGCCCCGCACCTCCCCAATGGCCGGGAACTTCTGGCTCAAGCGCGTAAGCTCCCGCTTCAGGATCTCTCCGATCCTCTGGGCGCGGGCAAGGAGGTTTTCCTCCGCGATGACGTCGAGCACGGCCAGGGCCGCGGCGCAGGCCACGGGGTTCCCCCCGTAGGTGCTCCCGATGGAGCCCGGCGGGAGCCGGTCCATGATCTCGGCCTTTCCAATCACGCCGGAGAGGGGGAGGCCGGCGGCGATGGACTTGGCGACACAGATGAGATCCGGCTCCACCCCGAAGTGCTCGCAGGCGAAGAATTTGCCGGTGCGCCCCACCCCGCTTTGCACCTCATCGCACACAAGGAGGAATCCGTAGCGGTCCGCAAGCTCCCGCAGGAAGGGGAGGAACTCCGGCGGCGGCACGATGAACCCGCCCTCCCCGATCACCGGCTCCACCACACAGCAGGCCACCTCCTTGGGGTCCACCAGCGCAAGAAACCGGCGCTCGATCTCCTCCATGGGGATGGGGTTCCGGTAGGGGTAAGGGTAGGGGAGGCGGAACACGTCGGAGGCGTAGGGGCCGAATCCAGCCTTGTAGGGGATGGCCTTGTGGGTCATGGTCATGGTGAGGAGGGTGCGGCCGTGGAAGGCGTTCTCAAAGACGAGCACGGCCTTCCTTCCCGTGGCGGCCCGCGCGATCTTCACGGCGTTCTCCACCGCCTCCGCCCCGGAGTTGAAGAACGCGCACTTTTTAGGGGTGGGACCGGGTGCGAGCTGCGCCAGCCTCCGCGCCAGCTCCACGTAGGGCTCATAAGGGATGGCGGTGAAGTCGGTGTGGGTGAAGCGCAAAAGTTGCTCCTGGATGGCGCGGATCACCTTGGGGTGGTTGTAGCCCACGTTCAGGCAGCCCCAACCGCCGGAGAAATCCAGGAATCGGTTGCCGTCGAGGTCCTCCACCACGACGCCCTCCGCGCGGGCCGCAAAGAACGGGGCCAACGGCGCCAGGGGGTTGGCCACCCATTGCTCCTTCTCCGCCAGGACCTCCCGGGACCTCGGACCCGGGATCTCCGTCACGATGCGCACGTATTTGCCCACCAGCACCTCCTTATTCGATCTCCACCACTTCGCCCGGCGGGATGATCCTTACCCGAAACGGCAGGTTCAAGCCGGCGATCTTCTTCTCCAGCTCCGCCATCTCCCACCGATAGCGGCTGGAAAGATGGAAGAGGATGAGCTCCTTTTGCACCCCCGCCCTTTTGGCCACCTCGATGGCCTCCCATACCGTGGAGTGCTTGTACTCCTTGCGGTCCAGTTCCTCCACGAAGGTGGCCTCATGGAGGAGGACCTCCGTTCCCCGCACGAGGTTGGGGTTCAGGGGCACGGAGTCCCCGCCGTAGGAAAAGAGGTACTGCACGTAGGTTTCGGAGATCTCCTCCTTTTTGCCGGCCCGCACCAGGGCCACGATCTCCTCCTGGGGGAGGTCGCGGTACTCGGGCCGAAGCCGGCGGCGCACCTCGCACACGTTGTACCCCAAGGAGGGCTCGCCCCGGGCGTGCACGGTGGCGAAGGCCTCGATGTACCGAGGATGCCGCCCCGCAAGGAGGGTCACCCGATCCCCGGGCTGGAGGGGGATCCACTCCAGCTCGTACTGGAGGTTGCGGTTGGTGCGGGCAAAGTAGGTGATGAGCTCGGACACGAAGAAGCTCCCGGCGGGGTAGTAGACGCGCAGCTCCTTCTCCTGGTCGCCCATGGCGTTGTTGCGCACGTTGATGAGCCCCATGAGCCCGGAGATGTGGTCGGCGTGCCCATGGGAGAGGAACACGTGTTTGATGGCGAAAACCCGGTTCTCCAAGTAGGAGCTCACGCCCTCGCCGCAGTCAAACAGGATGCGGTCGGGGCTGTAGTAAACCCAGGTGGAGTAGAGGGCCTTGGAGTAGACGATGAGACGCATGGCCAACGATGGTACGGGCCGAAGCCCTTTCTTTCCACGAAATGGCGGGTCTTCCCGTTTTCGCTAAACTTCTGGGCCATGCTGGATCTGCGCCGAATCCGTCAAGATCCGGAAGGGATTTTGGCGCGCCTGCGCCGCCGCAACCCCCATTTGGACCTCTCCCGGGTCCTTGCCCTGGACGAGGAGCGCCGGGAGCTGCAAAAGCAGGTGGACGAGGTCCGCCGCCGGCAAAACGAGGGCTCGGAACGGGTCGCCGCCCTGAGCAAGGCCGGCGACCTTCCGGAAAGGGAGCGGCTTTTGGCCGAGCTCAAGGTGCTCGCCGAGACGAGAAAAAGGCTGGAGGACCGCCTAAGCCAGGTGGAGGCGGAGCTCGCGGCCGAGCTTTTGAGCCTGCCCAACGTGCCGCACGACTCCGTGCCCAGCGGGACCAAGGAGGAGAAGGTCGTCCTGCGGGTTTGGGGCGAGCCGCCCCGCTTCGATTTTCCGCCCCAGCACCACCTGGCCTTGGCCCAAAAGCTCCGCCTTTTGGACATGGAGCGCGCGGCCAAACTCGCCCAGTCCCGCTTCCCCATGTACGTGGGCGAGGGGGCACGCCTGGAGTTCGCCCTGCTCCATTGGATGCTGGAGCTCCACGTGCGGGAGCACGGGTACATTCCCATCCTTCCCCCCATCCTCGCCAACCGCCGCTCCTTTTTGGTCTCCGGCCAGCTCCCCAAATTCGCGGAAGAGCTTTACCACTGTCCCGCGGACGATCTCTTTTTGAACCCCACGGCGGAGTCGCTCCTGGCCAATCTCCACAACGACGAGATCCTCGAGGAGGAGCGGCTCCCTCTTAAGTACGTGGCGTACACCCCCTGTTTTCGGAGGGAGGCCGGAAGCTACGGGGAGGAGCAGCGCGGCCTCATCCGCGTGCATCAGTTCAACAAAATCGAGCTTTTCTGGTACATCACCCCGGACCGCTCCTACCAAGCCCTGGAGGAGCTCGTGGGCCACGCGGAGAGGGTGCTCCAGCTTTTGGGGCTCCACTACCGGGTCACGCTCCTTCCCGCCTCAGACCTCGCGTTTCAGTCCGCCAAAACCATCGACATCGAGGTGTGGTTGCCGGGGCAGGGCGCGTACTACGAGGTCTCTTCCTGCTCGAACTGCGAGGACTTCCAGGCCCGGCGGGGGAACGTGCGCTACCGGCCCAAGGAAGGGGGGAGGCCCCAATACGTGCACACCCTGAACGGCTCGGGCTTGGCCACTTCCCGGCTCTTCGCCGCCATCCTTGAGCAGAACCAGCGACGCGACGGCACCGTGGTCCTCCCCAGGGTCTTGGCGGAGCTTCTGGATCGGGAGACCCTGGGCTAAGGTGTCCGTTCCTTGGGCGAAACGTGTCCGGGGAGGGGGTGGGCTGGGCGGTTAGGATGGCCGGGGAAAAAGGAGGGGAGGATGCGACGAGTTTGGCTAGGTTTGGCGCTTTTGGGGCTGGCCCTGAGCGGGTGGGCGCAGGGCTGGTCCCCGCGTACCCCCATCTACATTCACGGGGACGACGCCTTCACCTGGGAGAACGGGGTGGTGAAGGGCTCCGGCACCCCCGAGGATCCCTACGTCATCGAAGGTTGGATCATCGACACCCGCGGCCACGACTATGGGATCTACATCGACGGCACCCGCGCCCACTTCGTCATCCGCAATTGCCAGATCCGCTACCCCCAGGAGCGGGCCGGGATCTTCCTCTCGAACGTGCACAATGGCCGTATTGAGGGCAACGCCATCTTTGGAGGAAAAATCGCCATTCATCTCCTCGCGAGCCAGAACATCGTCATCACCGGAAACGCCATCGGCTACTGCGATTTCGGCATCCTCATCGGGGGCGCTTCCCAACGGAATGTGATTTACGGCAACGCCTTTTTCGCCTGCGGCTTCCCCGCCAAGGACGAGGGGATGAACAACCGTTGGCACCACGAGGGGCGGGGCAACTACTGGTCCGATTACCGCGGGACGGATCTGAACAAGGATGGGATCGGCGATACACCCTATGAGCTCGTGCCCGACGCCTATCCCCTCATGGAGCCGCCGGTGAAGCTTCCGCCGGAGGCCACGCCCATGCGCACCGTGGACCTGGCCAAGGTGGGCGAGCGGGGGATCGTGGCCCTCGCGCCCGGCACCCTCGTGCGCCTGGTGGCCCAGGACGTGGGGGTGGGCGTGGACAAGATCTTCTACCGCTTGGACGGCGGGGACTTCCAGGTCTATACCCAGCCCTTCCCCCTTCCCGATCGGGCGATGGTGCGCATGGACTATTACGCTGTGGACAAGCTGGGGAACCGCGAGCCCACCAAAACCCTCACCATCTACCTCGACATCCATCCGCCGGTGACCCGTCTCATCGCCGGCCATCCGCACTACCTCGCCCCGGACGGGAAACTGTGGATCACCTCCCGCACGCCCATCGAGCTAAGAAGCGAGGACGCTTCCGGGGTGGCCCACATCTTCTACCGCATCGCCGGCGGGGATTGGCGCCACTACACGGGGCCGTTCTTCGTGCCCGGTCCGGAGGGGCCTCACAAGATCGAGTACTACGCCATCGACGTCTACGGGAACCGCGAGGAAGTGCAGAGCACGGTGGTGTGGAAGGACGACTCCGCTCCGGTGACCCAGCCCTCGGTTTCCGGACCGTAGTTCCCAAACGAAGGGAAGAGGGGGCGCCGGCGCAAGGCCGGCGCCTTTTTCTTTACAATGAAGCGCCCATGCGCGTGGCCCTCGTGGCTGCCGAGGTCGCTCCCTTCGCGAAAGCGGGGGGCTTGGCCGACGTGATCGGCGCCCTCCCCAAAGCCCTGGCGAACCTGGGGGTGGAGGTGGCCGTGTTCGCCCCGCGCTACCGCTCCGTTCCCGCGGATCTTCCCGAACAGACCCGCCTTTCCGTGCGCCTGGGCACGAGTTCCCTGGAGGTGCGCATCCTCCAGGGTTTTCTTCCTCGCAGCGCGGTGCCCGTTTATTTCTTGGACCAGCCCCACCTCTTTGACCGCCCCGGCATCTATGGAGAAGGCGACCAGGACTATCCCGATAACCTTCGGCGCTTTGCCCTCCTTTGCCGGGCCGCCGTGGAGGCCACCCAGGCCCTCGCCTGGTTCCCCGACATCTTCCACGTGCACGACTGGCACACTGCCTTGCTCCCGCTTTTTCTGGACAGGGCCAAGATCCCGGCAAGGATCGTGCTTACCGTCCACAACCTTGCCTTTCAGGGCTGGTTTCCCCTTGGGGAGTGGCAGGAGCTTGGGCTTCCGGAGGAAAAGCTTCTCCTTTTGGGTGAAGGGGCCTGGCGCTGCGCCCTGCGCGCAGGGATCCTCGCCGCCGACGCCCTCACCACCGTCTCCCCCTCCTATGCCCAGGAGATCCTGGCCGATGGCCTCGGGCTGGACGACGTTCTTCGCGCCAAGGCTTCCGTGCTTTTCGGCATCCTGAACGGGATCGACGTGGAGGAGTGGGACCCCCAGCACGATCCCCATCTTTGGGCCCCCTATTCCGCTGAGGACCTTCAGGGGAAGGCCCAAAACCGCGAGGCTTTGCTTCGGGAGCTTGGGCTTTCCGGGGAGGGTCCGGTGGTGGCCATGGTGGGCCGGCTCACGGAACAAAAGGGGCTGGACCTCGTGCTCGCTGGGCTTTCGCGCATGCTGAGCCTAGGGATCACCCTTGTGATCCTGGGAACGGGGGAGGCCCGCTACGCCCAAGCCCTCAAGGCCGAAGAGGAGCGGTGGCCGGCGCGCCTGCGCGTCCTTTTGGAGTACTCGGAGCTTTGGGCCCATCGGTTCATGGCCGGAGCGGACTTCCTCCTTATGCCCTCGCGGTTTGAGCCCTGCGGCCTCACCCAGCTCTACGCCCTACGGTACGGGACGATCCCCATCGTGAGGGCCACGGGTGGCCTTCGGGACACCGTGCGCGACGTGAAGGAGGGAGGAAACGGCTTCGTCTTTGGGGACTATAGCGCGGAGGCCATGCTCGAAACCCTGAGCCGAGCCGTGCAGCTCTGGCGGGACGAGCCCCAAACGCTTGGGGAGCTCCGCCAAAGGGCCATGAACGAAGACCACTCCTGGGCCCGCTCCGCCCAGGAGTACCTTCGCGTCTACCACTACGTCCTCAGCCGCTGACCTTCTCCAGCCAGAATTCGCTGCCGCGGCCCTCCGCGCACCAGCCCTCCACTCCCGTGATGAACTTCACCTTCCACCAGGTGTAGCCGTCGGCAGTTTTGGGCCCGTCCACGATCTGGCCCTCGATCCCCGGGGCCATGGACCCGCGGTAGTTCACGTGGGTCACCTCGGGGTTGTTCACCCCGGGAGCGGTGCGCACCTTGAGGTTCACGACGGTGCGCACCTTGTCCCCCACCTTGAACTTGCCGGAGGTGCTGGTGTGGGGCGCCGCGGGCACCCCGGTGACGAGGACCCGCGGGGTGGTCGGCTGCACGGCCAAAAGGGAGGTGGAATCCTTCCACACCGAGAACTGGAGGGTGAAGGAGCCGGCGGCGGCCACGGGATGGTTCCAGGTCTGGTGGGTGCGCTCGCCGGGCTTCAGGGTCACCCAGGTCTCGTACTTGCCCACACTCAGGCCGCGCTCGTCCTGGAGGACGGCGCGAAGGAGGAACTGGTGGGTGCGGTTCCCCGCGTTCACCACGGTCAGGCGCAGGGGGATGATCTCGCCCACCTCCACGCGGATCGGGCTTTTGGGCTCATAGTCCTCGATCTGGGCCTGGATTTTGGCGCAGCCCGCGAGGATCCCCCCCACCACGACCACGGCAAGGACGCAAATCGCACGCAAGGTCTTCGTGCTCATGGCGTTCACCGTGATGAGGATCACCCGCGCTTGACCCGGGCTCCAAGCCCAGCTGGGGGCTCAGAACGGGCCATGTGTCCCAGCCGGGCACAGCCGCCCCAGCTTCACCCCTTTCTCCGCCCGCAGCCGATCCGCAAGCCTTCGCACCTCCCCTGCCGGCCCCCGCACGGCGATCACCTCCAGGCAGTTCTCCTCGTCCAAATGGATGTGGAGCGAGGCCAGCACATGGGGATGGGCGTGGTGCTGGGCCTCCGTGAGCCGGGCCAAAAGCTCGCGCTTGCGGTGATCGTAGAGGAGCACGATCACCCCCAGGACCTCCTCCCCTTCCTCCCAGGCTTGGGCGTGCAGGGCTTCCCGCACCAGATCCTGCAGGGCCTCGGATCGGCTGGTGTAGCCCTTTTTGCGGATGAGCTCGTCGAAGGCCCGGAGAAGCTCTCCCTCCATGGACACGCCGAACCGCACGAGATCCGCCATAGCCCGGGGACTTTCCTTCCCTGCTCTCCTCCTGGCAAGCTCCCAAAGCGGGGGCTAAGATGAAGGATGCCCTTTCCTTGAGGGTTTGGGCGGAACGCCATGGATCGGATCATCGTCCGCGGGGCCCGCGAGCATAACCTCAAGAACATCGACCTGGAGATCCCCCGCAATAAACTCGTGGTGATCACGGGGATCTCCGGGTCGGGCAAGTCCTCCTTGGCCTTCGACACCCTGTACGCCGAGGGCCAGCGCCGCTACGTGGAGAGCCTCTCCGCCTACGCCCGCCAGTTCCTGGGCCTCATGCAAAAACCCGATGTGGACCTGATCGAGGGGCTTTCCCCCGCCATCTCCATCGACCAAAAAGCCCGCTCCCACAACCCCCGCTCCACCGTGGGCACGGTCACGGAGATCCACGACTACCTCCGGCTCCTCTTTGCGCGCATCGGGAAGCCCCACTGTCCCCAGTGCGGTCGGCCCATCGAGCGCCAAACGGCCCAGCAGATCGTGGACCAGATCCTTGCCCTCCCCGAGGGGACGGCCGTGCAGATCATGGCCCCCGTGGTCCGCGGCCGAAAAGGCGAGTACAAACAGCTTTTCGAGGACCTCAAGAAAGAGGGGTTCGTGCGGGTGCGGGTGGACGGGGTCCTGCGCACCCTGTTCGAGGAGATCGAGCTTGACAAGAACAAAAGGCACGACATCGAGATCGTGCTCGATCGCATCAAGGTCTCGCCCCAAAAGCGCGGCCGTATCGCCGACTCCGTGGAGACGGCCCTCAAATGGGGCCAGGGCCTCCTCATCGTGGAGATCGTGGGCGAGGGGGAAAAGCTCTTCTCCGAGCACTTCGCCTGCCCCGTGTGCGGGGTGAGCCTTCCCGAGATCGAGCCCAGGCTCTTCTCCTTCAACTCGCCCTTTGGGGCTTGCCCGGCCTGCGACGGTCTGGGGATGCGGATGGTGGTGGACCCGGAGCTCGTGATCGACCCCCGTCGCTCCATCCGGGAGGGAGGGATCCTGCCCTGGGCCAACTCCCGCTCCCGCTGGCTTTCCGCCCTTTTGGAGGGCGTGTGCGAGGCCTACCGCATTGACCCCGACGTGCCCTTGGGCCGCCTCCCTAAAGAAAAGCTCGACATTATCCTCTACGGCACACGCGGGGAGCTCGTGCCCTTCGTGTACACCACCACCTACGGCAAGACCCGCACCTACTACCGGCCGTTTGAGGGGGTCATTCCCTCCCTCGAGGCGGCGTACCGGGAGGCCCTAAGCGAGGAGGCCCGGGAGGAGATCGAGCAGTACATGTCGGCGCTCCCTTGTCCGGAGTGCAAGGGCGCGCGGCTCCGGCCGGAGGCCCTGGCCGTGACCGTGGGCGGGAAAAACATCTGGGAGGTCACCAAGCTCACGGTGCGCGAGGCCCTGGAGTTCTTCGAGAATTTGAAGCTCACGGAGCGGGAGGAGCTCATCGCCCACCAGATCCTAAAGGAGATCAAAAACCGCCTGCAGTTCATGGCCGACGTGGGCCTGGACTACCTCACCCTGGACCGGCCGGCCAACACCCTCGCCGGAGGCGAGGCCCAAAGGATCCGTCTGGCCACCCAAATCGGCTCCCAGCTCACCGGCGTCCTCTACGTTTTGGACGAGCCCTCGGTGGGGCTTCACCCCCGCGACAACGCCCGCCTCATCGCCACCCTCAAGCGCCTCAGGGATTTGGGGAACACGGTGGTGGTGGTGGAGCATGATGAGGCCACCATGCGGGCGGCGGACTTCATCGTGGACCTCGGGCCAGGCGCCGGGGTCCACGGCGGCTACGTGGTGGCCACGGGAACCCCCGAGGAGATCGCCCGCAACCCCAAGTCCCTCACGGGGCAGTACCTCGCGGGCCTGCGGCGCATCCCCGTGCCCGCCAAGCGCCGCGAGCCCAGGGACAAATGGCTCGTGGTGCGGGGCGCCCGCGAGCACAACCTCAAAGGCATCGACGCGCGCTTCCCCGTGGGCCTTTTCATCTGCGTCACTGGGGTCTCGGGCTCGGGGAAGTCCACGCTCGTCGAGGAGATCCTGTACCGCGGGATGGCCTGGAAGCTCGGGTACTCCGCGGGAAAGCCGGGCGCCCACGAGGCCATCGAGGGCTGGGAGCACTTCGAGCGCGTGCTTCTGGTGGACCAGTCGCCCATCGGCCGCACCCCTCGCTCGAATCCCGCCACCTACACGAAGGCCTTCGATCCCATCCGCGAGGTGTTCGCGGCCACCCCGGAGGCGCGCATGCGCGGCTACACCCCCGCCCGCTTCTCCTTCAACCTGCGGGGCGGCCGCTGCGAGGCCTGCCAAGGCCAGGGAAAGGTGAAGATCGAGATGCACTTCCTCCCCGACGTCTATGTCCCCTGCGACGTGTGCAAGGGCACCCGCTACAACAAGGAGACCCTGGCCATCCGCTACAAGGGCAAGAACATCGCGGAGGTTTTGGACATGACGGTGGAAGAGGCCCTGGCCTTCTTCGCGGCCATCCCTCCCATCCGGGAGAAGCTCCAGACCCTCTACGACGTGGGCTTGGGCTACATCAAGCTTGGGCAGCCGGCCACGGAGCTCTCCGGAGGGGAGGCCCAACGGATTAAGCTCGCGCGGGAGCTCGCCAAGCGCCAGACCGGCCGCACCCTCTACCTCCTCGATGAGCCCACCACCGGCCTCCATCCCGAGGACGTGCGCAAGCTCCTGAACGTCCTCCACCGCCTTGTGGACGCGGGGAACACCGTGATCGTGATCGAGCACAACCTGGACGTGATCAAGACGGCGGACTGGATCATCGACCTTGGCCCGGAGGGCGGGGAACGGGGCGGGGAGATCGTGGCCGAAGGTCCGCCCGAGAAGATTGCGGAGGTCCCCCACTCCTACACCGGGCAATTCCTCCGCCAGGTCCTCGCTTTGGAGCCCGTGCGATGAGCTGGGAGCTCCTTTTCCTGGCGTTGGCGCTCTTGGGGATGGGGGTTTTCCTCCTTTGGGAGCGTCGGCAACGCGCGCTTTTCGTGGAGGGGCTGCGGCAGGCGCGGGAAGAGCTGGGCAAGGTGGGGGCGGTGGTGCAGGCCCTGCAGGGGCAGGTCTCCCAAAGCCTTTCCACCACCCTTCAGCTTCTGCAGGGTCAGGACAAGAACCTGAACGAGCGGCTCACCTACGTGCAGGGCCTGGTGGCGGACGTGCGGGAGCGGCTGGGGAGGGTGGAGGAGCTGAGCCGCCGGGTGGGCGAGGTGGCCGAGGACCTCGTGGGGCTCCAGGACCTCCTGCGCGGTCCCAAGGCCCGCGGGGTCTTCGGGGAATGGGTGCTCTCCGAGCTTTTGGCGGAGGTCCTCCCCCGCGGCCGCTTCCAAGAGCAGTACCGTTTCCGCGACGGAAGCGTCGTGGACGCCGCGATTTTCCTGGAGGGCGCCATCGTTCCTGTGGACGCCAAGTTCCCCATCGCCGGATTCGAGGCCCTGCGCCAAGCCCCCACCGCCGAGGAGCGCAAGAAGCTCAAGAAGAACCTCATCCGCAGCGCCCAAAAGCACGTGGACGCCATCGCCCAGAAGTACATCAAACCCGAGGAGGGCACCACGGACTTCGCCCTCATGTACATCCCCGCGGAGGGGGTTTTCCTCGAGCTCCTCCTCCCCGAGGAGGACCTGGACTTTCTGAAGTATGCCTGGGACAAACGGGTCTTCCCGTGCTCGCCGAACTCGTTCTACTCGTACCTTCGGGCCTTGAGCATTGGGCTTCGGGGTTGGGAGCTTGCGCGGGACATGCAGAACGTGCTTAGGGAGCTGCAGGGAGCGGAGCAGGGCCTGGGCCAGGCCCTGGAGGAGTTCGAAACCCTGGGGAACCACCTGCGCAACGCCAGCCGCAAGTGGGAGGAGGCCAGCCGCCGGTTCCGGGAGGTTCAAGGGAGACTCGCGCAGCTTGCGCAGAAGGAGGCCAAATGAAGGGCGTGTTCGGGCGGTACTTATGGGTGGACCTTTCCGCGGGGAGGGTGGAGGAGAAGGAAATTCCGGAGCGCTGGTATGAACTGCATTTGGGTGGGAGGGGGATGGCCGCGCGCCTCCTTTTGGAGCACGTGCGGCCGGGGACCGATCCTTTCGCTCCCGAAAACGCCCTGGTCTTCGCCACCGGCCCCCTCCAGGGGACGGGCCTGGCCGGGGCCGGACGGCACGTGGTCATGGCGGTCTCCCCCAAGACCCGTTCCATCGCCGACTCCTACGTGGGCGGGTTTTTAGGGCACGAGCTTGGCCGCTCCGGCTACGACGGGATCTTCATCACGGGGAAAGCACCCGAGCCCGTGTACCTCCTCCTTTTCGAGGGGAAGGCCGAGCTTCGTCCGGCCCGGGATCTCTGGGGGAGGTTCACGGCGGACGTGGAGCGGGAGCTGCAACGGAGGCACCCGGGGGTGCGGGTGGCGGCGATCGGCCCCGCCGGGGAAAAGCTCGTGGTGCAGGCCTGCATCATTCATGACCGCAACCGGGCTGCGGGCCGGCCGGGCTTGGGCGCCGTCATGGGCAGCAAGCTCCTCAAGGCCGTGGCCGTGAAGGGCCACACGGAAAAACCCCTCGCGGAGCCCGAGGAGTTCGCCCGGGCCCGGGCGGAGTTCGCCCGAGAGCTCCTCGCCGACGAGGGCACCGTGCGCTTCGGGGAGTACGGCACGGCCCGCGGCCTCACCTGGCTCTCGGAGATGGGGATCCTGCCCACCAAGAACTTCCAGGAGGGCGTGTTCGACTCGGCCCAGGAGATCGGGGGTGAAACGCTCAAGAACACGATCCTTGTGGACCGCGACACCTGCGCGGGCTGCCCCATTCGTTGCAAACGTGTGGTGCGCACGGAGTTCTTAGGGAGGGAGGTCCTTCCCGAATATGGGGGTCCGGAGTACGAGACCCTCGCGGCCCTCGGCTCCCTGTGCCTCGTTTCCGACCTCCGGGCCATCGCCCTCGCCAACCAGCTCTGCAACGCGTACGGGCTGGACACGATCTCCGTGGGTGTGGCGGTGGCCGCCCTCATGGAGGCCTCGGAGAAGGGGCTCATCCCCGAGCGCGTCCCCTGGGGGGACGGGGAGGCCCTGGTGGCGTGGGTGGAGCGGATCGCCCAGCGCGAGGGCCTTGGGGATGAGATCGCCAAAGGCCTTGAGGCCTGGGCGCGGAAGGTGGGCGTGGACTTCGCCCTGACCATCAAAGGGGTGGAGGTGCCCATGCACGAGCCCCGGGGCAAGGTGGGCCTGGGCCTCTCCTACGCCCTCTCCCCGCGGGGCGCCACCCACCTCGAGGGCCTCCACGACACCATGCTCGAGCAGGACGCCCCCACGCCGGAGCTCGGCGTCAACTCCCGCTATGACCGCTTCGCCCTCGCGGGAAAGGCCCGCTTGGTCGTGCTCTACGAGGACCTCCGCTCCTTCGTGAACTCCTTGGTGATGTGCGTGTTCACCACCCGGGAGACCGGGCCGCGCTATAACTTCCCCCGCATCCGCGAGCTTTTGGGCTACGCCACGGGGTTGGAGTTGGGGCCTCAAGACATGCTCACCCTCGGTGCCCGGAACTTCGCCCTGCTGCGGCTTTATTCCGGGCTTTGCGGGTATACGAAGAAGGACGACCGGCTGCCGCGGCGGCTCCACGAGCCCCTGCCCCGGGGAGCCTCCGCCGGAAGGCCCATCGACCCTGAGCTCTTCCAAAAGGAGATCGAGGAGTACTAC
>JAUQPF010000009.1:66904-73601 GCA_030550535.1 Candidatus Bipolaricaulota bacterium
TGGCGGCGGGCAAGCTCCGCCTCCTCCCCCGGCAGGGCCAGGAGGATAGGTTTGGGGATTCCCCGGGCCACGTAGCGGTAGGGGAACCGGTGCACAAGTTCATACCAGGAGAGCACGAGCTCGTTGTACCGGTTTTTACGGATGTCCAGCTCCTCGTCGGCCTGAGCCAGAAGGTTTTGGGCCTGGCGCACGCGCTCCTCCCGCTCCCGGGGCAGGGCCCGGTAGATCCCCCGGAGCACGGCCTCCACCCGCTCATCGGCCTCCGCGAGCTTCTCAGGATCGTCCCTTAGGGCGGCGCGTAGCTCCTCCAAAGCCTTGCGGAGCCTTTCCTGGCCCTCGGGCGCGTAGCCCGCGGCCCGCAGGGCCGAGGCCAGTTCCTCCAGGGCCTCCAAACGCCGGGCCAGGCCCTGCTCCACCTCCCCCCAGGCCTTTTTCAGCTCCGCCTGGAAGCGACCGATGCGCCGTTTGGCCCGCCAAAAGGAGAGGAGGCCACCCGCGGAGAGCACGAAAACGAGGGCCAGAACGATTTCTACCACGCCCGGCCTCCTCCGCCGCCCAGGCCGCCGCCGGAGAAGCCCCGGCCGCCGAAGCCCGAGCCGCCCGTCCACCTGCCTCCCCGCGCCGTGCGCGGCGCCGTTGTGGCCGCCGCCCAGCTCAAACGCTGGAAAAGAAGAAGACGCGCGGGGAAAACCGTGGGAACCCATGCCCCCCTAGGCTCGTACCAGGCCGGGGGTTCCTTAAGAAGCGGAGCGAACTTCTCCACCCAGGCGTCCACGAGATCCAGGGCCACGGCGTAGGGCAGAAGCTCCTCAAAGTGCTTCTCTTTGAGGGCGAACTCGATGCGGTCCACCTCGGCTCGGCGGATGTACTCCGCAAGCCCAAGGACCCGGCGCAATAAAGCCATGCCTTTTGGGGTCTTACGGGGCATGTACGGTGCGAAGAAAAACACGATCAGGCCAGATACGACCACGCTCGCCCCTAGGTAAAGGTTCCCGAAGAGGAAAAGGAGCGCAAGCCCAAACAGGGTCCCCCCAACCCCCAGGGCTCGCCAAAAGCCGCGCACGTGCTCAGGGTTTGAGGGGTAGATCCCCTTGTCCACAAGCTCGATGAAGAGCTTGGCCCGGAGTCCCGCGATCCTCTCATAGAGCCGATACTTGAGATCCGAAAAGCGTGGCCCCTCCTTCTTCTCCGCAAAGAGCGCCTCCCGCAGGGCCGCCTCAAAAGGCGTGAGCTCCCGCTCGCCCTCTTGGGGGATAAGCTGGAAGTCCTCGTCCACCTCGCGGATCCGCAGCCACCCTTTGGTGGCCAGGGAGAGGATGCCGGCGGTGAGGTCGCGGGGGTCGAAGCGATCGTCCACGAGGACCCCGGCCTCGGCCGGGCCCAGCCCCGCCGGCGGGGTGAACTCCGGCGCAATCGTCCCCAGCTCCGGATCCCGCCCCCACCTCCACCACACCACCGTCATCCCCAAAAGCACGAAGAGGGGGATGGCGGCATACGCGTTGTCCTGGAGGAACCAGAGGATCCTTTGGCCAAGGCTCGGGAGCGCGATGTATCCGGCGGGAACGCGCACAGCCACGGTAATCCCTTCCCCTGGCCGGAGGCCCTTCGTTTCTCCCACGAGCATCCCATCCGCCCAAGCCAGGTCCAAGGGGAGCGCGCTGCCGTAGGGACCTTGAAAACCCAGGAACCGCACGCTTTCCCTGGGGATTTCCGGAGGAAGGCGGATCTCCACGCGGGCCTGGCGGATGGGCATGGTCCATTCCGTCCCGATGGCGTTCCAGTAGAGCTCGATCTCCTCGCCGTAGGGGAGGAGGGCCCGCAGGACCCGGTAGCGCAGGGTATAGACGACGCGGCCACGCACGGTGACGTGGGGATCGCCGATCTTCACCACGAGGTTTTCCCCTTCCCTATAGGCGCGGTAGGCGGCAGGGCGGCCATCCTGCAGGACCTCCAAAAGCTCCAGGCGCAACCGAAAACGCTCGCCCGTGGGAAGCCGGTAGGAAACGGGGATCTCCCGGATGATCCCGTGCCGGGGGAGATCGAAAAGGACGGCGATCGTCTCGCCCACCTCGAGGACCGCGTCGCTACGAAGCTCTAAGGCGACGGAAAAATCCTCGATCGTCTGGGCCCAAGCTCCGAAGGCCAGGGCCCAAAGGAGGGCTAAAAGGGGGGTGGAAGCGCGCTTCATCGGGAGAAGCTCACCTTGGGCGGCTCGGCCAGGGCTTCCTCGGGGAGCATGTAGAAATCACGGCCCTCGATGTGGAAGAGCCGGGCCACGAGGTTTTGAGGGAAGACCTTGATGGCGGAGTTGAGGTCGCGCACCACCGCGTTGTAGTAGCGGCGGGAGCGGGCGAGTTCCTCCTCGATCCCCTCCAGCGACCGCTGCAGGGCGATGAAGTTCTCGTTGGCCTTGAGGTTGGGGTAGTTTTCCACCACGGCGAACAGGGTCTTTAAGGTCTCGCGCAGGGCGTTGTCGGCCTCGGCCTGCTCCCGCGGGGTTTTGGCGCCCAGGGAGGCAGCCCGGGCCTGCGCGATCTTCTCGAAGATCTCGCGTTCGTGCCCGGCGTAGCCTTTCACCGTCTCCACCAAATTGGGGATGAGGTCTGCTCGTTTGCGCAAAAGCGTATCGATCCCGCGCCAGGCCTCCTCCGCGCGGATCTGCAGGCGCACGAGCTTGTTGTAGGTGGCCGCCACCCACAGGGCGAGCACCACCAGGATCCCCAGCACAATCCACCCGACCATCTCGCCTCCTTCGAACAGAGCCATTCTACCGGATTATTCCAAGGGTTACCCCAGCGAGAGGCTTAGAGCCGCGGCCCAAAGCATCAAAGGGCCAGCCAGGCTGTGCGGCCCCCTTCGGGTTTTAGCCGCTCCGAAAGCCCCCAGCTGTGGTACAATACTGGCGGAGGTGGGGATGCCCTTGGAAAAAGAGCTCGCCTTTTACGAGCAGCATAAAGCAGAGCTTCTCAAACACTATGAGGGGCTGTACGTGTTGATCAAAGGGAATGAGCTCATTGGGGCCTTTACCTCCGAGGCCGAAGCTTATCAAGCTGGTGTGGAGCGGTTTGGAACGGAACCGTTTTTGATCAAGCGCGTCACCAAAGAAGAGGAGGTTGGGCTCATTCCTGCGCTCAGTTTAGGGGTTCTCCATGCCCGTGCATAACCGCTTTTTCCTTGGCCAGGGCGCCAAAATTGATCCACACGTCTTGGCTCAAGCGGGGCCCCTGTTGCATGTGGAGGTTTCTGTCCCCACGGCGCTGGGGCGATACCTGGCTGAGCGGGGTCAGCCCATTCCCGCACCGGTGGGGGGCTGGGCCCTTCTGGATACAGGAGCCACGCGTAGCTGCGTCGACGCGAGCGTGTTGCAAAAGCTGGGGCTTTCTCCAGTAGGGGTGGTTCGGACGGCCACCGCTGGAGGAATGGTCCCTCAGTATCTGTATCCTGCGCGGCTACGTTTTCCTGCGGAAGGCCTGGATATCGAATTCGCCTCCGTGATCGGCGTAGATCTCAAAGGACTAAGGATTGCGGATCGAGAGCTGATCGTCCTCATTGGCCGGGATGTGCTCGCGCACTGCGTGTTGATCTATAACGGTCCGGGCGGGTTCTTCACCCTGACCTTTTGAACCTGCTTGGCAAGGGCTTATGGAGGGTAGCAATGCAATGGCACGGAGCTTTGGCTGCAGGTTTTTTGGTCATGGTCTTGGCCGGGGCCCCGGTGACAGCTTCTTGGGAAATCTTTGGGCTGCAAGTGGCTGCAGGCACGGTTTTGGGCTACGTCGGCGGGTACGTGGGGGCCCAAGTTGCTTCCTTGGCCGTGCAGGCCTTGGGAATCGGCCTCGTGAATGGGGTCCTGGCTCCCATCCTTGCGGCCTACGTGGGCTACGCCGTGGGAGCCACGCTGGGCGCCTGGGCCGGCGTGACCTGGACCGGATGGCATTTCCGTCTTTTAAGCGACCCCGTGCCAAGCCTTTTGGGCGCAAGCCTTGGAACGGGTCTCGCCTTCCTTTTCGCCTCCGTTACCGACTGGGAGTGGGCCTTTTATCTTGCACCGCCCCTGGCTTCCTTGGGCTCTGCGCTCCTTTTTTCTTCTTTTTAGTTCCGGGAGCGCTGCCAAACGTACCGTGGGCTTCCTTTCAACGGCTTGCGGTTTTGGCGAGGCAAGCTACCATGGGGCCGAGCCGATAAGAGGTCTCCGTTGTGGAGGGTATGCCAGAAGCTCGGCACTGGCTTGATTTAGCCCATTACGATTTGGAAGTCGCTGAAGACATGCTGCGCGCCCGTCATTTTTCCTACGTTGCTTTTTTGTGCCACTTGGCTGTGGAAAAGGCCCGGAGAGCTAAGGTTCAAGAGAAGACTGGGCGCACGCCTCCTAAAACCCACGACTTGGTCGCCCTGCTTAAGCAAGCTGAGCTCAGCCCACCAGAGGAGAGTCGCGATTTCATCGGCAAGCTCTCAGGGATTTCCACTGCAGTGCGCTATCCTCCCGACCTTACCGCTCTGCGTTCGGCATACACCGAGGAGGTGGCCCGCGCGTATTTGGAGGGAGCGCGGAGGGTGGTGGCATGGATCCACGAACAGTTGAAGCCGTAGAGCGTTTCAAAAAAGCGTTGTGCGAGTTGGGAATTAAGCCTGAGAGGGTCATTCTGTATGGCTCCCGCGCCCGTGGGGCCTCTCACGACCTTAGCGACACCGATCTTGTTGTGGTGTCCCGCAGCTTTGTCGGCAAAAACTTGCGCGAACGCTTGGAGCTCCTCGGCATGGCGGCGGTACGGGTGATGGAGCCCATCCAGGCCTTGGGATACACGCCCGAGGAGTTCGAGGCCTTAGGCCCGGGCACGTTCGTGGGCGATGAGGTAAAACCTGTGGGCATCGAAGTGTGAGGGTTCGCTCAGCCCCCATTCACCCTCTGTTCAAAAGGCCAGCCTAAGGGAGAGCCAGTGGGAGTCGCCCAAGGGCGCGGGAAGGAAGGCGTACTCCAGGGTGAGCCAGTCCAGGGGTGTGATCCGTAGCCCCGCGCTCCAGCGGCCGGGCTCGCCATAGAGGGGTTGGTCCCAGCCCACGCCCAGGGAGAGGAACTCCACCCGCACCCCGGCGCCCAGGCGCACCCGCTCAAAGCGGGGCCGGTCCACCCCGCGCTCGGCAGCCACAGCGAGGACGAGTCTTTCCTCCCAAAGGAGGAGGGCTGCTCCCGCCCGCACCAGCCAGGGCACGAAGTTCACGGGCTCGCCTGTGGTCCCGTACCACTGGATCCGGGAGGAGCCCACGTCTGTGGTCACCAAGCCTAAGCGCAGGGTCTGGCCCGCAATCTCGGTCTCCCAAAGAACGCCGAGATCAAGGCCCACCCCCAGGCTCACCCCTTCCAGGATGCGATCGTGGTAGACCTTGAGGGTGGCCCCGAGCGCGCCCCCCTCTCCCCAGGGAAACCCCACCGAGAGGAGGAAGAGGTGGGACCAAGCGGTGAACGTCCCCGCAGCCCCGCCTTCCTCAATCCAGGGGATGTCAGGCACCATCACGGAAAGCCAGTTCAGGGCGAAGGTGAGGGGGATTTCCCCGATCCGCAGGGTGGGCCGCGTCTCGCCCAGGGGCGGGTAGCCCCCAAGCCCCAGGTGCTGGTAGTGGATGCCTGCGCCCAGCCAGTTCGTATACATCCCCTCCGCGGCAAAGCCCTGGAGGTAGGTCAGGCCCGCGGGGTTCCAGTAGCCGGCCGTGGGCCCCTCGGCCAGGGCCACGTAGGCCCCGCCGAGCGCCAGGGGCCAGCCGCCGATCCCAATACGGGCAAAACTCGCCGCGTCCACACCCGGCGGCACCTCTTGCGCCGCCCCCAAAACCGCAAGACCTAAAACTGCGAAAACCAGGTGCCTCCGCATTGCTCCTCCAAAACAAAGAAAAGGGGGGCGATCGCCGGACGGATCGCCCCCGTTCCTTTCTTTCACCGCAGGATCACGAGCTTCTGCGGCTCAAGCCGGATCCATTCGCCATCCACCTTCACGTAGGCGATGTAGAGGTAGACGCCGTTGGCCAAGGGGAGCCCGGTGAGGTCCTCGGTGTGCCAGACGAGCTCGTTGCCCAGGGCCTCAGCCTTCCACACGAGGCGGCCGGTGAGGTCGTACACCTCCACCCGCATGGCCTCGGCCTCCACCCCGAGCACGGTGAACGTGGTGGTGTGGACGTCGCGCACGGGGTTGGGCGTGTTGACCACTTTGAGGGCCTCGGCCTCCATGGGCTCCTCCCAGCCCAGGCCGATGTCCGCCACCTCCAGAAATGCAGGCTGTAGACCCGTGGCGGGCTTGACCACCACGTTGTCGATGGCCCAGCCGGGGTAGTTGTTGTCCAAACGGTTCACGGAGTCAAACACGAAGCGGATCTGCAGGCGCGTATTCCGGCCGCTTTGGAAGTTGTAGGTGGCGGTGCCGCACTCTGGGGATGGATCGCGGGAGCTCCGGGCCCAGATCGTGCGCCAGCTCCCCCAAGTTATGCGTTCACGTCCGCCCACAATACGTACATAGCCGAGGCGGATCTGGACGTACGTGCGGTCGCGGGTCGCGCGGGTGTAGTACTCCACATGGCGGGCGAAGTCGAACTGGAGGGTGAGGGTGGTGTTGGCGGGGATTTCGATCACGGGCGAGGTGAGGATGCCCATGGTGCGGGCCCCCGTGTCGTAGCTGCACCGATCGGTCCTCCCGTAGTAAGCGTAGGC
>JAUQPF010000038.1 GCA_030550535.1 Candidatus Bipolaricaulota bacterium
GTGGAGCCGAAGGTCTCCTGCATGGCCCGCTCCGTCCCCACAAGGATGTAGGAAAGCGTCCCCATGTCGCCCGGAACCAAAACGGGTTGACCAATTTCCCGGTAGTCCTTAGGCACCGCGGGATGCCCGGGCGGGAAGGCTCGCGTGGCGCCTTTGCGGTGCACACACACCGTGACCTTGCGTCCATCCACCGTGTGCTCCTCGATTTTCGCGATGTTATGGGCCACATCGTAGATCACAAAGAGCCCCAGTTCTTTGGCGCTCTTTTTGAACACCTGCTCGAAGGCCTCGCGCACCCAGTGGGTGATCATCTGGCGGTTGGCCCAGGCGAAGTTGGCGGCGCAGGCCATGGCCGCAAAGTAACGTTTCCCCTCCGGGGACTCCACGGGCGCGCACACAAGCTGCCGATCCGGAAGATAGATGCCGTACTTACGCACGGCGTTTTGCATCACCTGGAGGTAGTCGTCGCACACCTGGTGCCCAAAGCCGCGGGAGCCGGTGTGGACCATCACCGTGACCTGGCCCTTGGCGGTGACCCCGAGTTTCGCGGCGATGGCGGGTTCGTAGATTTCCTCCACCACCTGGATCTCCAGGAAGTGGTTTCCGGCGCCAAGGCTTCCGAGCTGAGGCCGGCCCCGCTCCACCGCGCGGCTCGAGACCGCCGCGGGATCCGCGCCCGCAAGAGCGCCGCCCTCCTCGCAGTGCTCGAGGTCCTCGGGCCAACCGAAGCCCCGCTCCACCGCCCAGCGCGCGCCCTTCACCATCACCTGGCGCAGCTCCTCCGCGGTGACCTTGATCTTCCCGCCCATTCCCACCCCGCAGGGGACGTTCTGGAAAATCGCGTCCAAAAGGGCGGGAAGGCGGGGCTTCACGTCCTCCACGGTGAGGTTGGTGCGGATGAAGCGCACCCCACAGTTGATGTCGTAGCCCACCCCACCGGGGGAGACCACGCCCTCCTTCACGTCGAAGGCGGCCACGCCGCCGATGGGAAAGCCGTAGCCAAAGTGGATGTCGGGCATGGCCATGGAGTAGCCCACGATGCCCGGAAGGCAGGCCACGTTGGCCACCTGCTCCGGCGCCTGGTCCTCACAGATCGTGGGGATCATCTTTTCCGAAGCGTAGATGATGCCGTCGGTGCGCATCTCCTTCTTGTAGGTGCGCGGGATCTTCCAGCGGTACTGGTCGATGCGCTCCAAAGGGCCGCGCCATGCCTGGGACATCGTCCTTCACCTCCTTGCACGTATCCGCGCGATTGTACCCGTTCCAAGCGCTGTCGCGCTTAGAGGCAAGGGAGTTCCCCTCATCCTGGCCCTCTCCCCCGCGGAGAGGGGATTGCGGCGGTGAGGAAAGGGCTGGCTTGGGTTAGGCAGGAGGGCGGGGAGCGTCGCAGCTATGGCCAGAAGGGCGAGGGCTGGGGGAGCAGGCTGGTGAGCTTATAAGGGTACTGGCGCAGAAGCTCTGGGCGGCCGCACGGAGGGCGCTGGGGATCAGGGCAGTGGCGGAGGCAGTCCCCAAAACAATCGGGGAGGAGCTCAAACTGTCCGGAAGGCCCTTTTCTTGCGAGGCGTCCCATGGGCGCGGCCTCGCAGTGGGGGATCCCCGGGGAGTCCCATTCCCTTCCCATCTCCAAGCAGGCGGCGTAGGTCATCCCCCGGGCCTCCGCCTCCTCCCGCATGAACCGGTGGAACGCCTGGCGCAGCGCCAGCGGAGCGTGAAGGATGGAGGCCGCGCGGAAGAAACCGGCGTCTTCCCCTTCTCGTTTGTAGGTCCGGGCCACCTCCTCCGCCTCCCTTTTTCGGCCGGCGGCGCGCAGGGCCTCCAAAAGGCGGGAAAAGGAGAGCCGGTTGAAGTGGCCCAGGGCGGAGATGATGTGGCGTGCCCCGGCCTCCCGGGCATGGTCGAGGATCCATATCTCGTCCTCCTCGCGGACCAAGCCCCAAATCGCGGGGTCCGTGCGCACCACCACGAAGATCCCGGCTTTCGCGCATCGTTCCAAAGCCCTGAGCCTTTCCCAAACGGAGGAGGCGCGCGGGCTTGTGATCGGCTGCTTTTCCGGCGGGGCCTCGATCGTCAGGGAAAGCCACCACCGCGGGTATTCCAAAAGCGCCGGCACCCGGCGCAGAAGCCAAAGCACACCCTCCCCGCTTTTCGTGATGAGGTGGAAGGCGACTCCGTAGCGAATCGCCACCTCCACCACTTGGGCGGTGAGCTCGCGGATCTCTGGCACGGGTTGGAGGGGGTCGGTGACCTGGCTGATGTAGAGGGGCGGGCATATCTCCACCCTCTCGAGCTCGCCGGCGAGCTTCGCCGGGGTGTTCGCGTAGAAAGCGGGTTCCTCCTGGCTCCAGGGGTAGGCCCGGGCGTAGCACATGGGGCAGAGGTGCGGGCAGCTTCCCGCAGGGGTTAGGGACACAAGGGCCCGGTGGGGGCACTTCCGGCGCTCCGGCGGATAAGGGAAATCGTGGATCACCGGCCCCTTCAGGTATAGCGCTTCAGCCATGGGTCTCGAAGTGTACCCGGCTAGGGTCGAGCCGCGTTTATAATTTCCTTTGTGCGCCTTTTCTTTTGCCTGGAGCTAGGGGAGGAGGTGCGGCAGGTCCTGGCCGAGGTGGCCCGCCAGTGCCGCGGTTCCCTGGGGGACGGATCCTGGGTTCCCCCGGAAAACTACCACCTCACCGTGCGTTTCCTTGGGGAGGTCCAAGAGGAACGGGTCCCGGAGCTTCTGGAGCTGGGGAAGAACGCGGCGGGGGAGGCCCAACCGTTTGGGGTGAAGTTGGAGGTCCTGGGCGGTTTTCCTCAGCCCAAGGCGGCGCGGGTCCTCTGGGTGGGCCCGAAAGCCGAGCCCCCGGAGTTCCGCGAGCTTTGCCGGCGGGTGGAAGAGGGCGTACGGGCCCTGGGTTTTCCGCCCGAGAAAAAGGAGCCCGTGGCTCACGTGACTTTGGCACGGTTCAAAAACCCTAAGGACCTGCGGGCGCTCTTGGCGCGGCCTCTTCCCCCTATCCCCGAGGCCAAGATTGAAGGGCTGACCCTCATGCGTTCGGAGCTTCGGCCGGAAGGGGCCAAATACACGCCCCTCGCCACCTGGAAATTCGGAGGCTAGGGATGCCCTACGAGTTCATCCCCCATCCCTCGGACATGGGCGTGCGCGGGATCGGCGCGACCCCTGAGGAGGCTTTCGCCGAGGCGGCCCGGGCCATGTTCTCCCTCATGGCCGACCTTGAGACGATCGAGCCCAAGGAATCCGTTCCCTTCGAGGTCGAGGCGGACACTTTGGAGGACCTTTTTGTGCGTTTTCTCGCGGAGCTTTTGTTCCTGCGCGACACGCAGGGGATGCTCTTCAGCCGCTTCCTTTTGCGCATCGACAAGGTGGACCAGGGCTATCGGGTCGCAGGCCAGGCTCTGGGCGAAAGGTTCGACCCCCAAAAGCACAAAGCCGGAATCGACGTGAAGGCTGCAACCTACAACTGGGTGAAGGTGGAGGAGCAAAACGGAACCTGGATCGCCCAGGGCGTGGTGGACGTCTAAGGGTTGAACCAGCGGGTCCAAGAACGCCGCAGGGCCCGGCTTTCCCGGGTGAGGAGCTTCGCAAGCTTCCAGGGATCATGCTTCACCGTGGGTTTCCCCTCCATTTCCACCACGGCGAGGAGCGGGGCGCGAATCACCCGCATTCCAAAGGTTTTCGGCCCCCGCAGATCGTCCTCGACCGGCTCGCTTCCCTCCGCGCGGTAGCGGGCGAGGATCTCCGGAGGCGGGGGCTCCGTGTTCACGATGACCCCCGTGAACCGCCGCAGATCCAAGTATTGGGCGAGCACCTTCAGATGGTCGTAGGCGGTGTAGCCAAGGGTCTCCCCGGGCTCGGTCATGAGGTTCATGATCACGAATTTCTCGGCCTGGGCGCGGTTGATGGCCGCGGCAATCCCCTCCACCAGGAGGTTGGGGAGGATGCTGGTGTAGAGGCTTCCTGGGCCGATGAGGATCACGTCGGCGGCTTCAATGGCCTGGAGGGCGCGCTCGTAGGCCCGGGCGGGCGCGGAAAGCCACACGCGCCGGATCGGGGTGGGGTCCGCGGCGATCTCCGCCTCGCCCTCCACGGTGCGGCCGTCGGCGAGCTCCGCCACCAGTTGCACCTTGTCCAGGGTGGCGGGCAGGACCTGGCCCCGCACGGAAAGGAAGTAGCTGGCCTCCTCGATGGCCCGATCGAAGCTCCCTGTAGCCTGTTCCAAACCGGCCAAAAGGATGTTGCCCAGGGCGTGGCCGGCAAGGCCCTCCCCCGCGGTGAACCGGTGCTGCAGGAATTTGGCCATGCGCTCCTCGTCCTCCGCCAAAGCAAGGAGGCAGTTGCGCACATCCCCAGGCGGGAGCACATCGAGCTCCCGGCGCAGGCGGCCTGAGCTCCCGCCGGTGTCCATGACCGTGACCACCGCGGTGAGGTTGGCGGTGTAATGCTTGACGCCGCGGAGGAGGTTGGAGAGGCCGGTTCCGCCGCCCACGGCCACCACGTTGGGCGCCTTCTTGAGGACGCGGGCCTGATAGAGGGCCTCAGCTACGGAACCCTCGCTTTTTGGGGCGACGGCGCGCAGGACGCCCCGGACCATCATGCCCGTGCCCAGGGCGAGGGCGAGGGAGCCCCCGGCGGCGAGGGCCGCGCCCACCGCCGGCCGCCAAAGGGCCGGAAGAAACCGGAGGAACGCTTGATAGAGTCCGCGCATCCCTTCTTCCCCAAGGAGACAAAAGGCGCCGAACACCAGGAGCACCACCCCGCCGGCGGCTAGAAAGAACCAGCGCTTCACCCCCATCCCGGGGAGCAGGATCTTCACCACCGAAGGAATGCGCATTATTCCAGCACCATTTCCGCGCCCAGCCGCCGCAGGGCCTCCCCAAGCTCCGGGGTGGGCTGCACGTAGTAGCGGGGACCTGCCAACACCCGCGCCTCCCGCTCCCCGTCCACGATGACCAGGCCCAGCGGCACCGGCCCCAGGTGGTCGGCCACCACCCGGAGAAGCTCCTCCACCTTTTCTTCGCGCAGGATCTCCAAAGGTATGCGGATCCAACAGCGGGTGAGGGAGGTGGGCCGGCTCAAGGGCTCCACGGCCAGGGCCGCGAGCCGGGCCACCCCGTTGCGCTCCGTCCACAGCACTTGAACGGCCACCACGTCCTCTTCGCGCAGCCCAGAACACTTCTCCCAGACCTTGGGGCGGACCACCACCTCGGCCTCGCCCGTCTTGTCCTCCAGGGTGAAGAAGGCCATATGGCCTTCCGGCGTGGCCACGGTTTTCAGGTTTTTCACGCGGCCCGCAACCAGGAACGCGCCCGTTTTGCCCAAGCTTTCGGCCAAGGGCACTGCCCCGAGCTCCCGAATTCTTCCCTCGTAGAGGTCCAAGGGGTGGCCGGAGAGGTACAGGCCCAAAAGCTCCTTTTCGAAGCGCAAAAGCTCCTCTTTGGGGTACTCCTCGGAGGTCACGGGGAGGTTGGGGATGACCAAGGTCTCCTCAAAGAGGCTGGCCTGGCCGGAGAGCCTTTCCTTGCGCACCCTTTGGGCCAGACGCAGGCCCTCCTCCACCAGGGCCATCATGGCCTTGCGGGTGAGGCCGAAACGGTCCAACGCCCCCGCCTTGATCAGGCACTCCAGGGTCTCCCGGTTCACCCGCTCGGGGTCCACCCGGAAGCAGAAGTCCCAAAAGTCCTGGAACGGGCCGGTGGCGCGGGCCGCGAGGATCGCCTCCACCGCGCTCTCCCCCACGTGTTTTATGGCGCCCAGCCCAAACCGGATCCTCCCCTCGCCCACCGGGGTGAACCCCACGTCGCTTTCGTTCACATCGGGGGGGAGGACCTGGATTCCCATCCCCCGGCACTCCTCGATGTAGGCGGCCACCTTCTCGATGTTGTCCTGAACGGAGGTGAGGAGGGCGGCCATGAACTCCGTGGGGAAATGGGCCTTGAAGTAGGCGGTCCAATAGGTGATGAAGGCGTAGGCGGCGGCGTGGGCCTTGGCAAACGCGTAGCTCGCGAATTTCTCGATGTCCGCAAAGATGGCCTCCGCCTCCGCCTCGGGGATTCCGTTTTGGACACAGCCGCTTACGAAGCGGGCCCGCATCTCCGCCATGACCTCGGGCTTCTTCTTGCCCATGGCCTTGCGCAAAAGGTCCGCCTCGGCCAGGGTGAAGCCCGCAAGCCTCTGGGCCATGAGCATCACCTGGTCCTGGTAGATGGGAAGGCCGTAGGTCTCCTCAAGGATGTCGCGCACGCGCTCGTGGGGATAGGTCACGGGCTGGCGGCCGTGCTTGCGCTCGATGTAGTCGTCCACCATGCCCGACTCCAAGGGGCCGGGACGGTAGAGGGCGAGGATGGCGATGAGATCCCGGAACTCCGTGGGCGCAAGCCTCCGGATGAGGGCGCGCATCCCCGCGGATTCCAGCTGGAACACCCCGGTGGTGGCGCCCGAGCGCAGAAGCTCGTAGGTGGCGGGGTCATCCAGGGGGATCTCCTCGAGCTTCACCTCCAGGCCCCGCCGCTCCCGGAGGAGCCTTTGCACATCGGAGAGGATGGTGAGGTTCCGCAGGCCCAGGAAGTCCATCTTGAGGAGGCCCAAGGCCTCCAGATCGTGCATATCGAACTGGGTCACGAACTGGTCGTCAGGGAGACGCAGGAGGGGCACGAACTTTTCCAGGGGCTCGGGGGCGATGACCACGCCGGCGGCGTGGGTGGAGGCGTTGCGCAGAAGTCCCTCGAGCCTTAGGGCGATGGCGAAGAGCTTGGGCTCTTCCTCCGCGTACTCCTTGAGTTTGGGAATCTGCTCCACCGCTTGAGCGAGGGGCATGCCGAAGGGAACGAGCTTGGCGATGCGGTCAGCCTTCTCGTAGGGGAGGCCAAGGACACGAGCCACATCCCGGATGACCGAGCGGGAGGCCATGCGGTCGAAGGTGCCGATCTGAGCGATGTGGTCGCGTCCGTATTTTTCGGCGACGTAGGCCAGGACTTCGTCCCTTCGGCGCATGCAGAAGTCGATGTCGATGTCGGGGAGGCTCACGCGCTCGGGGTTCAAGAAGCGCTCAAAAAGGAGCCCGAATTTCAGGGGATCCACCTGGGTGATGCCCAGGCAGTAGGCCGTAAGGGACCCGGCGGCGGAGCCCCGACCCGGCCCCACCGGGATCCCCCGCCGGCGCGCGTAGTCCACGAAGTCCGCGACGATGAGAAAGTACGGGGCGAGGTCCATCCTCCCGATCACAGAAAGCTCGTAGGCGAGGCGCTCGCGCACCTCCTTGGGGATTTCCTCCCCATAGCGGAGGCGTGCGCCCTCCCAGGCCCGCCGCTCCAGCTCTTCTTGCGGCGTGCGGCCCTCCACGGGAAAGCGGGGAAGGAGACGCTGGTCAAAGGCGAGCCTAAGCTCGCAGCTCTCCGCGATCCTCAGGGTGTTCTCCAGGGCCTCCGGGATCTCCCGGAACTTGAGGGCCATCTCCTCCGCGCTCAGGAAGTGGTAATCCGTGCCCTCGAAGCTCCGGGCGTCGGGGTCGCTTAGCTTCTTCCCCGCTTGGATGTTGATGAGGATCTGGTGGGCCTCGGCATCCTCAGGACGGATGTAGTGCACGTCGGCCGTGGCCACCACGGGAAGCCCCAGTTTCTTGGCCAGGGCGAGCTGCTTGCGGATGAGCTCATTCCCCCGCTCGAGGTTATGGTCTTGAAGCTCGATGTAGAAGCGCCCCTGGAAGATCTCGGCAAGGCGCCCGGCGGCGCGGCGGGCCTCCGCCTCCCTCCCCTGGCGGAGAAGCCTTTGCACTTCGCCCGATTCGCAGGAGGAAAGGGCGATGAGGCCGCGGTTGTGCTCGGAAAGAAGGTCCAGATCCACACGGGGCTTGTAGTAAAACCCCTCGGTGTGGGCGCGGTTCACGAGGACAAGGAGGTTCCGCCAGCCCTCCGCGTTCTGGGCCAGCACCACGAGGTGGTAGGGCGAGCGGTCCTGCACGGGGTCATGGGCGAAGCGGGAGCCCTGGGCCACGTAGAGCTCGGCCCCGAGGATCGGCTTGATCCCCACCTCTTCGCAGGCCTGGTAGAACTTGATGGTTCCGGAGAGGACGCCGTGGTCGGTGAGGGCTAGGGCACTCATGCCGCACCTCTTTGCGGCCTCCACGAGCTCAGGGATGCGGCACATCGCGTCCAAAAGGGAGTATTCGGAGTGCACGTGCAGGTGCACAAAACCCATCCTCACCTCCGGCGGATCAGGATCACGAGCTCCTCGTCAGGATATCCCCAGCGCAGCACCTCCCGGGCCATCCGTTCCACCGTCTCCGGCCTCTCCGTCTCCCTCACGGCAAGCTGCAGGGCCTGGATCTCCGCCTGGAGCGCGGCTTGCTCCTCGCGCAGGCGCCACACGTTTCGTTGGGCCTCGTGGAGGGCGTAGGCCCGCAGCCCAAACAGGGTCCCCAGCCCCGCCAGGCCCAAAAGGACGAGGGCCAGGGTGAGCTTAGCGCCCAGGCCACCGCGCCATGGGCGGCTCATAGAGGTCCTCGATGCGCAGAAGCTCGTTGTACTTGGCCACGCGCTCCGAGCGCGAAAGGGACCCGGTTTTGATCTGGCCGCAGCCCGTGCCCACGGCAAAATGCGCGATGGACACGTCCTCCGTCTCGCCCGAGCGGTGGGAGATGATGCACCCGTAGCCGGCGCCCTGGGCGAGCTCCATGGTGGCGAGGGTCTCCGTCACCGTGCCGATCTGGTTGAGCTTGATGAGGATGGCGTTGGCCACCTTGCGGGTGATGCCCAGCCGGAGCCGCTCGGGATTGGTCACGAAGACGTCATCCCCCACGAGTTGGACCTTCTTCCCCAAGCGCTCGGTGAGGAGGGCCCAGCCTTCCCAGTCCTCCTCAGCCATGCCGTCCTCGATGGAGAGGATGGGGTAGCGTCGGACCCACTCCTCATAGAGCTCCACCAAGTCGCGGGCGGTGCGCTCGCCCCCGAGGGCGTAGGTGCCTCGGTCGGGATCGAAGAAGGAGGTGGCCGCACAGTCCAAAGCCAGGGCCACATCCTTTCCGGGCTCATACCCGGTCTCCTCGATGGCCCGCACCAGGAATTTCAGAGCCTCCTCATCGGTGGGAAGGCGCGGGGCAAACCCTCCTTCGTCGCCCACAGCCACCGAATAGCCCTCGCTTTTGAGGAGTTTCCTCAGGGTGTGAAAGACTTCGGCCCCGTAGCGCAGGGCCTCGGCGAAGGTCTCCGCGCCCACAGGCACGATCATGAACTCCTGGATGGCCAAGCCGCTGTCGGCGTGGACCCCGCCGTTGATCACGTTCATGAGGGGGAGGGGCAGGCGGCCGGAGCGCGCCCCCGCCAGGTACTTGAAAAGGGGGAGTCCCAAGGAGGCCGCTGCGGCCTTGCACACGGCCAGGGAAACCCCAAGGATCGCGTTGGCCCCCAGCCGGCTCTTGTTAGGGGTCCCGTCGAGCTCAACGAGGAGGGCGTCGATGTCCTCCTGCCAGAGGGGATCCAGGCCGACGATTTCCGGGGCGATGATCTCGTTCACGTTGCGCACGGCTTGAAGCACGCCCTTCCCGTGGTAGCGCTTGTCTTTGTCGCGCAGTTCCAAGGCCTCATAGGTCCCGGTGGAGGCGCCGGAGGGCACGGCCGCACGGGCCTCCGTCCCGTCGTCCAGGAGCACCTCCACCTCCACCGTGGGGTTCCCCCGCGAGTCCAGGATCTCCCGCGCCCAGACGTCCTCGATGATCGCCATGGCATCACCTCGAAAGGAGTGTAACGAGGGGGATAGGGAGGGGCCAGGGGAAAGGTGTCTTCCTAAAAGCGCCCCTTCAACCGGGGGTCGAGGGCGTCGCGCAGGCCATCCCCAAGGAGGTTGAACCCCAGGACGGCGAGGGCGATGGCCAACCCCGGAAAGATGGCGACATGGGGAGCAGCGCGGATGTACACCTGGCTGCGGCCGAGCATGGTGCCCCACTCCGGGGTGGGCGGCTGCGCGCCCAAGCCCAAAAAGCCCAGGCCCGAGGCCCAGAGAATGGCGGAAGCCAGCTGCAGCGTGGAAAGGACGATGATGGGGGCCAGGCAATTGGGGAGAATGTGGCGGCCGATGATGGCCAGGCTTCCCGTGCCCAGGGCCCGCGCAGCCTCCACGAACTCCTTTTCCCTGAGCTCCAAAACGGAGCCGCGCACCACCCGCACGTAGGTGGGGATGAAGGAGATCCCCACAGCCAACATGGCGTTCCAAAGCCCCGGCCCAAGGATGGCCACCACCACGATGGCAAGGAGAATCCCCGGGAAAGCCAAGAGGATGTCCACCCCCCGTTGGACCAAAAGGTCGAACACCCCTCCGTAGAAGCCGGAAAGGGCGCCGATGGGCACCCCCACCACGAGCCCAATGGCCACGGAGATGAGGGCCATCATGAGGGAGACCCGGGTGCCGTAGATGATGCGGGAGAGGAGGTCCCGGCCCAGTTCGTCCGTGCCCAAGGGGTGGAGGCTCGAGGGCGGCTGGAGTTTTTTGGCCAAAGAGAAGCGATAGGGATCGTGGGGGGCGATGTAAGGGGCGAAGATGGCGAACACAGCGAAGATCAGGACCACGAGGGCCCCGAACAGGGCCAGACGATGGCGGATGAGGCGGCGCAGGGTGCCCATGGCCTAGTCGTAGCGGATGCGGGGGTTGATGACCCCATAGAGCAGGTCCACGGCGATGTTGATGAACACGAAGCAGGCAGCGATGACGAGGACTGCTCCCTGGATCACGGGGTAATCCCGAGCGCTCACGGAGTCCACCACGAGCCGCCCCACCCCGGGCCAGGCGAACACGGTCTCCGTGAGGACGGCACCGGAAAGGAGGGCTCCGAACCGCAGGCCCACGATGGTCACGATGGGGATGAGGGCGTTGCGCAGGGCGTGCACGAAGATGGCCCTTGATTCCCGTACGCCTTTAGCCCGCGCGGTGGTGATGTACTCCTGGCGCAGAACCTCAAGGAGCGTGGAGCGGGTGAAGCGCGCCACGAGGGCAACGGAGGAGGCGGCAAGGGTCACGGAGGGGAGGACGAGGTGGCGGAGGCCTCCCCGGCCGGCGGCCGGAAACCATCCCAGCCGCACCGAGAAAAGGAGCATGAGCATGAGCCCCAACCAGAACACGGGCATGGAAAGGCCCGCAAGCGAGAGGAACATGCTGGCGTGGTCGTAGAGGGAATAGGGTTTCGTGGCGGAGAGGATGCCGACGGTGATCCCAAGGATCAAGGTGAGGAAGAGGCTTGCGGCCGTGAGCTCCAAGGTGGGGATGAACCTCGTCCACACCTCTTCACCCACGGGAAGGCCGGTGCGCAGCGAACGCCCAAGGTCCCCTCGGAGAAGGCCGCCCAGGAAGCGCGCATACTGGACGTGCATGGGGAGATCCAGGCCCAGTTCTTTGCGCACCCGTTCGATGTACTCCTGGGTGGCATGGACGCCGGCCATGGCCTGGGCGGGGTCGCCCGGCAGAACCCGCACGATGCTGAACACGATGAAGGTGACCCCAAGCAGGGTGGGGATGGCCACGAGTAAGCGGCGGACGAGGTAGCTCAGCATGGAAAAGGGGCCCGCCGGCCTGGCGGGCCCCTCCGTCCTCCCTCCTCCCTATTCAAGCCAGGCGCGGTGGGCCAGGATGTACTCGCGCGGGTGGTGGATGAGCCCCTTCACCTTGGTGCTCTGGGCGTTGATCTGCACCTCATAGTGGAGGAAGAGCCAGCCCGCGTCCTCCCAAAGGACCCGGATGGCCTCGGCATAGATGGCCTTGCGGGCCTCGGGATCGGGGGTGACGCGGCCCTGCTCCAAAAGCGCGTCCACCACGGGGTTGGAGTAGAAGCTGCGGTTGGACCCCTTCGGCGCCCACTCGCTTGTGTGGAAGAGCGGGAAGAGACCGTAATCCGCGTCCAGGGTCACGCAGCCCCAGCCGAGCATGAACATGTCGAAGGTCGCCTCCTCCACGGGTTTGCGCAGGAACGCAAGATAGGCTGCCCACTCCATGGTGATGAGCTCAGCCTCAATGCCCACCTCGCGCAGATACGCCTGGACGGCCTCAGCGATGGCCGCGTCCATCATGTACCGGCCGGTGGGATGGTACAGGGTGCACTTGAAGCCCCTGGGGATGCCCGCCTCGTCCAGGAGCTTGCGGGCCTTCTCCGGATCGTAGGGGTAGGGCTTCTGCGGGGCGTACCCGAAGATGAGGGGCATGATGGGCGCGTCGGACACGCCGCCGGCCCCGCCCAGGATCTCCTCCACGATGGCCTCTTTGTCCACCGCGTAGTTCAGGGCCTGGCGCACCCGCACATCCGTCCAGGGTGCCCGCTGGTAGTTATAGGCGATGTAGATCGTGCGCACGCTGGGGACCTTGACCACTTCCAGACCCGGGGTGGCGGCCACGCGCGGGGCATCCATGGGGGGCACGCGCATGATGGCGTGCACTTGGCCGGTCTCCAGGAGCACGAGCCGGGTGGCGTCGGAGGGCACGACCCGGAACACCACGGCGTCCACGTAGGGTTTGGGACCCCAGTACTCATCGTTGCGCACGATGCGCACGTACTCACCGCGCACCCATTTGTCGAACTTGAACGGGCCCGTCCCCACGGGAGCCATGATCTCCTGGCCCTCGGGGAGCTCGGCGATCTGCTTGGGGCTCACCATGGCCACGAAGTTGTGGGTGAGGTGGGCCACAAGGGGAGCAAAAGGTTGGTCCAGATTCAGGCGCACCGTGTACTCGTCCACCACCTCAATGGTCTGCACCCGCGGGAAGAGCAGGAACGCGAAAGTAGCCTTGCGGAACCGCTCGAGGTTCACCTTCACGGCCTCGGCGTTGAAGGGCGTGCCATCGTGGAACTTCACGCCCTTGCGCAAATACAAGGTCAGCGAAAGCCCATCCTCGGAGAACTCCCAGGATTCCGCGAGGAGCGGGGCCACCTCCAGCTCCTCGGTCATGGTGAGGAGGGTCTCAGCGATGTGGGTGAGCACCATCCCTGCCGGCGCGGATGTGATCTTGTTGGGATCCAGCGATTCCGGGTCCGTTCCGAAGGCGATGACGAGCTCCCCACCCACCCGCGGGGCCTGGGCCGCGCCCCAAAGCCCCAAACC
>JAUQPF010000012.1 GCA_030550535.1 Candidatus Bipolaricaulota bacterium
CGCTTTGATGGGGAAGGGGCTTGGTATGCGTACCGTTACTCCCTTCGGGAGCTCCGGACCTGGGCCGCGCGGATCCAGGGGCTTCCGGTGGGGCGGGTGTTCATCTACTTCAACAACGACTGGAACGCCTGGGCTCCCGAAAACGCCCTCCAGCTTGAGGAACTTTTGCAAAGCGGAGAGCAAGCTAAGGCAGGGGAATAAGCGCCCGAAGGAGCTCTTCGCGCCACCTCTGGGCGCGGGGGTCATAGATCCCAAAACCGGAGCAAAATTCCCAATAGCACCAGGGGATGCCGCGGGCCTCCGCCTGGCGGGCCACGAACTCCGTCCAGCGCACACGCGAGGGGAGATCCGCGCGGCTGTAAGCGCCAAATTCTCCGAGGAACAAAGGGCGATCGTGTTGCTGGGCCCATAGCACGGCAAAGTCCAGATCACGCTCGATAGCCTGCTTTTCTTCCTGTCGTCCCTCCCACTTCGTTCCCAGCCAGGCCATGCTCCCCGGAACCCAGGCGGCCCCTTGGTGGGTGAAGGGGAAGGGCTCGTAGTAATGAAAGGTCACGAGGATGTAGGGATCATCCTTGGGCAACTCCAAAGTGGGGAGGCTTCGCACATGGTTCCAGTCCGCCGGCCCGATGACCACCCAACGGGTGGGGTTGGTCTGGCGGACCACGCGCAGGGCCTGGGCCAGGAGTTGATTCCAGAGCGGGGCTGTGAGGCGGTTGTGCGGTTCGTTGAGAAGCTCAAAAAGGAGTGTCCCTGGGCGATCCACGTACCTTCGGGCGATCTGGTCCCATAAGGCCAGAAACCGCTCGCGATGCCCCTCGGGATCCGCCACGAGCTCATCGTAGTGGTGAACGTTGATGATCGCTGTCAGCCCATGCTTTAGAGCCTGATCGATGGCCCAGTCCACCCGACGAAAGAAGCGCTCATCGATGGCGTAAGGGGGCGTGGCTTCCGCATGAGCTGACCAGCGTATAGGAATGCGCACGGTGT
Source organism: Candidatus Bipolaricaulota bacterium (assembly GCA_030550535.1). GTDB lineage: Bacteria > Bipolaricaulota > Bipolaricaulia > Bipolaricaulales > Bipolaricaulaceae > DTER01. Next base: position 991 of record JAUQPF010000012.1, read on the forward strand.
CGAAGCCCACCTCCCGGATCAGCCGGAAATATTCCTCCCGCAGGATAACTCCCCAGGCGCCCTCGTAGGGGGCTTCTAAAGCGTTGCCGAGGTTGACACCGCGCCACATGGGCCGTGGGATTTTGGGAGCCACTTGAGGTTGGCCCGTGCCGAGCTCGCTTGGGCTGAGGAGCAACATGGCTGTCAAGGCGCCGCCGAGGAAAATGGTGCTCCAGCAGATCGCCGCAGCCGAGGCCCTTCGCGTGAGCCGTTCCTCGCCAGGCATCTCCTGTCCTCCTGGCTGGGCATAGGGCCCTTACTCCACGTGGAAAAGAGCTTGGAGCGCCCCTACCCGTAGCCGATACTTGCCCGGGAGAACCTGCGGTTCCTCCAGGCCCAGGATATCCCCAGGGATGAGGGCTAGGCGTGCCCAGGGAATCTCCAGTTCCGCCCAGCGCTGTTCACCCGGCTCGAGATATACCCGGTGGTAGGCCACCAGCGCCTCGCGTGGGGCGAGCACCGGAGAGAAAACCGGATGGGCGTAAACCTGAATTACTTCCCAACCCGCTCTTTGGCCCGTATTTCGCAAGAGGACCCGAAGTTTAAGGGGTTCCCCAAGGCCCAGTTTCTCCGGAAGCTCCAACCGTTCATACGCAAAGGTGGTGTAGCTCAAGCCGTAGCCGAACGGATAACGTGGCTCATAGCGGGCCGTGCGGAAGGCGTTGTAGAAGAGGGGAAGTTGGCCCAGGGAGCGGGGCCAAGAGTAGGTGAGCCGGGCGGAAGGGTTATAGTGCCCAAAGAGGATCTCCGCTACGGCCGTCCCCCCTTCGGTGCCCGGAAGATGGGCCATGAGGAACGCGCGCACCTTTTCAATAAAGGCCTCCACGAGGAGCGGCCGCCCGGCCACCAGGACCACCACCGTATTGGGATTGGCTGCGGCTACAGCCTGGATAAGCTCGAGCTGATAGCGATCGAGTTTCAGCGTTTCCCTATCGCCCATTCCTTCGGCATAGGGCTCCTCCCCAACCACCACCACGGCCGCTTCTGCCCCATGCGCGACCTCCACAGCGCGGTCGATCTCCCTGCGTACGAATTCCTCAGGCAAAAGCTCAGGTCGCGGAGGCAGTCCCCGCGCATGCCGCACGTCCACGCCCGGGGCGAGGGTGCGCAGGCCCGCCAGGATTGTGACGGCGGGGGGCAGCTCCTGCGCCGGCGGCCCCTGCCAATCGATGGTCCAACCCCCCATGAGCATGGGCACGCTATCCGCTCCGGGGCCAACCACGGCCAGGCTTTTCAGCTCCGAAGAAAACGGGAGTATTCCGTCGTTTTTTAAAAGCACAATGGATTCGCGCGCAGCTTGCCGCGCAAGCTCTCGATGAGCCCCGAGGACTTGGGCATCGGCTTGCAGCGGGTCCACCGTACTTGGTCCATCAAAAAGGCCAAGTTCGAACTTCAACCGCAAAATTCGGCGCGCCGCCTCGTCGATGCGGGCCTCGGAGACCCGCCCCTCCCATACAAGCTCTCGCAAAAGGCGCGTAAATTCCTCAGCGTGGAAGGGCTCCATGACCATGTCCACACCGGCATTGATGGCCAAAGCAATGGCCTCCTTGTAGGAGGCGGCGACTCCATACACCGTGTGCAGGCGGCGCACGTCCTCCCAATCACTCACCACCACGCCGGTAAATCCCAGCTGGTTCCGGAGGATCTCCGTGAGGAGGTAGGAGGAGACGTGCACGGGAACGCCGTTCACCGAGCCGGAATTCACCATGACGGTTTTCACCCCGGCCTGGATGGCGGCGGCAAAGGGGGGCAAGTGGTATAGCTGCAGGCTGCGCAAAGAGAGGTCAGCCGGCTGTCGATCGAACCCGGTGAGCGGCTGGGAATAGCCCACGAAATGCTTGGCTGTGGCAGCCACCCCTTGGGCTTGCAAGCCGCGCACGAACGCCATGGCCAGATCCCCGGCCAAAAGGGGGTCCTCCCCGAGGGTCTCGTAGAACCGCCCCCAGCGGGGATCGCGGGCGAGATCACAGACCGGGGCAAAGTTCCAATGGACGCCGGTGGCCTTCATGTCTTGGGCGGTGGCCGCGGCGATGCGCTCGAAGAGCGCAGGGCTCCAGGAGGTGGAGAGGCCGAGGTTGTGCGGGAAGATGGTGGCCCCCAGGACGTTGTTGTGGCCATGTACCGCGTCCACCCCGTAGACGATGGGGATGCCCAGCCGCGTGTTCTTGCGGGCGAACTCCTGGATGGCGTTGGTCATCCGGGCCCAATCCTGAGGCCGCCGGCCCGGCGGGGCGGCCCCTCCCCCACTGAGGATAGATCCGGCCCCGGCTTCCACCAGCACCCGACGCATCCAAACCTCGTTGAGCGGACCGCGGTCCCAGGGGGTGTGGCCCATAAGACGGGTCACATTGACCTGCAGCATCTGTCCAATCTTTTCCGCGAGGGTCATGCGGCCCAGCAGGTTTTCCACCCGCTCCTCCAGATCCGGTAAACCCACACCGCGGGGGCCCTCACTTGCGCAGCCCTCCAACGAAATCACCGGCAACGTGGCCAACAGGGATAATGCCAAGCGGCGCAGGCATGCACGCACAAGCGGAGCACCTCCTCTTCGTCGATTCTAAGGGAAAGCTAAAGTTACGGGCAAAGCATGTTCGAGACGGTTTCAAACCGGTTCATCCCATTGGGGGCGCGGCTCCTTCGGTCCTGTGGCCCATCTTGGCTGGCCCTCAAAAGAGCCTCGTAAAGGGGCGGGGAATAGGCGGAGCTCCTCCCGGGACCCGCGGCCCTATTGACAGGGCCGGGGGTGTCGTAGTATTTTTAAACCGATTCAAATGGCGCGGTTGGAAGACATCGCCCGGGCCTGTGGCGTCTCTAAGGCCACTGCCTCGCTGGCTCTGAACGGAAAGCCTGGGGTGAGTGCCGAGACGCGTCGCCTTGTATTGGAGGTGGCCAAGAAACTAAATTACCGGCCTCATGCGCCTGCCCGCAGCCTGGTCCTCCACCGCACCGACACCCTTGGCGTGATCGTCCCAGACTTGAGTAGCCCCTTTTATGCGGAAGTGGTTCGGGGCGTGGAGGATGAGGCCGTTCAACAAGGCTTCTTTCTCGTTTTGACCACCACCTTGGGGAACCCCGAGCGCGAGGAGTTCTGTCTCCGCCTCCTGCGCGAACGCCGAGCGGATGGAATCCTCTTCGTAACACCTCGGGGCAACGAGCACCTCATCCGCGAAATCCATGCCGAGGGTTTTCCTGTTGTTGTCGTGGATCGCGAAATTCAGTGTGAGGACGGTGTGGTCGAGGTGATCGTGGACAACTACGGCGGCGCGGTGCAGGCCATGCATCACCTCCTGGCCTGCGGATACCGTCGCATTGGGTTCATCAACGGCATACCCGAAATCCAGGCCAGCCAGGAACGGCTGCGTGCGTATCGAGACGTGCTCTCAAGTCAAGGCATTCGGGTTCGGAGAAGCTGGGTGGAGGTGGGATGGTTCCTGCCGGAGGGGGGCTACCAGGCCATGACCCGTCTTTTGCGCGTTTCCCCCAGGCTGGATGCGGTGTTCGTGGCCTGCGATTGGATGGCGTTAGGGGCGATGCGCGCCATCCGCGAGAAGGGGCTCAGAATTCCCGAGGACATCGCGGTGGTGGGATTCGATGATGTCCCGCTAGCGGCCCAAACGGACCCGCCGCTCACCACTGTGCGCCAGCCCATGGTGGAAATGGGCCGGATGGGTGTGCGCCTTTTGGTCCAACTCATCCGCAAGGAGCAAATCTCTCAAAAGAAAGTGCTGCTCCCCACCGAGCTCGTGGTGCGTGGCACCACCGCCCACGTGGGGAGCCCGGAGAGCCCATGTTTCCGCCAAGGAAACCACGGGTGAGCATAGAGGGTGCGGCGAAAGCGCGTTTTTCGCGCGCGTGCACCAACGCTTTCCTCGTTGCGCTCCTGACTTTAGCGTTCCTCTTGGGCCCAAGGTTTTTGTGCGGCCATGCCTGGGCTGAACCCGCCGAGGGGGATGGGGTGCTGAAAGATTGGGAACTCCTATGGGTTGAAGATTTCGCTGGGGATGTCATCGACCGCAGTGTGTGGAGCTTTGACATCGGGAATGGCCATGCTCAGGGTATCCCCGGTTGGGGAAACGCTGAACTTCAATTCTATACGGACGTCAACGCCTTTCTCGAGGAGGGCTGCCTCGTCATCGAGGCCCGGGAAGAGGCCGTGCACGATGCCTGGGGAACCTATCGGTACACCTCGGCGCGCCTCACCACCAAAGGCAAATTCCAGCTGCAATATGGGCGCATCGAGATTTGCGCCAAGCTCCCCAGGGGGAAAGGGATTTGGCCGGCGTTCTGGATGCTTGGGGCCAACATTGACCAGGCGGGCTGGCCGTTGTGCGGGGAGATTGACATCATGGAGATGCTAGGCCATGACCCGCGCACGGTTTATGGCCACGTGCACGGCCCCGGGTACTCCGGCGTGCGCAGCGTGGGGCGTGCCTACACTCTCCCACCTGAGGCGCCCGATTTCAGCCAAGCCTTCCATGTGTTCGCCGTGGAGTGGGAGGAGGACGAGATCCGCTGGTTTGTGAACGATGAGCTTTACTTCGTGTTCAGCAAGAAAACGCTGGCGGAGATGAACCGGGAGGAACTGCGCCGGATGGGCATGGAGTGGGCCTATCCACAGGTGCAGATCTACCGCTGGGTCTTTGATCAGGAATTCTTTCTGATTCTAAACGTGGCCGTGGGCGGACATTGGCCCGGCCATCCCAATGCAAGCACGACGTTCCCCCAGCGGATGTACGTGGACTACATCAAGGTTTACCAACGGGCTGCGCCCAGGGACCGTGCGGCTCCGTAGGGGGTGATGGCACGGGGAGGCCAAGGGGTGAGCCTTGTTCCTCTCCGGCCTCAAAAAAGAAAAGGAGGTGAGCGCAGCGGGAGAAAGCAAGCGGAAACGGGCGTAAAACGGGTGGATTTCTAAAAGCCAAGGAGGTGGACATGAAGCGTTGGGGTATTTTGGCGGTTTTGGTGGTGGGCGTGGCCGCGGTGGCGCAACCGGTGGTGATCCCCAGAGATGAGATCGTCTGGGCTGGGGGTTACTGGACGCTTCCGGGTAACTGGAATCCGCTGGGCTGGAGCACGGCCTGGGGCGCGTTCTTCATGTACGAACCGCTTTTCGCCTGGGTGCATGACCAGGTTGTGGGCATCATTGGCGAAAGCATCCAGTGGATCGATCCCTGGACCATTGAGATCAAGATCCGTGAGGAAGCCCGTTGGTCGGACGGCAAACCCATTACTGCCGAGGACGTCATTTATACCTTCGATTACCTCTATCCGCAGCACTGGCAGAACATGGGGTACGATGCCCGCCGGGAGCGTTCGGAGGCGGTGGGCGACAAGATCGTCCGGGTCTATTTGAAACCGGAATTCCCCTACAGCCGGGTGGTCTGGGGGGCCCTGACCGGCGGCACGCTTGTCCTGCCCAAACACGTGTGGGTGGAGATCGAGGCAGCCTATGGGTTCCCGTACGAGTGGGTTTACAACAACGACTGGCGCCAGATCAAACCGGAATGGCGGGTGGCCTCGGGCATGTATTTCCCGCTGGTGGCAACTCCGGAGTACGAGGTCCTTGTGCGCAACGAGGAGTGGTGGGGCAAGGCCCTGTGGGGACTCCCGGCGCCCAAGTACATCGGCCACCGGTACTTCGCCACGAACTACGCGGCGAACGTGGCCTTTGAGCGCGGGGATCTGGACTGGTCTGGGTTTTACTATCCGCGGATCTGGGAGATCGCCAATAAGCCCGCGGGGCCATTCGTCAACACATGGACCATGCGCCAACCCCCGTACTTCGCCCACTCTTCTGTCGTCGAAATCGTTTTCAACCACAACGTTTATCCCTTGAACGAACCCTGGCTCCACCACGCCATTGCTCACGCCCTGAACTACAGAGATATCTCCATCGTCTCCGTGAGCGGCTATGTGGAGCAGGCCCTGGTCACGCGGATCAGCCCCCAGAGCGCTGAGGGCGCAAAGCTCACGGACTGGGACATCGTCAAGAGGTATCAGCCCACCTATGACCCGGAAAAGGCCATCGCCATCTTGCAGGAACACTGTTTCCGTCATACCGACGGCTTTTGGTACACGAAGGACGCGCCGGAGGTGTGGCGGGGCCAGCCCATCGCGGACATGCTTCCCGATGTGCCTGGGCGGAACGTGCGCCTGGGCCCCTGGACCATGATCGTTCCTTACGGCTGGACGGACTCCATGATGCAGACCGTGCTCTTCCAGCGCGACATCGGGGAGATCGGAATCCGGGTGGAGCCGGTGTTCCTGGAGTTTGGCACCTACACCGCCAAGTTCATGGCCATGGACTTCCAGCTCATGCACTTCTGCATGGGCGGCGGGGGCTACGATGCCACATTCCACGGAAACTATAGCTGGAACTACACGGGCACCCCAGGACAGTGGACGAACTTCTCGGGCTGGTACCATCCGGATTTCCCTGGCGAGCCCCCGAGCGCCCAAGAGTTCGTGACTCTTTTGGATCAGCTGGACATCACCGCCGAGGGCACGCCGGAAGAAAGGGAGCTTGTGCGCCAGCTCCAGGAGATCCTAGCCAAGGAGATGCCCACCATCCCCGTGTTCTACAACGCGTACTGGTACAGTTTCAGCCAGATGTACTGGCACAACTGGCCCACCGTGGAAAACCCCTACCTCCAACCCCTGGCGCCCTGGGCTACGGGCAACCCCGGCGCCATGCAGATCCTCCTCCGCAGCCTGAAGAAGGGGGCCCAGCGCATCCCCGAGGATAAATACCCCTGGATTCCGGCGTTCTGAGGAGTAGGAGGGGGTGGGGCCCTGCGCCCCACCCCCTTAGGCAAAAAGGGAGAACATCGTGAACGAGGCGGTGACCGGGCGAGCAGCGGTTTGGGGGCTTATCCATCGGGGAGTCGCGTTTTTTGCACACCCCTTCGTGCGTTTCCTCGTAGGCCGGGGGATTTTTTACCTCTTGGCCATTGTGGCCGGGTTCACCATGACCTTTTTTATCCCCCGGCTCATGCCAGGCAATCCGGTGGACATGATGCTGCGCCCCGCGCCGGCCGGGCTGCCCGGACTCGGGGGAGGGACGGCCCCGGCCATCGGACGCGCCGGAGACTTCGCGCGGATCCGTGCAGCCTTGGAAGAGTTTTTCGGCTTTGATAAGCCCTTACCCGTGCAATACCTGGCGTTCTGGCAAAAGCTTTTCCGCGGGGATTTGGGCCCTTCCTTCGCCTTTAACATGCGCCCCGTCCTGGAGATTGTGAGCCGCGCCCTTTTGTTCACCTTAGTCTTGGTGCTCCCCGTCCTCCTGATTTCCTTTTACGTAGGCAACGCCATCGGAGCGGCCGCTGCGGTGTCCCAACGCTGGACCAGCAGCCTCGTGTATTACTCCTCCCTGTTCTTCGCCCATATGCCCTTCTACTGGTTCGCCATGATCCTAAGCTACCTTCTTGCCCTGAAGGCCGGTTGGTTTCCGTTCTACGGCTGGCACAGCCCTGAGCTTTTGCCCAATTGGAGCCCGGGCTTTGTTCTCAACGTGGCTCGGCACTACGCCCTTCCCTTCCTGGCTCTGTTGATCGGGTCCATCGGAACATGGACCGTGGGCATGTGGTCCATGATGCTCTACGAGATGCGTTCCGATTACATCCTTTATTGCCAACAGCTGGGCTTTCGCCGGAGGACCCTTAAAAAGTACGCGAAGCGGAACGCGATGCTTCCGCAATATACCGGTTTCAATCTCGTTCTAAGCGGCCTCATCGGGCAAACGGTGATCACGGAGGTGGTTTTCGGCTGGCCGGGCTTGGGAAGCCTGGGGTATAAGGCCATCTTGAGCCGAGATTACCCGCTCCTTATGGGCACGTTTTTGGTTACCGTTGTGGTGGTGCTGGTGGGGAACTTTTTGATGGACATTTTCTACGGCTTGATCGACCCGCGCATTCGCACCGGCTACGTGGAGAGGAGTTGAGCCATGTGGCGCCGACTTCTGCAGGATGGTCAGTTTCTCCTCGCGCTAAGTGTGGTGGGGCTGATCGTGCTCGCCGGGGTGGTTGGCCCGCGGTTCGTGCGCAATCCCCACGCCTTCGTGTGGCTTCCGAACCAGCCTCCGTCCCGACAGTTCCCGTTGGGCACCGATCCTTTTGGCCGTGATGTGCTCGCCCGCTTGGTGGTGGGGATCCGTACGTCCCTCTTTGTGGGGGTGTATGCGGGCCTGATCGGCGTGGCCCTGGGGGTCACGATTGGGCTCATCAGCGGCTACCTCAAGGGGATCGTGGGCGAAACCCTCAACCTCTTCACCAACCTAGTTATGGTATTTCCCGTTCTCCCCGTCCTCATAATTCTGGCAGCAATTTTCGAGCGTCGTTCGCTTTTGCTTGTGGGAACGATCATCGGGGTGGTGAGCTGGCCGTGGGCGGCCCGCTGTATCCGCGCCCAGGTGCTCAGCCTGCGCGAGCGAGAATTCGTGCGTCTGGCACGTATCAGTGGAGATCGAAGTGTGAAGATCGCGTTTTTGGAAATCATGCCTTACATGCTTGCCTACATCGTGATGGTTTTCGTCCTTATGCTGGGGGGCGCCATCGGCGCCGAGGCCGGGATTAGCATGATTGGGTTAGGTCCTACCGATGCCGTGTCCTTAGGGAACCTCCTGTTCTGGGCCATGGTTCATGAGGCCACCCGCGTGGGGCACTGGTGGACGTTCTTGCCGCCCGGATTGGTGCTCACGCTTCTCACGGTGTTTTCGCTCATCATGCATAAACGCATGGACCAAATCTTCAATCCCCGTTTGAGGACGTGGTGATCCGATGTTTGGCGAACCCTTAGTCCTGGTGGAAAGGCTCAAAGGGTACTACGTGGGCGGATTCGGCGTTGTCCACGGCGTGGACGATGTCTCCCTTACACTGCACGAGGGGGAGGGCGTGGGGCTGGTGGGCGAGTCCGGATGTGGGAAATCCACGCTGGCCCAGCTCATCACCGGTGTGACCGGGCCTGTTCTCCATTACCAGGCTGGGACTGTCATCGTCGATGGCTATAACGTTTATGCCATCCCTGAGGAAACCTTGCGCACGGAGGTTTTGTGCAAGCGTCTGGCGTACATCCCACAGGCCGCCATGGATTCCTTGAACCCCGTGAAGCGCATCCGTGACCTCCTGCGGGATGTGGTGAAGGAGCGCACCGGCCGGAGGCCTACCACGCAAGAGATCCTACGTACGGCCGGGGAGCACTTCGAAAGTTTGGGCCTGCAAAGGAGCGTGCTTCATCTCTATCCCCACGAATTGAGCGGGGGCATGAAGCAGCGGGTGGTGGTGGCCATCTCAACGCTTTGGAACCCCAAAATCCTTGTGGTCGACGAGCCCACGTCCGCACTGGATGTGAGCTCCCAGAAGCTCCTTGTTCGCAGCCTTTTGCTCCTGCGCCAGCGGGGCACGGTGAAAAGCATGCTGTTCATCACCCACGACATCCCTGTGGCCCGCCAGATCTGCGAGACTTTGGCGGTCATGTACTGCGGTCAGTTGGTGGAGGTTGGCCCGGTGGAGGAAGTTTTGGAAGCGCCTCGCCATCCCTATACCCAAGGGCTGTTGGCCTCTATCGCCTCCTACGAACCCCAGGAGAGGCGCCGGTCGCGGCTGGAGAGCATCCCAGGCCGGCCCCCCGACATGCGCAACCCGCCGCCCGGTTGCCGCTTTCATCCCCGCTGTTCCCTGGCCCAACCCCGGTGCGCTCAGCATGAACCGCCGGAGATCACCCTGGCCGGGAAGCGCATGGTGCGCTGCTGGCGGTTCGGAGGAGGCTAGTAATGCCCTCACCCAACGCCGCGGTGCTCCTAGACGTTCGGCGGCTGACGAAGATTTACACCACGGGCTTTTTGAAAACCGTGAGCGTCGTGGGCTGCCAAGACGTGTCTTTTCTTGTGGAACGAGGGGAAATTGTTGCTCTGCTTGGGGAAAGCGGGAGCGGGAAGACCACGGTCGCGAACCTCATTTTGCGGATCTTTCGTCCCACGTCCGGGGAGATCCTCCTTGCGGGAAAAGATGTGTTTTCCTATCCCCCGCGCGTCTACTATGCCAAGGTGCAGCAGATTTTCCAAGACCCTTACGCCGCCTTTAACTACTTTTACCGCGTTGACCGCGTGCTTCACCGCGCTTTGACCTTTAAACACCAGCGTCTGGCCTCGGCTGAGCGCCGAGAACGCATAATGGAAGTGCTCGACATCGTGGGGTTGAACCCCTCGGAGGTGCTGGGGCGCTACCCCCATCAGCTGAGCGGGGGCCAGCTCCAAAGGCTCCTCATCGCCCGCGCTCTCCTCATCGAACCGGACCTCGTGGTGGCCGACGAGCCCACGAGCATGATCGACGCCTCCTCGCGCGCGGGGATCCTGAACCATCTCTTTGACCTCAAGGACCGCGGGATTGCTATCCTCTTCATCACCCACGACGTAGGCCAAGCTGCCTACATCGCCGATAAGGCGGTGGTGATGCACAAGGGCAAAGTGGTAGAGCAGGGACCTGCCAGCCAAGTCCTCTTCTCGCCTACCCACCCCTATGTGCAACGGCTTCTATCCGACGTGCCCAAGCTGCGCGAAAAATGGGATTTTTCGAGGGAACTGGAAGGCGCTGCTTTGTTCAAGGATCAGCCGCGTTGAAACGGAAGGTCCAGCGGTACGCCGCCACAAAGGAGACACGGTCTTTGCAGCTAGGCGAAGTTGTTCGGCGTGGCCTACGGGGGAGGGAACGCTGGGGGTGAGCTGTTGGGCCTGAAAATCGCGGTCATCGGCGGAGGAAGTGTGTACACGCCGGAACTCGTGGAGGGTTTCTTGGCGCGCTGGGCGGAACTCCCTGTGGAGGAGCTCTGTCTTATG
>JAUQPF010000047.1:0-62210 GCA_030550535.1 Candidatus Bipolaricaulota bacterium
GCCGCGAGGGCGATCTGCCAAAAGCTCTCGGGGTCCAGGGAAGCCCCGCCCACCAGGGCCCCCTGGATCTCCGGAAGCCCCAAGAACTCCCGGGCGTTCTCGGGCTTCACAGAGCCCCCGTATTGGATGCGCACCTCCGCCCCCTTTCCCCCAAAGCGCTCCGAAAGCCAAGCGCGGATGCGGCGGGCCATGTCCTGCGCATCGTGGGGGTGGGCAGGGACCCCGGTGCCGATGGCCCAGACGGGCTCGTAGGCGATGACCAAAGGCCCCAAAAGCCCGTCCCCAAGGGCCGAGGAAAGCTGGCGCTCCACCACCTCCCAGGCTCGCCCGCCCTGGCGCTCCTCGAGCGTCTCCCCCACGCAGAGGATGGGGGTAAGGCCATGGATCCAGGCGGCCCTCACCTTCTCCGCCACGAACGCGTCGGACTCCCCAAAGAGGTGGCGACGCTCGGAGTGGCCGCAGATCACGTAGCGCACCCCAAGATCCGCCAATTGATACATGGAGACCTCGCCCGTGAACGCTCCCTCTTTCTTTGGATGGCCGTTTTGGGCGCCCAAGGCGATGGGGCTCCCCGAAAGGAGCCGTGCGGCCAAGGCCAAGGCCGTGAACGAAGGACACACCGCAAGCTCCACCGACGGCTCGTCCCCCACAAGCTCCAAAAGGCGACGCAGGTATTCCTCCGTCTCCCTCAGGGTCTTGTGCATCTTCCAGTTGGCGGCCACCAAAGCTTTGGACATCCTCGCCTCCTTTGGCAACGGGATGGTAGGCGTCTATCATGGGGCCAAGCAAGGAGGTGCGCATGGTGGGCGGGTTTTGGATTGCAATCCTGGCGGCGCTGGTCCTGATGTTCTTGGCGAGCGCCATCCGCATCGTCCGTGAATACGAACGGGGGGTGATCTTCCGCTTGGGCCGCCTCATCGGCGCCAAAGGGCCCGGCCTTTTCTTCATCATCCCCTTCGTGGACAAGATGGTGAAGGTGGACCTGCGCACGATCACCCTGGACGTTCCCCCTCAAGAGGTGATCACCAAGGACAACGTGCCCGTGCACGTCAACGCCGTGGTGTACTTCCGGGTGGTGGACCCCACCGCCGCGGTCGTGGAGGTCCTGGACTTCGTGGAGGCCACGCGCCAGATCTCCATGACCACCCTGCGCTCCATCGTGGGGAAATCTGAGCTCGATGAGCTCCTCACCGAACGGGAGCGTCTGAACCGCGAGCTCCAGAAGATCATCGACGAGCACACCGATCCCTGGGGAGTCAAGGTCATCACCGTGGAGATCAAGGACGTGAAGATCCCGGCGGAGATGCAGCGGGCCATTGCCCGGCAGGCGGAGGCCGAGCGCGAGCGGCGCAGCAAGATCATCCACGCGGAGGGCGAGCTTCAGGCCGCGGAGAAGCTGCGGGAAGCTGCGGCCATCATGCAGCAGTCGCCGGGAGCCCTGCAGCTTCGGTACCTTCAGACCCTCACAGAGATCTCCGCGGAGAAAACGAACACCATCGTGTTTCCGTTGCCGCTGGAGCTTTTGGACGCCCTGCGTCGGCGCGACGAACGGTGAAGCTTTGTGTTTTGGGAAGCGGATCCTCCGGGAATGCCCTCCTTGTGGAGGGCCCCGCCGGCCCGGTGCTCGTGGACTGCGGGCTCCTTTGGCCGGACCTCGAGGCCCGGGCCAGACGGGCCGGCCTCTCCCTGCACGGCCTGCGCTACGTGGTCGTGACCCACGAGCACACCGACCACGTGCGGGGCCTGGAGCAAGCGCGCCGCCGCGGGGCCAAGGTGGTGGCCAGCGCCGGAACCCTCCGGGCCCTGGGGATCAAGGGCCTTCCGGCCGAACCCGGGCTCGAGGTGGCCGGGATCCGGATCCTCCCCATCCCCCTTCCCCACGATGCCCTAGAGCCCATCGGCCTGCGGCTGGAGGTGGATGGCCTGCGGCTGGGCGTGGTCACCGACCTGGGCCGCGTCACCCCAACTGTCCTGGAAGCCTTGAAGGGGTGCGAAGTTTTGGTGTTCGAGTCCAATCACGACCTGGAGATGCTTCTCACTGGCCCTTACCCCTGGCCCTTGAAGATGCGCATCCTTGGGCCCTTGGGGCACCTGGCCAACGACGAGGCCGCCCAGGCCCTGAAGGGCCTGCGGGACTGGGCCAAGACCGTGTACTTGGCCCACCTCTCGCGGGAGAACAACCGCCCCGAGCTGGCGTTGGAGACGGTGGCCCAGGCCCTGAACGGCTGGGAAGGGCACCTCCTTCTGACCTATCCGGACCGGCCGAGCGCGGTGTTCTCCGCGGGGTAGACCAGGCCCATGGCCGCCATGGCCCGCACGATCCGCCCCACTGAGGGCACGGCCGTGGTCCCGCTCCAAAAGTCGTCCGTCTTGCTGGTCTGGTAGATCACCACGATCGTGTAGCGCGGGGAATCCCAAGGGAAGAAAGCGCCCATGGCCGTGGTGACGTGGCCGGGGACGTAGCCTTGACCGGGAAGGGCGATCTGGGCCGTCCCGGATTTCCCGCCCACCTTGAACCCCGGCACACGGGCGGGTGTCCCCGTTCCCGTGTTCACCGCATACTCCAAGAACTCCCGAATTTTTTGGCAAGAGGAGGGCTTGGCGATGGTCTCCCGGGCTTCCGGAGGTCCGAAAAGGAGGCGCGGCCGCACCCATAGCCCGTCGTTGCTGAGCGCGGCATACGCGGCGGCAAGCTGGATGGCCGTCACCCCCACGCTTTGTCCGAACGAGCTCACCGCCAGATCCACCTCCGTCCACTTTTCCGGCGGGCGAAGGATCCCGGCTACCTCGCCAGGGAGCTCGATCCCTGTGGGCCTTCCGAAGCCCATGCGGGTGAGGTATTCGTGGAGCTTTGGGGCACCCACCCGCTGGGCCACCTGCACGAGGACCGTGTTCACCGATTGGGCCAGGGCGTCGCGCAGGTTGAGCGGAGGGTAGCTTTTGTTGTTCGCGTTTTTTATGGCCACCCCGGCCACGATCCGCGGGGAGGAGGCCTCAAAAAGCTCGGTTTCCGAAACCAACCCGAGGTCCCAGGCGGCCAGGGCCACCAGGGCTTTGAACGTCGAGCCCGGCTCAAACACGTCCGTCACCGCCCAGGGCTTAAGGAGGGCCACATCCGGGTTTTCCCGGCTCCACCGGGGGGCCTGGGCCAGGGCCAGCACCTCCCCGGTCTTGGGGTTCAGGACCACCGCGCAGCCCCGGTCCGCGGGCGTGGTCCGCAGGGTCTCCTCCAACTCCTCCTCGCACAACCACTGGAGGCGGTGGTCCAGGGTGAGGCGCAGGTCCTTCCCGGGCGCGCCCGGCTCTTCCTCCACGACCTCGTAGGGGCTGCCATCGGCGGCTCGCACGATGCGCCATACCTTGGGTTTCCCGCGCAGGATTTCGTCGAAGACGAGCTCTAAACCAGAAATCCCGTTTCCATCAATGTCCACCAAGCCGAGAACTTCGATGGCCAGGTTGCCATGGGGATAAGCTCGCTTCCAGGTCGGGAAAAAGAGCAGCCCCTGGATGCCCTGGGCCTTGGCCAGGGCCTGGAAGCGCTTGGCCTTGTCCAGGTCCACGTTGCGGGCAAGCCAGGTGAAGTACCCCGTCCGGTACACCTTGCTTTTGGCCTCCTCGCGGGAAAGCCCAAGCTCCCGCACCAACAGCTCCACGAGGAGCTCGGGCCTGGTGACGTGGTAGTTATCGAGGGCGATGGAATAGGCGGGGACATCGTAGGCCAAGGGCGCGCCGTTCCGGTCGTAGATCGTGCCCCGCTGGGAGGGGAGCTCCACCCGGTCCTCTTGGATCCTCTGGGCCAATCCCAGCCACTTCTCGTGCTCCACGACCTGGAGCTGGAAGAGGCGGGCCAGGATGGCTAGACCCGCCAAGGCCAGAAGGAAAAAGCCCCAAAATCCCCGCTTAACCACCGGTTCCATCGCGAAGCTCAAGATAACGAATGCGCGAGAGATCGAAGGGAGCCAGGCCCAGGGCGCGGGCCCGCTCGCTCAAGGTCTCCGGGGAATAGGCCTCCCGAAGTTTGTGTTCCCAAAAAAGCTTTTCCCCTTGAAGCTCTTGGATGGCGAGGAGGAGGCGTGCCTCCTCCGCGCGCAGGCGCGCAAGAACCGTGCCCTGCCAAAGGTAAAGGAACGCAAGGGCCGCAATGAGCAGACCCAAAGCTAAAAAACCTGCCACAGCCTCCCAGGAGCCCCGCTTCCCCAGCATCCTGGGACCAAGCCTAAGAGCTCCCTCACCTAAGGACGGGACACGAGGGCTTAACGGGCGGGAACCTCGGGCACCTGGGCGGCGCGGAGGCGGGCCGAGCGCGCCCGCGGATTACGAGCCACCTCTTCCTTTGTGGGCCGCACCGGCTTTTTCGTGAGGAGCGCAACCCGCCCTGCGCGGGCCTCCTCGCGCAGAAAGCGCTTGACGATCCGATCCTCCAAGGAGTGGAAGGCGATCACGCAGAGCACCCCACCCGGCGCGAGGAGGTCCACGGCCTGGGGCAGGGCCTCCCGCAGGGCCGAAAGCTCGTCGTTTACGGCGATCCGCAGGGCCTGGAACGTGCGCGTGGCCGGGTGGATCCGGTAGTTCCCCGGCGGATAACAACGGGCCACGAGGCGCGCCAGCTCCCCCGTCGTGCGCAGAGGCCGGCTCCGCACGATCGCCCGGGCGATCCGCTCCGCGTACCTTTCCTCCCCGTATTCCCGGAGGATCCGGACAAGCTCATGTTCGGAAAGACCGTTCACGAGGTCCGCAGCGGTGACGGGATTGTCGGGATCCATGCGCATGTCCAAGGGACCTTCGTGCTGGAAGGAGAAGCCCCGCTCGGCCTGGGAAAGGTGGAGGGAGGAAAGCCCAAGGTCGAAGAGCACCCCGTGGACTTCGTCGACGCCAAGACTGTGGAGAAGGTCCCGAAGGTTACGGAAGTTTCCGCGCACCGGCTGAAAGCGCTCACCAAAGCCCCGTAGCCGTTCCGTTGCAAGCTCCAAGCTTTGGGGGTCCTGGTCGATCCCGATCACCCGGGCCCCTTGGGCGAGCAGGGCCTCCGCGTGGCCACCCGTGCCCACCGTGGCGTCCACGATGACCTTCCCCACCCTGGGCTCGAGGAAACGCAGGACCTCCGCGAGCAAAACGGGCTCATGGAAGACGCCAAAGCCAAGACCGGGCTGCATATTCACAGGGTGAAAAGCTTGGGGCCGGGAAGCCCAAGCTCCGCGAGCTTTTCTTGGGTGGGGCGGCCCTTCTCGTCCCAGCCGCGCAGCCGGTAGTAGGTGAAAAGCCATTTTTGGAAGTCCTCGCGGGTGAAATGGCGCCCAGCAAAAAGCCCGGCCTCATGCGGCTCGGAGAAGAAGCGCTCAGGAAGGGTGTCCGCCGTGCGGCCCCGCGCGAGGTTGATGAGCCGATGAAGGTTTTCGATGCGTTCGCCTGCGCGCAGAAGCGTCTCCGGCGTGACCTCCATCCCCGTGAGGGCCGCAAAGAGCGGGGCCAACCGATCAAACCCAAAGGGAAGAAAGTCGCAGACGATGAGGGAGTTCCGCGCCGCTACCTCGTCCTGCCCCTCCTTCACGAACCTGGGCACGGACTCCACGGTGAGGACCCCTTGCATCTCGGCGGTGGCCGACCAAAACCGCGTGTGGGAGGCGAAATCCGCCGTGGCCAGGGAAAACCCCATGGAGGCGCATCCCTTGGGGTTCACCCCGGAAAGCTCCATTCCTCCCACCTGGATCGCGAAGTATTCGGCTCCCCGGCCGATCTTCTCCGCAGCGATCCGCGTGCCCTCGGCGAGGAGATCCCCAATGCCCTCGCGCCGGGCGATCTGGCGAATGAGGGCGAAAACCCCTTCCGCGTCCCCGAATTTTGGGGGCAAGGGAAGGAGGCCGCGCTCCGCGGCCTCCAGGGCGAAGGAGATCACCACACCCGTAGAGATCGTGTCCAGCCCCAGATCGTCGCAGAGCCAGTTGGCGTAGGCCACGGCTCGGGCATCCCCAATCCCTAAGTTCGCCCCCAAGAACGCCGTGGTCTCGTACTCTGGCCCCTCAAGCTCCAGGCCGTCAAAGCGGGCACGCTTCCCGCAGCGGATGGGGCAGTTGAAGCAACCCCGCGGCTCCCAAGAGAGCGCCCGCTGCATGGCCTGGGACGTGATCCCTTCGAAGCCCTCGAACCGACACTCCCGGAAGTTCCGAGTGGGCAGGAACCCGGCCTCCTGAGCTAGCCGAATCCACATGGTGGTGCCCAGCTCCTCCCTCTTTTTGCGCATGGGGTGCGCCAGGAGATCTTCGACGAGCTTTCGGTTCAGCGTATGAAAGCTTTGCTCGTCTGCGATGGGAACCTTTTCGTTTCCCGGGGGGACGACGAGGGCCTTGAGGTTCTTGGCGCCCATGACGGCGCCGGCCCCGCCCCGGCCGAACTGGCGCCAAAGGCCCGTGCCGATGCAGGCAAACCGCACCCGCCGCTCGCCGGCAGGCCCGATGGAGGCCACCTCCGCCCCCGGATGCCGCTCTTTGAGGGCCCTTTCGGTGGCAAAGATCCCTTGTCCCCAGAGGGCCTCGGCAGGATGGACGAGGGCCCGGTCCGGCCGGATCTCCAGGTACACGGGCTTCTCCGCGCGGCCCAGGATGAGGAGGCCGTCCAGGCCCAGGCGGCGCAGGGCTGGCCCAAAATGCCCGCCGGCGTGGGAGTCCACGGCGGAGTTCGTGAGGGGCGAGAGGAACACCACGCAGGAGCGGGCGGAGGTGGGAATAGGGCTCCCCGTCACCGGCCCGGTCATGAAGATCAGGGGGTTCTCCGGGGAAAAGGGGTCTCCCGGAAGCCCGAGGTCGTAGAGGATCTTGAGGCCCGCGCCTTTCCCACCCAAAAACCTTGCCCAAAGCTCCGCGGGCGGGGTCCACACCTTGGAGGTCCCGGAGGCGAGGTCCACAAGGAGCAAGCGGTGGAAGTAGCCGGCGTAGTTCATCGCTGTTTGCGGTGGATGGCCAGAAGGTCCGCAAGGACCGCGTGGCCGGTGACCTCGGGCCCCGCGCCCGGCCCCACCACCGTGATCGCCCCCAAGGGATCGAGCTCCAGGGTGAGGGCGTTCAGGACCCCGCCCACCTGGGCCAAGGGATCGGAAAGCGGGAGGCGCTCCGGCCCCACCTTGGCCCAAACGCCCTCCTCCGTGCGCACGGCCTCGGCCACAAGCTTCCACCGATACCCCTCCTTCGGGGCCCTGTGGACCTCGGGGGCCGAAAGCCCGGTGATCCCTTGGCAGGGAACATCATTTGGGCGCAAATCCCCGCCAAGGACCATGTTGGCGAGGATCACGATCTTGGCCAGGGCATCGAGGCCCTCCACGTCCGCCGTGGGGTCCGTCTCGGCATAGCCGAGCCTCTGGGCCTCCCGAAGCGCTTCCTCGTAGGTCTTCCCCGCCTCCATTTGGGTGAGGATGAAGTTGGTGGTGCCGTTGAGGATGCCGCGCACGCGGCGAACCGGGGCCGCCAGGCCGAACTCCGCCAGGGAAAAGAGGGGGGTCCCGGCCATGACCGTCCCCTCAAACCGAAAGCACACGCCGTTCTCCTCGGCCAGGGCCAGGAGCTCCTTTCCGTACAGGGCCACGGGGCCTTTGTTCGTGGTGACCACGTGCTTTTTGGCCGCGAGGGCAAAACGGATGTGGCCGGCGGCGGGCTCGCCCGTGCGCAGGTCCGTGGGGGTGAGCTCCACCACCACGTCCGCCCCGGATTCCTCGATCACCGTGAAGGCCGTGAGGCCCTTCCCGCCTCGCCCGAGCTCCCCGAGGTCCCGGTTCTCCAGCCAGGCGCGGCTCAGCGCCTCTAGATCCAAGCCCTCCGGCGCGAGCACCGTGCCCCGGCGAACGTCATGGACGGCCACGATTTGGGGGGCGAAGCCAAAGCGTTCCCGGAGCCAGGGGCCGTGACGCCAAAGCACCTGCACGAACCCATACCCTACGTTTCCGTACCCGATGAGGCAAAGCTTCATGCGCTGCGAGTATACCCGCGGGCGAAGCGGCTCTTATGGGGTCCCGTCGCTCGGCTATACTTGCACTTGTGCACAAGAGTGCAATAAACGTGCCCGAAACGCGTTTGACCGCGTTGGGACAGGCCTTGGCCCATCCGGCGAGGGTGCGCATCCTCGCCCTCCTCGCCCAGGCGGAGAAATGCGGCTGCGCGCTCGCCGAAGCGCTCGGACTTGACCCCTCCGTGGTCTCCCGACACCTCGCTTTGCTTGCGGAAGCGGGCCTCGTCACCTCCCGACGGGAGGGACCGCGCCTCCTTTGGCGGCTGAGCCACGACCATATCCCCCTTGTCCTCGCCTGTTTGGCCCGCTTGAGTTGCGAAAGGAGTACGCATGACATGGTGGCAGATTCTTCTCAGCGGATTTGAAGCCCTCCGGGAGTACATCGCCCTGCACGTGCTCACGTGTCTTGTGCCCGCCTTCCTTTTGGCGGGAGCCATGGTCACTTTTATCTCCCGCGCGGCCATCGTGCGGTACATGGGCGCGGCCGCAAGCAAGCTTCGCGCGTTGGCCCTCGCCGCAGGGAGCAGTTCCTTCGTGGCCGCCTGTTCCTGTACGGTGATCCCCGTGGCCAGCGGCCTTTACTTTGGCGGGGCCGGCGTGGGACCGGCCTTCATCCTCCTTTGGGTGGCCCCTGCGGCCAACATTCCTGGCCCTCGTGTACACCGGAGCGATCCTAGGGGCAAGAATGGTGTTCACCCGCGTTGTGGCTGCCCTGCTCATGGCCTTCCTCGTGGGCGGGGTCATGGCCCTTGCCTTCCGCAAGGAGGAGCGGGCGCGGGCCAAGGCCGTGGCGACAAATCCTGTGCTCCCGCGGGAGCGCCTCATGGCTAAAAGCGACCTGTTCCTCCTTTTGCTTTTGGTGGTGACCCTCCTTGCGCCCAACTACATCGTGCAGCGTGGACCTTATTGGCAGAAGGTGATCGTATGGGCCATCGGGATGGCCCTTGTTTTGGGGTACGCCTTTTGGGCCAAAACCAAAGAGGAGGTCCGGCGGTGGATGCGGGAGACCTGGTGGTTCGTGCGTCTTATCTTCCCGCTTCTTTTGGGCGGGGTGTTCGTGGTGGGCATCATCGGCGCCCTTCTCCCGGAGGCGTGGGTCACGGAGTGGCTGGGCGGTTCAAGCCTTCGGTCCTCTTTTCTGGCCACCTTGATCGGCGCGATGAGTTATTTTGCCACCATGACCGAGGCTCCCTTTGTGCACAGACTTATGGCCCTGGGCATGGGGGCGGGGCCCGCCCTCGCCCTTCTCCTCACCGGGCCCGGCCTGAGCCTCCCCAATTGGCTTGCCATCGCCCGCGTCTTCGGGGTTAAAAAGGCCTTGGTTTATGTGCCCACCCTCATCGTGCTCGGGACTTTGATCGGCTGGATTGCCGGGCTTACCGTGCTTCGGTAAAGGAGGGGAGAGGATGCGCATCGAAATTTTGGGGATGGGTTGTCCAAAGTGCCAGGCCACGGAACAGAATGTGCGCAAAGCCGTGGCCGAATTGGGGATCGACGCAGAGATCCGGCACGTCTACGACCCCAAGGAATTTGCTAAGTATGGGGTGCTGGTCACCCCCGCCGTGGTCGTGGACGGCCAAGCAAAGGTGAGCGGCCACGTGCCCACGGTGGAAGAGCTCAAAAGGCTTCTGCGGGGCTAAATCCATGAGACGCCCACGATGTTGCGATCTTGCGGGGATTGAGTACCTTGAGGTGCACGGCCGCAGGGTGGGAGTCCTGGGGTTGCGAGAGGCCTTCGAGGCCGTGGCCTGTCTTCCCTTAGCCGGAGGACGGGGACTGGCCGTGGCGCTCCTCGAGGAAGTGAAGCGAAGAAATTGGATCCCAAAGGAAGAGGAAGAGGCTTATGCCCAAGCGTTGGTGGAAGCCTACACCCGTTGGCGCATGAGCAAGGCCAAATCCTAGCGGACAGTATGGCGACGCTTTTGCAAGTCGATGACCTTGTGGTGGAGCGGGAGGGAAGGGCCATCCTGCGCGGGGTGGACTTGGCCGTGGAGGAAGGCGAGATCCACGCCATCCTAGGGGCCAACGGCACGGGGAAGTCCACCCTGGCCCACGCCATCATGGGCCTTTCCGGCTACAAGCCCTCCCAAGGCCGCATCCTTTTCGCCGGGGAGGATATCACCGAGAAATCCGTGACCGAGCGGGCTAAGCTCGGCATCACCCTGGCTTGGCAGCAGCCCGCGAGCTTCGAGGGCCTCACCGTTCGGGAGTACCTGGAGATCGCGCGGCGCGCCGGCCGGGACGGCCCCAGGATCGAGGAATGTTTGGGCCTCGTGGGCCTTCCCCCAAGGAGCTACCTGGACCGCACGCTCAACGACCGGCTTTCCGGAGGGGAGCGCAAGAGGGTGGAGCTCGCCGCCGTTTTGGCCATGAACCCAAGGCTTGCCATCCTGGACGAGCCGGACTCCGGGATCGACGTGCTTTCGCTCGACGACATCATGGAGGTCATCCGGCGCATGAACCGGGCGGGCACCACGGTCCTCCTCATCACCCACCGGGAGGAGTTCGCCCGCGCGGCCCACCGGGCCTCGCACCTCTGCGGCGGCCGCATCCTCAAGACCGGGGAGTGCGCAGAGGTCGTGCGGTTCTATAAGAACTTCTGCAAGGAGTGCACCCACATCAACGAGCCGGAACTCGAGGCTGTGGAGGAGGGAAAGGGTGCTCCGCAGCGGTGAACGGAACCACGCCCAAGAATTTGCGGCCCTGGCGAAGGTTTTGGAGCGCGTGGGCGGGAACCCCGCGGCCCTGCGCAACCCGCGCGTAGCCAGCCTCGTGGTCCACCAGAACCGTGTTCTTGGCCTGAACTCCCTCCCCGGCCTGGAGATGGACGTGGAGCCTTTGACGGACGGGATCAGGGCACACGTCACGGTGAAGCCCGGGGTGGTCATCCCTGACCCGGTGCACCTCTGTTTTGGGGTCCTGCCTAAGGAAGGGGTACAAAGGATTTTATCCACGTTCGAGATCGGAGAGGGTGCAAGGGCGAGCTTCATAGCCCATTGTTCTTTTCCTAACGCCGAGCGCGTTCAGCACCTCATGGAGGCCACGGTGACGGTGGGCGAAGGAGCCACCATGGGGTACACCGAGGTCCACTACCACGGCCCGTTCGGGGGGACGGAGGTCTTGCCCAAGGCCACGATCCGGGTGGCCAAGGGCGGCCGCTACCTCACAGAGTTCAGGCTCACCCAGGGCCGCGTGGGCCTTTTGGCCCTCGACTACGACGTGCACCTTGAGGAGGGCGCCGTGGCCGAGCTCGTCTCCAAGGTGTACGGGAAAGGGGCGGACCGCATCGCCATTCGGGAGGCCCTGCACCTCGAGGGGGCATACGCCCGGGGGCTCGTGAAGAGCCGCATTGTCCTAAAGGACCAGGCTCAGGCGGAGTTCATTGGGGAGGCCGTGGGGATCGGTCCTTATTCCCGAGCCCACATCGACTGTACGGAGATCCTACAGGGGAAGGAAGCCCGGGCTTCCGCCATCCCTAAGCTCCTTGTGGTGGATGAGCGGGCCAAGCTCACCCATGAAGCGGCCATCGGCAGCATCGACCGAAAGGAACTGGAGACCCTCATGGCGCGCGGGCTCAGCGAGGAAGAGGCCGTGGAGACGGTGGTGCGCGGGCTCCTCCGCTGAAGGGAACCATGGCCCAGCCCGGTGTGTAGGTAGAAAGGGAGTCAAAGGAGGATAGAGATGCGCAACGCTCTTTTGATTGCGGCGCTATGGGGAATCGCTTGGGTAGGGCTTTCTGGCCCAAGGATCCAGGTGGATCGGGAGCTTTATGACTTCGGAGTCGCTATGGATGGCGAGGTGGTGGAGTTCTTCGTGACCATCACCAACGGGGGCACGCAACCGCTTGAGATCCAGCGCGTAACCTACAATTGCATATGCACAGGTTATGAACTGCCTAAGAACAGGCTCAGCCCGGGGGAGTCGGTGCGGATGAAGGTCATCTTCCGCACCCGCGGTTATAGCGATGCCCGCTACACTCAGCCCGTTTCGCAAACGCTGACCCTCCATACGAACGATCCTGCACGGCCCCAGGTGACGATCACGATCCGGGGTACGGTACGGGCCATGTCCGCCTACGAGGCCCCGTCCACCGCCCTTTACCAAACCTTGGTCCTCCTTTTGGACGTGCGGGAGCCCGAGGAATTTCAAAGGGTCCACCTCTTTGGGGCGGTGAACGTGCCCTTGAGGGAACTGGAAGCTTGGGCGGATAGGCTCCCCAAAACTCACGTCATCTATATTTATGACCAAACGGGGGAGAAAAGCGCCCAAGCTGTGACCCTTCTTCAGCGCAAGGGATTCATGCTCGTGCGGGCCATTCGCGGTGGGCTTGTGGGCTGGTGGCAAGAACTGGGCGATCTCTTTTTGGTGTGGGGGGAAGGTGTAAGCCCCAGCGCGCCCGCAGGCCAACCCTACACGGGCACGGGTTTCACCGTGGCCCCATCCCAAGTAGCCCGGGGCTACTTAGTGGTGGTGGACGTCCGCCGGTCTGCGGAGTTTCAGAATGGGCATATCGCCGGAGCTTTGAACGCCCCGCTTTTCACCCAAAGCGAGCTAGCAAACTGGTCTAGGACCCTTCCTGCCCTGCGTCCCGGCTATTCCCTGCAGCTTTGGATCGTTGATGAGGACGGAACTCGCGCTTGCTCCATCGCCAGCTATTTGCGCCAAAACGGTTATCCTGAGGCAAAATGCCTCTTCGGCGGCCTGCGCGCTTGGATAAAACAGTACGGAACTGAATTGATCTGGTCTGGATCCTGAAAGTTTTTCTGTGAAAGGAAGCACGGTGGCCCAAGGTCAGGGTTTGTCTTTCTTCGAGCGGTACCTTTCCCTGTGGGTGGCGCTCTGTATCCTTGCAGGAATCGGGGTTGGCTGGCTTTTCCCAGCGGTACCCGAGCTTCTTCGGCGCGCAGAGGTGGCCCAAGTCTCTATCCCTGTAGCCATCCTCATCTGGCTCATGATTTATCCCATGATGGTCCAAATCGACTTCTCCCGCGTGGCCGAGGCCACGAAGCGCCCCAAGGCGCTGGCCCTGACCCTCACCGTGAACTGGGCCATCAAGCCCTTCACCATGGCCGGATTCGCCGCGCTTTTCCTCCTTTTCTTTTTTCGGGCCTGGATCCCTGAGGATCTGGCCCGCGCCTACTACGCGGGGGCTGTGCTCCTGGGGGCAGCACCGTGTACGGCCATGGTGTTCGTGTGGAGCTACCTCTCCGGCGGCGATCCGGCCTACACCTTGGTCCAGGTCGCCGTCAATGACCTCGTCCTGATCCTCCTTTTTGCTCCCATCGTGAAGGGGCTTTTGGGGTTGTCCCACATCCACGTGCCCTACCTCACGGTACTCCTCTCGGTGGTGCTGTACGTCGTGGTCCCCTTGAGCTTGGGCTACACCTCGCGGCGCTGGCTGTTGGCCAAGAAGGGCGAGGCTTGGTTCGAGCGGGTGTTTTTAAAGAGGCTGCGGCCGGTGACGGTCGGGGGGCTCCTCCTCACCCTGATCCTCCTCTTCTCCTACCAAGGCGAGAGGATCATCGCCAACCCCACCCACATCTTCCTTATCGCCATCCCGCTTGTGATCCAAACGTTCTTCATCTTCGCCCTGAGCTACGGTGCGGCCTGGCTCCTGCGGCTTCCCCATCCGGTGGCCGCACCCGCGGCCCAGATCGGGGCCAGCAATTTCTTCGAACTCGCCGTGGCCGTGGCCATCTCCCTCTTTGGGCTGGGCTCCGGTGCGGCTTTGGCCACGGTGGTGGGCGTGCTTGTGGAGGTCCCGGTGATGCTCACCTTGGTGGCCATCGCCAACCGCACCCGTCCCTGGTTCCACGGGGGGCGGCCTCGTAAAGTTCCCGCGGCGGAAAGGAGGTGAGCATGCGCAAGGTCTTTTGTGTGGCCCTTCTCTTTGGGCTCGCCTACGCGGGCTGGGCGGGTTCGGTGGAGATCCACTTTTTTGCCTCCGCCACCTGCCCCGACTGCTACGTGATGAAGGCCTTCCTCACGGAACTGGCCCAGGAATTCCCGGAGCTCGTGATCGTTGAGCACGAAGTCACCTTCACCCCCGACAACTGGCGCCTCCTGGTGACCTTGGCACGGGCGTATGGGCTCAAAGAGGAGAAGGTCCCCACCGTGTTCGTGGGGGATTTGGCCATCACCGGGATCGGACGGGCCGTGGAACTGCGGATTCGGGAGGAGGTGGAGCGCTGTCTGGCTCAGGGCTGCCCTTCTCCCCTTGCGAAGCTTCCGGCGAGGCCCGCGCGGGTGCTGAGCCCTTTGGAGATCGCCCTCATCCTGGGTGTGGTCGTGGTTCTCCTGTTCGTCTTGGTCCGATGAGCAAGGTACGGGTGCTGTTTCTGTGCACGCACAACTCCGCCCGCTCCCAGATGGCGGAGGGGCTCCTGCGGGCCTTGGGCGGGGACCGTTACGAGGCGGCCAGCGCCGGCCATGTGCCCACCCAGGTTCACCCCCTGGCGGTCCAGGCCATGGCCGAGGTGGGCATCGACATTTCCCATCACCGGGCGAAAAGCGTCGCGGAGTTTCTGGGACAAACGTTCGACTATGTGGTGACCCTCTGCGGCCCCGAGGTGCCCGGCTCCTGCCCGTTCTTTCCCGGGGCCAAGCGCTACCTTCACGCCCCTTTTCCGGACCCCGCTCAAGGTGGGCTGGAGGATTTCCGACGGGTGCGAGACTCCTTGCGCGCCTGGATTGCCGCGACCTTTCTGAAGGAGGATTCCGATGCGTAGGGTGGTGTTCGCCTGTTTGCTCCTGGCCCTTGGGGTAAGCGCCGTGGCCACGGAGGTCCTGTTCTTTTACGACGAGGGTTGTCCTCACTGCAAAGTGGTTTGGGACTTCCTGCGGAGGCTTCAGGAGCAGGGGCTTGCCTTCACCCTCCGCACCTACGAAATCCACGCCCCCGAGAACTGGCAGCTCCTTTACCGGTTGCTCGCGGTGTATGGGGCTGAAGTGGGGCCCGTGCCCATGGTGTTCGTGGGCGACGTGGCCGTGGTCTACGACACTTTTTATGGTCTGGGTCCGGCACCCGTGAAGTACGGCGGACGGGCGCAGGAGCTTTTGCTGGAGGAGGTGATCGCCCGCGCGGTTGCGGAGAACGCGCCCTCCCCCCTCACCCGCCTGCCCACTGCGGCCACCACGGCCGTTCTTTTCCTGCCCCCGCAGGAAAGCCCGGAGGTTTTCGCTTACGAATTCCTTGCGGCTGAGCTCGTCACGGAATTTCCCGCCCTAGAGATCCGGGTTTTGGACCCCACCACTCCCGAGGGGCGTGACCGCTACGAGAAGCTTTTGCGGCTGTATGGCGCGACGGGCGAGCCCCCGGCCCTCTTCGTGGGGGACCTCGCGCTGGTGGGAGGGAAGCTCTACCGGCCGCGCTTGGACCCCCTGCTCTACCCCAGCCCGGAGGCGGAGAAGGCCGTGAAAGAGGGGGTGGCCAAAGCCGTGGCGGAACGGGCTCCCTCCCCTCTGGACCGGTTGGCCCTGCGGGAGAAACTCACTCTTGGGGCGGTGGTGGCCGGCGCCGCCCTGGACTCCATCAACCCCTGTGATCTCGCCGTCCTGGTCCTCCTTTTGGGCACGCTCCTCGTGGCGGGCAAGCGCACCAAGGTGATCTGGGCGGGCCTGGCTTTCGCCGCCGGCGTCTTCGTCACCTATTACCTCACGGGCTTCGTCCTCTATTCCATCCTAGGGATCACCGTGGGCACGCGCTCCTTCCGCACCCCCTTCGTCTACGCCGTCTCCTCCCTGGCCATCCTCGTCGGGCTTTGGGAGATGAAGGACCTCCTTTGGTATGGGAAATGGTTCTCCATTGAGGTGCCGGAGCGCTGGAAACCCTCGGTGAAGAAGATCACGGCCAAGGCCATCTCCATCCCCGGGGCGTTCGTGGTGGGGCTCATCGACGCCTTGTTCTTGGCGCCCTGTACCTCTGGGCCCTACCTCGTGATCCTGACCCTCCTCGCCCAGACCACAACGCGGGTTCAGGGGGCGCTCTGGCTTCTCCTTTACAACTTCATCTTCGTCTTGCCCATGATCGCCGTGGCGTTTTTGGTGCACCTGGGTGTGACCACCACCGCCCGGGCGGAGCGCTGGCGCCAAGCTAAGCTGGGCTGGCTCCACTTCACCACCGGACTTGTGATGGTGCTCCTTGGGGCAGGGATGATCGTGGGAACGACGCTTGGGTACCTTTAACCCTGGGCCCCGGCGAACTGCAAGTGCCAGAGGGCCCAGAACAGCCCTTTCCTCTCCAGGAGCTCCTCCACCGTGCCCTCCTCCACGAGCTGCCCCTCGTGGATGACGAGCACGCGATCGGCGTTGCGGATGGTGGAGAGCCTGTGGGCGATGGCGATGGTGGTCCGTCCAGACATGACCTTCTCCAGGGCCTGCTGGACGAGCGCTTCGGTATGGGAATCCACGTTGGCCGTGGCCTCATCCAGGATCACGAGCTTGGGATCGGCGGCAGCGGCCCGGGCCAGGGAGAGGAGCTGGCGCTCCCCCACGGAGATGCGCATCCCTCGCTCCTTCACATCGGTGGCGTAGCCCTCGGGCAGGCGCAGGATGTAGTCGTGGACGCCCACGAGCCTCGCCGCCCGCTCCGCCTCCTCCTTTCCCAGCCCGCCGTTCCACATGCGGATGTTGTCCCACACATCGCCGGAAAAGAGGAACACGTCCTGCGGCACCAGGGCCACCTGGCGCCGATACGCGGAGAGATCAAGCTCTTCAAGCGGCACCCCATCGATGAGGATCTGCCCCCGTTGCGGCCGATAAAAGCCGAGGATGAGGCTTATGATCGTGGTCTTCCCTGAGCCGGTGGGGCCCACGATGGCGATCTTTTCCCCAGGGCGCACCCGGAAGGACACGCCCTTCAGCACCCAATCCTCGTCGTTATAGGCGAACCAAACATCGCGGAATTCGATCTCCCCGCGAAGCTCGGGCACAGGCTTCTTTCCGCGCGGCTCCTTGGGGAGGTCCAGGAACATGAAGATGCGTTCGGCCGCGGCCATGGCGGCCTGGAGCACGTTGTACTCCTCCGAAAAGCGCACGAGGGGCTGGAACAGGGTGCGGATGTAGCTGGTGAAGGCGATGAGGCCACCCAGGGTGAAGGCGCCGGCGAGGACCCCTCGGCCGCCATACCAGATGAGAAAAGCGAGGGCGATGTTCTGCATCACGGCGACGGCCGGCTGGAAGAGGCCGAAGGCCATGATCGTGCGCATTTGGGCCCGGAAGAACTCGCGGTTGATCTCCTGAAAACGCTTCAAACTCCGGAGCTCCTGGCGGAAAAGCTGGATCACCGCCATCCCCGAGAGGCTTTCCGCAAGGTAGGCGTTGAGCTGGGCCAGAACTTTGCGGGCCTCCCGATAGGCGGTGCGGGCCTTTTTGCGAAACCAGAAAGCGAGGAGGGCGATCACCGGGGCGAAGGCCAAGAGGTAGAGGGTCAACCGGGCGTTGAGGCGGAACATGATGGCCAGCACCCCAAGCATCATGAAGAAGTCCTGAATCAGGGTCACCAAGGCCCGCGTGTACATCTCGTTGATGGCGGCGACGTCGTTGGTGGCCCGCGTGACCAGCCTTCCCACGGGCTCGCGGTCAAGGACGCTCATGGGAAGACGCAGAAGATGCCCAAAGATCTCCCGGCGCATGTCGAACATGATGCGTTGGCCCGCGAACTGCAGGGTGTAGACCTGACCGTAGGTGAGCCCAAAGCGCACAAGGAGGAAAGCGAGGAACACCAAAGCCAAGAGCCCAAGCGTTCGGTACTGCGGGGCCCGAAGGGCCAAAACCTCCGGCCGCGGGAGCTCCCTCAGCCCCTCCTCCGCCAGGGCGTACCCGCCGGGCACGGCGAGGAAAAGGTCGGGATGGCGCCGGGCCACCTCGGCCTCCGCGGCCTCCTCGGAAACCACCAGCCAGCGCCCTCCCAGGAGACCCTGGTGCTCCCAGGTCTCCCGCAGGTCCGCGGGGATGTGTTTCTCTCGCACGAGGTAGCGGCCTTCCCCAAGGGGGAGGGCCTCAAGCCCAGGCGGAACCTCCCCCCGCACCTCCACCCAGGGGAGGACGAGCACTTCGTCCACCGCGGTCTTGGTGACGTAAGGGAGAGCGAGCTCGATCACGGAGATCCCGCCGCTGAGGAGGAGGGCCAAGGCGAAAAGGCGCCAGTAGGGCCGGGCGTAGCGCAAAAGCCGCCGTAGGAGGCGCAGGTCAAAAGCCTTGCCAAGCTGCTCTTCTTCCCAATGGGCGTGGGAGTGCGGACCGATCATCGCGCAAGCACCGCCTGAAGCTCACACAGGCGGGCATAGAGCCCGCCAAGCCGGAGGAGGCGGTTGTGGTCCCCCTCCTCCACGATGCGCCCCTCGGAAAGGACCACGATCCAGTCAGCCTCACGCACGGCAGAGATACGATGGGCCACGACGATGGCGGTCCTCTGGCGGAGAACCCCCTGCAGGTTCTTGAGGATCTCCTCCTCCACTTGAGCGTCTACGGAAGAGAGGGCGTCGTCGAGGATGAGGATGGGAGGATCAAGGAGGAGGGCACGGGCGATGCCGATCCGTTGGCGTTGGCCACCGGAAAGGGTGAGGCCGCGCTCGCCCACCACGGTATCTAAGCCGTCGGGAAAGCTTCGGATCTCCTCGGCGATGCCCGCCAATTCCGCGGCGCGCCAGATCTCCTCTTCGCTTGCCTCCGGCCGGCCATAGGCGATGTTCTCCCGGATCGTGGTGGAGAAAAGGAACACGTCCTGGGGCACCATCCCAATAAGGCTCCGCAGCTCCGAAAGGGAGAGCTCGCGCACGTCCACCCCGCCCAAAAAGAGCGTCCCCGGCGGCGGATCGTAGATGCGCGGGATGAGCCGAACCAACGTGGATTTCCCCGATCCCGTAAGCCCCACCACCCCTAGGGTCATCCCCTCCTCGATGCGCAGGTTCACGTTCCGAAGAGCGGGCTTGGCCACCCCTGGATAGGCGAAGGTGAGGTTTCGGAATTCAATGGTTCGGGAGGCCGGAAGGGGCTTGGGTTTGGGCGGGCTTTGGATCTCCGGTTCGGTGGCGAGGATCTTTTGGATGCGGCCCATGGAGGCCGCGCCCCGCTGGAGCACGTTGACCACACTGCCCAGGGCCATCATGGGCCAGACCATCATCCCCAGGTAGCTCGTGAAGGCCACGAGATCCCCCAGGGCCAGCTCTCCCGCGAGGACGCCCCGGCCGCCGAACCAAAGGATGAGGCCCGTACCCAGACCTGCGAGGAACCCCACCGTGGGCTCGAAGATCCCCTGGATCCGCACCAAGGCCAGGTTAGCCTGGACGTTCGCGAGGTTCGTCTCCTGGAAAACCCGTTCCATGCCTTCCTCGCGGGCGAAGGCCCGGAGGACCCGCACCCCGGAAAGGCCCTCCCGCACCCGCTCCGTGAGCTGGGAGAAGGCCTCCTGCACCCGCTGGAACCGCCGGTGCACCACCCGCCCGAACTTCAGGACCACGAGGGCCAGGAACGGAAGGGGAAGGAAGGCGTAGAGGGTGAGGCGGGGGGAGATGCCGACCATGGCGGCCAGGGAGAAGGACACGATGAACAGGGCATCGGAAGCCATGAGGACCCCTAAACCGCAGGCGAAGCGGATGGCCTCAAGATCGTTGGTGGCGTGGGCCATGAGCTCGCCCGTGGGGTGCTGGATGTAATAGCCTTGGGGCAGGCGGAGGAGGTGGGCGTAGAGACGGTTACGCAGATCCTGCTCGATCAGACGGGAGGTACCAAAAATAAAATAGCGCCAGCCGAAGCGGAAAGCGAAGACCGCAAGGGCGATGACCACGAGGTACAAGGCGTAGCGCGTAAGCTCCCCGCTCCTTCCGGCCACGAGGTCGTTGACGGCATTACGCACGATGAGGGGGGCGATGAGCTGAAGCCCATCCACAATAAAAAGCGCGATGACGCCCAAAAGGAAGCGCCACCGTCTCTTCCAAAGCTCCTCCAGGATGTGGCGCATCGAAGCGCCACAATTATACTTGCTTCGAGCGCAAAACCAAGGAGTTACGCATGCCCGAACGCGCTTTTGTGGGGGATCGCGCCGCCGCGGTCCTCCTCCAAGGGGTGCGCAAGACGTACGTGGTGCGGGAGCGCCTGGGGCTTTTACGGGGCACCAAACGACGGGAGATCCCGGCCCTCCGGGGCGTGGACCTCCGCATAGAAAGAGGGGAATTCCTGGCCCTCCTGGGCCGGAACGGGGCGGGCAAAACCACGCTCCTCAAGATCGTGGCCACTTTGCTCTTACCCAGCGCGGGCGAGGTCTGGGTCGAGGGGTACGAGGCCGTGCGCGTCCCGAAAGAGGTGAGAAAAAAGATCGGCGTGGTCCTCGCTGGCGAACGCACCCTCTATTGGAAGCTCACGGGCCTGGAGAACCTCCTGCTCTTCGGGGGTCTTTACAACCTGCCCCGCAAAGAGGCACGCCGGAGGGCTTGGGAACTCCTTTCCCTCGTGGGCCTCCAGGAGTTCGCCCACGTCTCCGTGGAAAAGTATTCCACGGGGATGCGCAAACGCCTGAGCCTCGCCCGGGCCCTCATCCATCGGCCTTCCCTTCTCATCCTGGATGAGCCCACCGCTGGGCTCGATCCTCAGGGGACAGCCGAGCTTTGGGAGATCCTAAGGGACTTGCGGGCGGAACAAAGGCTCACCGTGCTCATGGCCACCCACAATATGCTCGAGGCCGAGGCCCTTCCGGACCGGCTTGTGATCCTCGAGGAGGGCCGCATCGTGGCCGCGGGGACGCCTCAAGCGATCAAGGAGCACGCGGGGGCTCAGGCCCTGGCGGTGCTTCGTCTCTCCGGCCGCGGGACACCTGAGCTCTTCGGCCTAAAGGTCCGCGTGTTCCCAGAGGACAAGCGCTCCCTTGTGACCGTGCCCGTCCCCCTTCTTCCCCAAATTCTGGCCAAAGCCCAGGCCCAAGGTCTCCGCATCGAGAACGTCCAGGTGAAGGAATCCAGCCTTTGGGACGCGTTCCTGCGCCTCACCGGTCGGCCGTTTGACGACCTTGAGGCGCCCTCTTTAGGGGGAGAGGAGGAATGAGAGCCGCCCTCGCCATCGCCTGGAAGGAGCTCCTGTACCTCAGGGCCTATCCCCTGGATCTCCTGAACTACGCGATCTCTCCGGCCCTCCTTGTGGCTCCCTACATCCTCGTGGCCCGGCTCTTTGGGATGAGCCCGGATCTTGTGGACTCCGTGGCCATCGGCCTCCTCCTCTGGTCCTGGCTCTCCGTGATCATGTGGGACATCGCCTTCGGCCCTGCGGAGGAGATGGAGGAGGGCGTTTTCGAAACGGTTTTCCTTTCGCCGCCCTCTTTCTGGGCCATCCTCGGGGGGCGGGTCTTGAGCACGCTTGTTTTGAACGCTTACGTCACCGGGGCCATGTTGGGTTGGCTCGCCCTTTTTGGCGTGCGGCTCCGGATCCCCTGGGCCTCTTTGTGGGGAATTCTTTTCCTCACAAGCCTTGGCGTCATCGGGTTCATGCTGGCTCTTTGCGGACTCGTGCTCCTTTGGAAGGACGTGCGCGGGGATTTCCTCCAGATGGGGCTGGGGGTGCTTTCCGGGATGACCATGCCCACGCAGCTCCTCCCCAGACCCCTTTGGATGGCGTCCCGGGCCATCCCCCTGGCCTACGGCATCGAGGCCGCGCGTCGGCTCCTGGAAGGCGCGCCCTGGAGCGGGACGGTGCCCGCCATTTTGGGCTTAGGGTGGATTTATGCCTTGCTCGGCTGGTACGGGTTGACGCGGGCCATACGGCGCATGCGCGTGCTCGGCACCACGGAGGAGTTCTGATGCGTTGTGCTTTGCTTTTCGCATGGTACGCGTTTTTAGGGGCCTTCCGGTACCGCGATAACCAGCTTTGGCCGCTTACGGCTCCGCTGAGCCTCGTTTTGCCCGCCCTTCTTGTCGGGGTATGGGGGGCAAGGATGGCAGGGGTGGAGGGGTTCATGGCCCTCTCCGGCACCCCGAACTTCGTGGTCTACCTCCTCCTCGGCGCCTTCTACTGGAACTTCGTGGAGGTCGTGTGGAGCGTGGCCCTCTCCGTGCAACGGGCCCTGCGCTCCGGCGTCCTCGAGGCCCTCTGGGTCACACCCATCCCCCGGCTGGGCCTCCTTCTGGGCTGGTCCCTGGCCCGCATGCTCGTGGTGGTGCCCACGTTCCTCGGGGCGGCCGCCTTGATCCTCGCTTTCGGTGGCGTTCCTGGGGCTTGGGTCCTCCTTGAGGCGGCCCTGGTGATCCTCGTCTCCGCCCTCGGCTCCTATGGCTTTGCTTTCCTCCTCGTGGGCCTGACCCTGCGCCTTAAAGACGCGGACTCCGTCGTGCAGATCTTGGGGAATGCGGCCCCTCTTTTAGGCGGGGTGTTCTTCCCGGTTTTGCTCTTGCCCGAGCCTTTGCGCGCTCTTTCCTTCCTTTTCCCCTTCACCTACGGGGCGGAGCTTTTGCGCGCGGCCTGGTTTGGCTCGTCTGCCTTCATTCCCAAGCCCCTGGGCTTAGGCTTCCTTGCGGGGCTCTCTATGAGCTACCTCCTTTTGGGCTGGGCCGCGCTTCAGCACCTGGAGAAAAAAGCCCGGGCTCATGGCCTTGAGGGCTTTTGAGTTCATTAGAGGCGCTGGATGCCAGATCCCTTACGAACTCTTCCACCAGGGCAGCCACCTCCGCCAAATAGTCAAGCCGGACTTGTTCAGGACGATCAAGACGGGAGTGGACCCAACCAAGATCCCAAAGCCAAAAGCGATCTGCTCTATATAGAGACACGGCGTTCCAGCGGGGACGGAACGCAAGATGGTCGGAGGGGTACAACCAGCCGCGGCGGGCCGCAAAAGCTCGCGCCCAAGAAGTCCGAAGCAGTCGCGCCCTCAGCCTTCGGCTCCCAGAAACGTAGAGATGACGGCCCCGCCCTACGCAAGCGAAGTTGATGATGAACGTCCGCTTCGGGTCAAGTTTGAACCCCAAAAAGCCAGGCCTTTGCTGGGAAAGCGCGCGGTGCACCCACACCATGGACCCAACTAGCCCGATCTCCTCGTAGTTGAAAAACACGGGCACCAGGTTCACCCCTTCAATATTGCTTAGATGAAGCAGGCACTCGATCACGGCGAACACGCCGGATGCGTTGTCGTCAGCACCGGGTGAATCGTTGCGCATAGAAAGGAGGACCCAAAACAGCACGATAAAGACAGCCAGCCCCAGCCCAGGCAAGGTGAGCCGCGCCAGCCCCGTGACCCCCGCAAAGAGAAGGGTCAGGATGAGCATCACCCGCAGAGGCGAGCCGGACAACCCCAAGGGCGAAGAAGCCGAGTCGTAGTGGGCGCAAAGGATCACCGTAGGATGCGCGTCCTGAGAAGCAGCCGAGGGTGGGCTGGGTTTGCGCACCCCGTAGATGGCCGCGGGAGCGCCCACCTGGCCGACGCGCCGCAGCCGGAAAAAGAAGACACCGACGGGTACCACATAGGCAAAAAAGACGGAAAAGAACATCCTAGGAGTGCGCGAAATTATGACCGTAGCGAGGGAAAACAGGGCGCCCAAAAGGAGGGAAAGGAAGAGAGGTTTGCTTGAAAAGGTCGGGGGCGACTCCTCGAAAGCTGCGAAGCCCAACCCCTCCAAGGCCCTTTTGAGGAATTCACCCGCCCGGACGTTTCCAGGGGTGCCAGCGAGCCGCCCCTCCAGGCAAAAGCTCCAAAGCTCCTCCGCGGAGACGCGCGGAACGCGCTTAGCTGCGGGAAGGTTTTCCATGCTCAGCCGATTTTAGCGCCCCTTATGCGGTTGCCTTACGGGCAAAATCCCGTAAAGTCCGGGTTGGAGGTGACACTCCCAAAAGGAGGTGACACTCCGTGCGCAAGTTTTTCGTGCTGTTTGCGTTTTTGAGCGTGGCTACTTGGGCCGCAGAGCTGCGGGTGGCCCTCTCCACGGAACCTCCCTCCCTGGACCCCACCACCAACGCCGCTGCTGTAATCCGCCTCCTCCTTCAGCACAACCTCTACGAAAACCTCGTGCAAATCGACGAAATGGGGGCTATTCGTCCCATGCTCGCTCGGTCCTGGGAGATCTCCGAGGATGGCCGGGCCTACACCTTCCACTTGCGGGCGAATCTGTTCTTCCACGATGGCACTCCGTGCGATGCGGAGGCCGTGCGGGACTGCTTCCTTAGGGCCAAAGATCCAGGCCGCGGACATGTCCATCCTCAATACTTCGCCAACATTGAACGCATCGAAGTTGTGGATGAACAAACGGTCCGATTCATCCTGACCAAGCCAGATGCGAGCTTCCTCACGCTTTTGGCCCTAGGCGACGCTGTGGTCCTTCCTGCGCACCGCCACGACCTTTCCCGCAACCCCGTGGGCACAGGGCCGTTCCGCTTCGCCCGTTGGGATCCGGGCTACCAGCTGCGCCTCGTTCGAAACCCAAGCTATTGGGATCCCGATCGCCCTAAGGTGGAGGCCCTGGTGTTTCGGTTCATCTCGGATGCCGCCGCGCAGCTTGCGGCCCTGCGTGCCGGCGATGTGGACCTCCTCGTGGAGGTAACGCCTGAGGTGGCCAAGGCCTTGGAGGGCGATCCTCGCTTCTACGTGCTCTCCAAGCCCCAGGATCTCGTGCAAATATTGGCCATCAATAAGACGAGACCGCCTTTTACGGATCTGCGCGTGCGTCAAGCCCTGGCCCATGCCGTGAATCGGCGCCAGCTCATCGAGCTTGTGGCCCTAGGCTATGGTTCTCCGGTGGGAAGCCACCTCGCGCCGGGTGCACCCTACCATGCGGACATGACCTGGGTTTACCCCTACGATCCGGAGCGGGCCCGGGCGCTTTTGATCGAGGCCGGCTACCCCCAGGGGTTCACGGCCACCCTCACTCTTCCCGCAAATTACGTGTTCCACGTGCGCACCGGGGAGATCCTCGCCGCGCAGCTCGCCCAGGTGGGAATCCGCCTGGAGCTCCGCCTCGTGGACTGGCCCACTTGGCTGGAGCAGGTCTACGGCCAAGCTGACTTCGACCTCACCGTGATCGGGCACGTCGGACGAATGGATCCTGCGCTCACCCTGGCTTTTTATGGCGCGGATCGCCGGGACTACTACTTCCGCCGGGGATGGGAAAACCCGGAACTCGAAGAGCTTCTCCGCCTTGGGGCCCAGATCGCCGAACCGGAGGCGCGCAAAAGCATCTACACTGTGGCCCAGTACCTCATCACCAAAGAGGTGGTGAACGTGTTCCTCCAGGCACCCCATCGGATCCTTGTGGCCCACCGCCGTGTGGACGGCCTGCGCCTTTCCTCCTTGTACGTGTTGGACCTGAGCACCGCGAGCATCTCCTGAGCACTGGGAGGGGCCTGGCTGGCAGGGCCGGCCAGGCCCCCTTATACTGCCCAAGGGAAGGAGGTTTCCGTGCGCATCTTCTCGGGGATCCAGCCCACCGGTGTTCTGCACCTTGGCAACTACTTCGGCGCCGTAAAACAATGGGTGGAACTTCAAACGCCTGAGAACTTCTGCATCTATTGCATCGTGGACTACCACGCCCTCACCAACGAGGACACCGTGCCCGAGGTCCTGCGCAAAAACCGGGTGGAACTGGCCTTGGACCTCCTCGCCTGCGGGATCGATCCGGAGCGCTCCATCCTCTTTGTGCAGTCGGCGGTCCCCGAGCACACGGAACTTTGCTGGATCCTGGGTTGTGTGACCTCCTTTGGGGACCTCACGCGCATGACCCAGTTCAAGCAGAAGGCCAAGGACCAGGAGTTCGTGAACGGCGGGCTCTTCTACTATCCGGTCCTGCAGGCCGCGGACATCCTCCTCTACCTTGCGGACCATGTGCCCGTGGGCGAGGACCAGCTGCAGCACCTGGAGCTGGCGCGCCGCATCGCCCGCCGCTTCAACTGGCGGTTCGGTGAGTTCTTCCCGGAGCCGGAGCCCATCTTGGGAAAGGCCCCAAGGCTTATGTCTTTGGCCGACCCCTCCCGCAAGATGAGCAAATCCTACGGGCCGGACCACTACATCGGCCTCATGGAGCCAGAGGAGGAGATCTGGCGGAAGGTCCGCACGGCCGTGACGGACATGGGCCTCACCCCGGGGCAAGAGATGAGCCCAGGGGTGGCCAACCTCTTCACCCTCCTTGAGCTTGTGGCCCCAGCGGAGGTGGTGGAGGAGTTCCGCCAGGCTCATGCCGCAGGAAAACTCCTCTACAAGGACCTAAAGGAGACGCTCTTCCGCTACCTTATGGAGGCCTTGCGGCCCATTCGCGAGCGTCGCCGCGAGCTGGAGGAAAAGGGCGAGGTGGAGGAGATCCTCGCGGCGGGCGCGGAGAAGGCCCGCAGGATCGCCCGGGAGGTCCTGGGGGAGGTGCGAGCTCGCGTGGGCCTGGACTAGGCCCGAAGCTCCGTCGGCACGAACTTTTGGAGCTCCGGCAAAAGCTTGCGCAGCTCCGCTTCTCCTAACGCCAGCCTCTCCCGCCACCGTTCGTCCACAAGCCTTTTTTCGGGAGGGCGGAAAAAGGGCTGGAGCACGTAGCGCCGCACGCCCCGGATCGCCTGGGCCATGGTCCGCAAATCCTCCTCCCCAAGCCCCGGGGCCACCGTGGTCCGGACCTCATACGCGCATCCGCCGTGCCGCAACAGGGACAAACACGCCTGCACCCTTTCCACCACGTCCTCGGCCCTGGGAAGCCCCGTGAACTCCGCGTAGCGGAGGAAAGGCGCCTTGAGGTCCAAGGCCACGTAGTCAAGGAGCCCCTCCCCCAAGAGCCGGGCCAGGGCCTCCGGATTCGTCCCATTGGTGTCGAGCTTCACGAGGTACCCGAGCTTTTTCAGCTCACAGGTGAACTTCGGAAGGTCAGGGCTCAAAAGGGGCTCGCCCCCGGTCAGGACCACCCCGTCCAGGAAGCCCCGACGCTCCGCAAGCTCCTGCAGGATCCGCTCGTACGGGATGGGCGCAAGGGAGGAGTAAAGTTCGGGAAGAACAAGCTCCGCGTTGTAGCAGAAGGGGCAACGCAGGTTGCATCCGGCAAAGAAGAGGATGGCCGCCAGTTTCCCCGGGAAGTCCTGCAGGCTCAAAGGCTGGACGTGAACGATTTTCCCAAGGGCACGAAGATTTTGCATCAAGCGCGAACCGCGCTCGGAACAAGAGGCACGAAGGAGAGGCGATCCTTAAATTCCTCCTGCTTTCCGGAGTTCCACTGCTCCACCGGCCGGAGGTAGCCCACCACCCGGGAGTACACCTCCGTCCTCTCCCCGCACGTGGGGCAGCGCTCCTGTTCGCCTCGCAGATATCCGTGGCTTGGGCATACGGAGAAGGTGGGGGTGAGGGTGAGGTAAGGGATGCGGAAGCGCCCGAAGATGCGTTGCACAAGGGCTTTCGCCGCCTCAGGCGAGGGCACGCGTTCCCCAAGCCAAACGTGGAACACTGTCCCGCCCGTGTACTTGGTCTGCAAGGGCTCCTGAAGCCGTAGGGCCAGGAAAAGATCGTCCGTGTAGTTCACGGGAAGCTGGCTGGAGTTGGTGTAGTAGGGGGCAGCGTTGCGCTCGCGCACGGCGTGTTCGTTGGCCACGATGATGCGGGGGTAGCGCTGCTTATCCAGCATGGCCAGGCGGTAGCTCGTGCCCTCGGCCGGCGTGGCCTCCAAGTTCCAAAGGTGCCCCGTGGCCTCCTGGAAGGCCACGAGTTTCTCGCGCATGAACTCCAAAACCCGCACGGCGAAATCAATCCCTTCGGGCTCGGCCAACGTGCACCCCAGGAGGTTCAGACAGGCCTCGTTCATCCCCACGATCCCGATGGTGGAGAAGTGGTTCTTCCAGTACTCGCCGGTGAGCTCCTTCACCGTGCGCAGGTAGAACTTGGAGTAGGGGTAGAGGCCCTGCTCGGTGAGGCGCTCCAGGAACTTGCGCTTGATGATGAGGGCTTTCCCGGCGAGCTGCATGAGGGCCTCCAGGCGCTCGAAGAACTCCCGCTCGTTGCGGGAAAGGAAAGCAAGGCGCGGCAGGTTCAGGGTCACCACGCCGATGGACCCGGTGAGGGGGTTGGAGCCAAAGAGGCCGCCGCCGCGGTAGCGCAGCTCCCTAAGATCCAAGCGCAGCCGGCAGCACATGCTGCGGGCGTCCTCCGGCCGCATGTCGGAGTTAATGAAGTTGGCAAAGTAAGGGATGCCGTATTTGGCGGTCATCTCCCAGATGGGGAGGAACTCCGGCTCCTCCCAGGGGAAAACGGGGGTGACGTTGTAGGTGGGGATGGGGAAGGTGAACACGCGGCCCTTGGCATCGCCTTCAGCCAGGACCTCGGCGAAGGCCCGGTTGAACATCTTCATTTCCCGCTCGAATTCGCCGTACTGCGCCCGTAGGGGCTCCCCGCCCACGATGGCCGGGAGGCTCGCCAGGTGCTCCGGCGGCCAGAGGTCCAGGGTCACGTTGGTGAAGGGCGTCTGGAAGCCCACGCGGGTGGGTACATTCAGGTTGTAGATGAACTCCTGCAGGGCCTGCTTCACCTCGGGATAGGAGAGGCCATCCACGGCGATGAAGGGAGCAAGGAGGGTGTCCACGTTGGAGAAGGCTTGAGCCCCGGCGGCTTCGCCCTGCAGGGTATACAGGAAGTTCACGGCCTGAAGGAGGGCGGTGCGGAAGTGCTTGGGCGGGCGGGATTCGATCTTCCCGCGCACGCCCCGGAAGCCCACGGCCAAAAGGTCCGCCAGGTCCCAGCCCACACAGTAGGGTCCAAGCGTGCCAAGGTCGTGGATGTGGAAATCCCCGGACTCGTGGGCCTCGCGGATGTGCGCGGGATACACCTGGGAGAGCCAGTAGCGGCTGATGATCTTCTCCGTGAGGAAGACGTTTAGGCCCTGGAGGGAGAAGGCCATGTTGGAGTTCTCCCGCACCCGCCAGTCCTGGCCGTTGAGGTAGGTCTCCACGAGGGCGGGGTCGATGAGCTCCTTGATCTCCCGCATGCGTTTGTGCTGTTCGCGGTAGACGATGTAGGCCCGGGCCGCCTCGGGAAGGCCGGCGGTCATGAGCACTTCCTCGATGGCGTTCTGGATCTCCTCCACGTGCGGCGGGCCAAAGAGGGGACCGAACCGGCCCTCCAGGATGCGCTCCACGCGGAGGCTCAGCTCCTCGGCCAGGGCGGGATCATCCCGGCCCACCTCGCGCAGGGCCTGGCGGATGGCCGCAAGGATCCGGCCCCGGTCGTAGGGGACAAGCGTCCCATCGCGCTTGCGTACCTGCTCGATCACGACCGGTCGTCAGGATACTGTGCACCTCTGGCTTTGCCAAGCCTAGGCGGAAGGGACACTTGCGACGGGCCCCCTGTGGGATAAGCTTGGGCTCGCAACCTCGCACGCAAAGGGGTGATGTGCTATTCCGACCACAAGGGCAGCAGAGCGGGCGCTACGGAAAAGCTTGGTGCGGCGAAGGCGAAACGTGCTCAGAAGAAGCGCCATCCGCTTTTGGCGCAAAGAGGTGTTGAGGCTCGTCCACAGCGGGGATGTGGAGGGCGCGCGGCGGGCGTTCGCCATGTTCCAAAAGGCCGTGGATAAGGCGGCCATCCGCGGCGCCATCCACCCCAACAAGGCCGCCCGCCTCAAATCCCGCCTCTACGCCCAAGCCTTCGGAGGCTAGCCCATGACCCAGTACGATTTCATGGGGAAGGCCAAGCTCTTTGGCCTTGTTTCCGCCGTGCTCTTTGTGGGGTCCATCCTGGCCATGGTCACGCTGGGCCTGCGGCCGGGCATCGACTTCACCGGGGGAATCCAGCTCACCCTCCTTTACCCGGCCGGAACCGCCGTGAGCGCCCAAACGGTGCGCGGCTACGTGGCCCAGATCCTCGGCGCCCAGGCGACTTCCCTGCCCTATTATGTCCAGACCCTCACCGCCGAGCGGGACGTCCCCGGAACGGGGCGCGTGACCTTGCCGGGCGTCGTGGTGACCGTGCGCACCGAGGATCGGGCCCTCGCGGAAAACCTACGCAAGGCCCTGCTTTCCCCTGCGCCCGAAAGCGGGCTCCCACAGCCTGTGGAGCACAGCCTCACCGAGATCGGGGCCCAGGTGTCCCGGGAGATCGTGAACCGCGCGTGGCAGGCGGTGCTGGTGGCCCTGGCGGCCATGCTCGTCTACATCGCCGTGCGCTTCCGCCTGCGCTACGGCGTGGCTGCGGTCCTCGCCCTCGTCCACGAC
This sequence comes from Candidatus Bipolaricaulota bacterium, assembly GCA_030550535.1. GTDB lineage: Bacteria > Bipolaricaulota > Bipolaricaulia > Bipolaricaulales > Bipolaricaulaceae > DTER01. The sequence goes on from JAUQPF010000047.1 coordinate 30,124, forward strand.
GTCGTCCTCACCCTCGGGGTGTTCAGCGTGTTCCGCCTGGAGATCAACCTCCCGGTGATCGCGGCCCTCCTCACGGTGGTGGGGTACTCCATCAACGACACCATCGTGGTCTTCGACCGTATTCGCGAGAATCTGCGCCTGGCGAAAAAGGCCTCCCTTTGGGAAGTGATCAACCGCTCCATCAATCAGACGCTCACCCGCACGCTCAACACCTCAAGCACGACGCTTTTGCCCATCCTTGTGCTTTTGGGGGTGGCGGGGATCGCCCTGCGCGAGTTCACCGTGGCCATGGCCTGCGGCGTCATCCTCGGCACATATTCCTCCATCTTCATCGCAAGCCCCATCCTCTACGGCTGGGCGCGGATAGCCGAAAAGCTCAGGGCGCGTTAGGTCCCGCGGGCTCGATCACCACCCGGCGGTTCTCATCCCGTCCCACGGAGTGGGTGCGCACCCCCGGAAAATCGGCCAAGGCCAGATGGATGAGACGCCGGTCTTTAGGGGTCATGGGCTCCAATTCAATGGGGCGCTTTTCCGCCCTCACCTTCTCCGCCAGGGCCAAAGCCCGCGCCACCAGCTTCCTCCGCCGGGACTCCTCCTGCCCGTTGATGTCCACATCCACGGAAACCGCGGAGCGCAGGGTGACCTTCAGGTGAAGGGAGGCCAGGCGGGCTAGGGCCTCCCGGAACGCGGGGTCATCCTGGGGCAAGGCCTTGAAGTTCCCTTGCAAGTTCACGTAGACCTCGGCTTCTTTGGGGTGGACCTCCACCCGGCCCTGTTCCCCCAGGACCGCCAAAAGCCCTTGAAAGAAGCGGGCTAAAACCTCACGAACCTGCGGATCCATCGCTTCCGGCCCGAGCCTTGGCCTCCTCGCGGGCCATCTCCCAATCGATGATGAGCTGCTGGCCAAATTGAAAGAGGGTGGTGAAGGTCCAGTACAGCCAGAGGCCCGCAGGGAAATGCAAGAAGAACAGGGCCATGACGAGGGGGAACACGTAGCCCCAAAACTGCGAGCCTCCCGCCGCCTCCGTGGGCATGCGCCGTTGCGTGTACCACTGGTAGAGGAGCTGGACCCCGGTTCCGAAGACGACGAGAAGATAGTAGGGATCCGGCTGGGAGAGGTCCCGGATCCACAGGAACCCCGGGGAGAGGTGGATCTTCTCCGCGGAGTACATGATGGCCTGCCAAAGAAGGATGAGGATGGGGAATTGGAGGAGCATGGGGAGGCACCCTCCCAAGGGGTTCACCTTCTCCTGCCGATAGAGCTCCATGATCTGGCGTTGCAGCGTCTCCCGATCGTCCTTGAACCGCTCTTGAAGCTTTTTGATCTTGGGCGCGAGCTTTTGCATCTTGGCCATGGACCGGAACTGGCTGCGCGTGAGGGGATGGAGGAGGAGGCGGGTGACCAAGGTGAAGAGGATGATGGCCCAGCCGTAGTTACCGGTGAGGGCATAAAGGCCGTCGAAGAAGCGGATCACGCCCGCCAGGATCAGGGTGAAGGCGCCGCCCTGAGAAAGAGGGGCAAACCCCCCGTCTTTAAGGAGGACGTAGCGGTTCCTTCCCATGTAGAACGCGCCGCGGAGGCGCAAGGAGCCCCGCGCCTCCAGGCCGAACACGGGCTGGCCCGCAGGATTGCGGCCCACAAAGGGCTCGGCCTCGCCCTCGTCCACCCGGAAGAAAAACACCGTTTCCTGGCCCACGAGGCCCAGGCCCTGAAACTTGGTAAACGTTCCGGGTGCCAGCGGCACCTTGTGGCGCTTGCCATCGTAAAGATAAAGGAGCTCCGGCGCGTCCTTTCCTCCCGGAAGGTGCCCAAGCACCAAGCGCACCAGCCCAGAGGCCTCCAGCCAAACTTGAAAGTCCCCGGTGTACAGCGCGTTTTGCCCGAGTACAAAATGCTTTTCCCCGCGGAGTCCTGGCCCCTCTGCGCGCAGGACCACTGCCACGGCCGCGGAACCCATGGGTTGCGTCTCCCAAGTCCAAAGGCCGGCCCAGGGTTTGTCATCCAGCCAGACCTCAAAAGGAAGGCTCACGCCCGGGGCCAACGCGTTCTCCTGCCAGCCCGGCACCACCTCCATGGCCCGGGCTCCATAGGGCGCGAAATGGATGTAGGCGCTGCGCAGGGTCCCTTCTGAGGTGAACTGATACCGCATAAGCCCCGTGGTCACCTGAAGGACGTTCACTCCGTCCACGGGGAGGGTTTGGACTTCCGGAAGGGTCTGTCCGTGCCCGAGGACCAACCCGAACACGAGGAGAACAAAAAGCGTGGCCATAGCAGAGAGGACTTTACTGACCCTATGCTTTCCCTGCAATGGGAAGCGGGGTTAAACTGGGCATGGTGTTCACGGGGATCGTGCGGGCGGTGGGAAGGGTGCGGGCGCGCTCGGCCCGACGCCTTTGGGTCTCCCGCGAAGATCTGCCTGTTGAGCTCGGCTCCAGCGTGGCCGTGAACGGGGTGTGCTTGACCGTCGTTGCCCTGGAGGACGAGGCCATGGCCTTCGCCCTTTCGGGGGAGACCCTTTCCCGCACGAACCTCGGGGAGCTTGGGGTGGGGGATTGGGTGAACCTGGAGCCGGCGGCGCGGATGGGCCAGGAGCTGGGCGGGCATTTTGTTCTCGGCCACGTGGACACCGTGGGAAAGCTCACCATCCTCTCCCGCCGGGGCGAGGATTTCCTCTTGGAGGTATCCTTCGACCCCCGCTTCGCCGAGCTTTTGGCCGACAAGGGCTCCGTGGCCGTGGACGGGATCAGCCTCACCCCGTTTGCGGTGGGCGAGGGCGTCTTTCGCTGTGCGGTCGTGCCTTACACCTATGAGCACACGAACCTGCGGTTCCGGCGGGCGGGGGACCGGGTGAACCTGGAATTCGATATCCTGGCAAAATACGTGCGGAGGTGGCGGGAGCGATGAGGTTGGCCACGGTGGAGGAAGCGATCGAAGCCATTCGCGCAGGGCGCATGATCATCGTCGTGGACGACGAGGACCGCGAGAACGAGGGGGATTTGGTGATGGCTGCGGAAAAGGTCACGCCCGAGGCCGTGAACTTCATGATCAAGGAGGGACGGGGCCTCCTCTGCGTGCCCATGAGCCGGGAGTGGGCGGAACGCCTGGACCTCCCCCTCATGGTGAACCCCCCACGGGACAGCCACGAGACGGCGTTCACCGTCTCCGTGGATGCCCGGGAGGGGATCACCACGGGGATCTCCGCCTACGACCGCTGCCGGACCATCCAGGTTCTGGCGGATCCCAACTCGAAACCCGAGGACCTGGTGCGGCCGGGCCACGTCTTCCCCTTGATCGCGAAGGACGGCGGTGTGCTCCGGCGGGCCGGACACACCGAGGCCGCCGTGGACCTCTGCCGCCTGGCCGGCCTCCACCCCGTGGGCGTGATCTGCGAGATCATGAACGAGGACGGCACCATGGCCCGCCTCCCCGATCTCCTTAAATTCGCCGAAAAACACGGGCTTTTGATCCTCACCATCGCCAACCTCATCGCCTGGCGAAAAAAGCGGGAGAAGCTCGTGGAGAGGGTGTGCGAAGCCGAGCTTCCCACCCGCTACGGAAACTTCCGCATCGTTACCTACCGCGACAAGATCACGGGCTACGAACATGTGGCCCTGGTCAAAGGGGAGCTGAACGGCGAGGATCCGGTCCTCGTGCGCGTGCACTCCGAATGCCTCACGGGCGACGCCCTGGGCTCCTTGCGCTGCGATTGCGGCGAGCAGCTCCGCCGCGCCATGGAAATGGTGGAGAAGGAAGGGAGGGGCGTGGTCCTCTACATGCGCCAGCACGAGGGCCGTGGGATTGGCCTCCTCAACAAGGTCTGCGCCTACCACCTCCAGGATCAAGGCCTGGACACGGTGGAAGCGAACCTGCGCCTGGGCTATCCCCCGGATCTCCGCGATTATGGGATCGGCGCGCAGATCCTCGTGGACCTTGGGGTTCGCAAAATCCGGCTCCTCACCAACAACCCCAAGAAGATCGCGGCCCTCTCGGGCTACGGGCTGGAGATCGTGGAGCGCGTGCCCATCGAAGTGGAGCCCAACCCCTACAACCAGCGGTACCTGCGGGCCAAGAAAGAAAAGCTTGGGCACGAACTGCGGAGCGTGTAAGGAGGGGCGATGCCGGTGTTTGAAGGAAGGCTGGACGGGCGGGGCCTGCGGGTGGGCCTCGTGGTCTCCCGGTTCAATGAGCTCGTGACCAAGGAGCTCTTGGCCGGAGCCCAGGATCGCCTGCGCCGTTTGGGTGTGCGCGACGAGGATATGGTGGTGCTTTGGGTTCCCGGGGCGTTCGAGCTTCCGCGAGCCGTGCGGATCCTCGCGGAAAGCGGGAAGGTGGACGGGGTGGTGGCCTTGGCCGCGGTGGTGCGTGGGGAGACCCCGCACTTCGAGTACATCGCCGCGGAGGTGGCCAAAGGCCTGGCCAAGCTCGCCCTGGAGGGGCCGGTGCCCGTCACCTTCGGCGTCCTTACCGCCGACACCTTCGACCAGGCCCTGGAGCGGGCCGGTGGAAAAGTGGGCAATAAGGGAGCTCAGGCCGCGGAGGCCCTGGTGGAGGTCCTCAACCTCGAACGGGAGCTCAAACGATGAGGGTGGAGAGCGTACGGGGCATGCGGGACATCCTCCCCGAGGAGGCGGTGCTCTGGCAGCGCCTGGAGGAGGGGATCCGCGCGCTTTTTGCCCTCTACGGCTATAAAGAGATCCGGCCGCCCCTGGTGGAGCTGGCCGAGCTTTTTGCCCGCGGGGTGGGCGAGGCCACGGACATCGTGCACAAGGAGATGTACGTCTTCCCCGACAAGAAGGGCCAGATGCTGGCCCTGCGGCCGGAGGCTACGGCCTCCGTGGTGCGGGCCTACATCGAACATGGCCTCTACGCCAAAGGGGATCTCGCCAAGCTCTACTACATCGGGCCCATGTTCCGCTACGAAAAGCCCCAGAAGGGGCGGCAGCGCCAATTCCATCAGTACGGCGTGGAGGCCCTGGGTTCCCTGGATCCCGCCCTGGACGCGGAGGTGATCGACCTTGCCTGGCACCTCATGGAGCGGGTGGGTCTGGCGCGGGAAGGGCTTTACCTCCGCCTCAACTCCATCGGGTGCCGGGAGGACCGTCCGGCCTTCCGCGAGGCCTTGCGCTCCTATTTTTCGGCGCGCAAAGCCGAGCTTTGTGGAGATTGCCAACGCCGACTCGAGGAAAACCCTCTGCGAATCCTGGATTGCAAGGAGCCTCAGTGCCAGGGGGCCATTGCCGAAGCCCCCAAAAGCCTCGACTACTTGTGCCAAAAATGCCGCGCGCACTTCGAGGAGCTCCTCTCCTTCCTCCAAGATCTGGGGTTGGCGTACGAGCTCGACCCGCGGCTGGTGCGGGGGATCGATTACTACACGCGCACGGTGTTCGAGCTCTGTTCCCGGGAGCTTGGGGCCCAGGATGCCCTCTTGGGCGGCGGCCGCTACGACGATCTTGTGGAGCTTTTGGGCGGTCCGCCCACGCCCGGGGTGGGCTTCGCGGGCGGCATGGAGCGGCTGGTCCTCGTCCTCTCCCAGCACCTTACGGCAAACCCCGACGCCCCTGATCTCGATGTTTACGTCGTCCCCATCGGCGACGAGGGGCGGAGGAAGGCTCTGGAGGTTCTGGCCAGGCTTCGCCGCGCAGGGGTGGCCGCGGATTTGGAGTACGTGGGGCGATCCCTGCGCAAGGCCATGAGCGTGGCCGCCCGCCGCGCCCGCCACGCCCTCCTTCTTGGCCCCGACGAGCTCGCCCAAGGCGCGCTCACCCTGAAGGACCTCGCGTCGGGGGAAAGCCAAACCCTTTCCCTCGCGGAATTCTTGGCAGATCCCCGCGCGTTCCTCTCCCCGTTACCCTCTGGGGAGAAGGGGGGTGGGGATCCCTTTCCCCGGAAGACGGGGTAGCTTGGCCCTCCCCGTTTTGCGCTCCTCCCCCAGGTGAACGCTTCTCCCTCTCCCCTTCGGGGAGAGGATCGGGGTGAGGGGCACCAAAAGGTCAGACGCCCTTAGCCCCTACAGCCTCCGCCACCTCCGGAAGGTCCAGGGAGACCAGGCGCGCCTTAAGGGGGATCCCCTCGCGGCTCCAGCCCCGCGCCTCGTAGTAGTCGTCAAGGAGCTTCTGAAGCTCCTCGTAGGAGACGCGGTCGCCCGCGGAGGGCCCTTCCGGAATGGGCTCGGCCATCACCCGGTGCGGCAGGTGATCGTCCTTCCGCGAGAACCCCTCGCGCACGTTGAACGCCCGCGCCAGGTTATAGATGCGTTCGCCCACGGTGAGGAGTTCGGCCATGGGGAGCGCAAGGCCCGTCTGCGCCGCCACCATCTCCGGGAAGGCTTCAAGGAAGAAAATGTGCCGGGAGAACTTGCACACCCCAAGGGCATCGTAGAGGGCCATGAGGTCCTCGTGGAGCTTCACCTCGAAGCCTTTCCCGCGGAGGCTGCGGCGGTCCACGGCCTCAAACTTCCACCAGGCCCCACCGTACTCCGTGCCGTAGACGCCGGCGGTGAGGTGGTCCCCACCCCGGAAGGCCACGGCAAAGGCCAACGCCACGCCTTTGGATCCCCGGATGTCGTAGGCCGGAAGCTCCATGCCCTTGATGTGGATGGCGAACTCCTCGCCCTTTCCGAGCCTCCTTGCCGCGGCCCGGGCGCCGTCCGCTAGAAGTTCCCCGGCCTTCCCCTCCCGCCGCCCCATCTTCTCCAGCACCTTGAGCATGGCCTCGGCGTTGCCAAAGCGCAGGTCGATCCCGTCGAGGTCGGAGGGCTTCAGGTAGCCGCGCTCCACGGCCTCCATGGCCCAGGCCACGGTGAGCCCTGCGGAGATCGTGTCCAGCCCCAAAAGATCGCAGATCTCGTTGGCCTTGGCCACGGCCTCGATCTCGGCGATCTCCGGCGCCCCGCCCAGGGAGTAGAGGGTCTCGTACTCGGGGCCATCCACCTCAATGGGGCCGTATTTCCCGCCCTCCACCACGAAGAGCTGGCCGCAGGGCTTGGTGCAGAAGGGGCAGGCCACGTTGCGTTTGGAGTACTTCGGCGCCCAATAGTACGGATCGAGCTCGATTTTCCCCTCCTCGGCCCGTGCGTAGGCGCTCTTGAAGTAGCCCCATTGCCAGTTGCGCGCGGGGAAGGTGCCGGAGACCCGGTTCATCCAGTCCAGGAACTCCCCGGAGCCGTACTTCATGTCGGCCTCGGTGACCGGATGTTTGCGGATGATCTCGTTCCAGTGGCGGATGAGCTCCTTGACCTTTTCCGGATCGGCCATGGGGATTTCGCCGGTGCCCTTGATCACGAGGGCCTTGAGGTTTTTGGCGCCGAGGACAGCGCCGCCCCCGCCCCGGCCCGCCTGCCGGCCGTCGCACTCGATCGTGGCGATCCAGGAGAGCCTCTCCCCAGCCGGACCGATCACCGCCGTGCGCACGCCTTCTCCATAGCGCTCAAGAAGCGCTTTGCGTGTGGCCCGCGTGTCCAGCCCCCAGAGGTCCTGGGCTGGCTCCAGGCGCGCCTTTCCGTCCTCGATCACAAGCACCACAGGCTTTGCGCTCTTTCCCCGGATCACAAGGGCATCGAATCCCGCCCGGCGCAGGGCCACCCCCACCCAGGCCCCCGCCATGGAGCGGCAAAGCGCCCCAGTCAGGGGGGAACGGAAGGAGAACGCGGTCTTGGAGGCCGTGGGAATCCCTGTGCCCGTGAGAAGCCCAGGGGCCATGGTCACCACGTTCTCCGGGCCCAAGGGATCCGCGCCCCTGGGGATGAGATCCCACGCGCATTTTGCCGCCAATCCCCAGCCGCCCAAGAAAAGCCTAAATGTCCTTTCCGGGATCTCCTCGGTGCGGATCGTTCCGGAGGAGAGGTCCACCGAAAGAAGCCTTCCGGCCACACCTTTCATCCCAGCCCCCTTTCGCCGCCAGTATACCCTAAGCCCCTTTAAAAAAGCTAACCCCTTGAAGGCTCAAGACGCGCGCCGGAAAACGGCTTCCCCCTTCGCACGACCAGGGCTTTGCGGGCTTCCCTTGAACGGCGCGCTTGCCCGCGAGCTTTCCGCAACGGCTCCTTTGGAGTCCCTTGACCCCGGCGATCCCGTTGGCGTATATTGTGCTTTGAGTTTCCCTTAAGGGAGGTGGCGCAGGATGCGCACACTAGGTGTTGCGGTAGCGGTGGCTCTCCTGGGCTTGGCCGGCCTGGCCGCGGAGAAGTTCATCGTGGGGTCGGACATCGCCTGGCCCCCGTTCGAGTGGGTCTCGGCCAAAGGCAACTACCTTGGGTTCGATCTGGACGTGATGAGGATGATCGCGGTGCTTGAGGGCTACGAGATCGAAATTCAGGACATCGCCTTCGACTCCATCATCCCCGCCGTGATCGCCGGGAAGATCGACATCGGAGCCTCGGGGTTCACCATCACCGCGGAGCGGGCCCAGGTGGTGGATTTCTCCTCGCCCTATTGGGTTTCGGACCAGACGGTGCTTGTGCGGGCCGATTCCGGTCTCAACATCATCACGGCCCTTCTTCCCGGGAGGAAGGTGGGAGCCCAGCGCGGGACCACCGGCGCCTTCTGGGTGGAGGACAACCTCATCGCCCAAGGGGTGGCCGTCCAGCTCATCCTGTACGAGACCTATCCGGAGGCCATCATGGACCTCCTCGCAGGCCGCATCGACGCGGTGATCCAGGACCAAGCCCCCTCCGAGCAGGCCGTGCGCCAGTACCCTGGGAAGCTCCTCATCGCCGGGATCATCAAAACCTATGAGGAGTTCGGCTTCCTCGTGGCCAAGGGCGATCCCAAAGGGATCCTCCCGCGCATCGAGCGGGGGATGAAAAAACTGCGGGAGACCGGGGCCTGGGACAACCTGGTGGCCGCGTATTTCGGGAACCCCCTGGATGTGATTGAGGCGGCTTGGGAGGCGTGTATTCCCATCCTCACGGTGGAACGGGATCCTATCCGGTACGCGGCGTGCTTGGCGGCGAAGGTGCAGGAGCTGAGCCAAAAGTAAGGGCACGGGGGAGGCCTAAAGGGCCTCCCCCCTCCCTTGAGCCTGGAACACTGGCTGAAAGTCTGGGCCTCCCTTCCTGTCCTCCTCCAAGGGCTTTCCGTCAACCTCGCCCTTCTCGGGGGCCTTCTTTCCTTGGGCTTCTTCCTGGGCCTGGTTTTTGCGGTGCTGGAGGTCTACGGCCCCAAACCCCTTCGGCTTTGCGCCGCCCTCTATTCCTGGGTCTTTCGAAGCATCCCGGAGATCCTCCTTTTGCTCCTCATGTGGTTCGGCCCGGCCCAGTTCGGGGTGCGCATCGCGCCGTTCACCGCCGCCGTTCTGGCCCTGGGGCTTCGGTCCTCCGCCTACCAGGCCCAGATCTTCCGGGGAGCCTTGCAGGCCGTGCCCGCGGGGCAGATGCTGGCGGCACGGGCCTTGGGCCTCTCCAAGTTCCAGGCCGTGCGCCATGTGCTTTTGCCCCAAGCCCTGCGCCTTTCCCTGGCCGGATGGGGCAACGAGTTCGCGGTGGTCCTGAAGGACACCACCCTGGCCTACGCGGTGGGCGTGGTGGAGGTGATGCGCCAAGCCCGTTATCTCGGGAGCCGGGAGATGCCCCTCACACTCCCCGCCTACATCACCGTGGCCCTCCTCTTTTTGGTCCTCACCTACGCCGGTCTTTTCGCCCTGGGCGCCCTGGAAAAGAGGCTGCGCATTCCCGGCCTGGAAGCACGGAGGTAAACGATGCTCCTCAGGGTCGAGGACCTCCATAAGCGCTACGGCAAGGAAGAGGTCCTGCGCGGGGTCTCCTTTTCCTTGGAGAAGGGCGAGACCAAGGTCATCATCGGGCCCTCGGGCACGGGGAAGTCCACGCTCCTTCGGTGCATCAACCGCCTCACCGAGCCCGATCGCGGCCGCGTCTTCCTCGAGGACGTGGAGATCACTTCGCCCCGGGTGAACATCAACAAGATCCGGGCCCAGATCGGCTTCGTTTTTCAGGATTTCAACCTCTTCACCCACCTTACGGCCTTGGACAACGTGCGGCTTGGGCTCATGCGGGTGAAGGGGCTTTCCAAGAAGGAGGCCACGGAGCGGGCGATGCGGGAGCTGGCGCGGGTGGGCCTGGCGGACAAGGCCAAGGCCTATCCGGCCGAGCTTTCGGGAGGGCAGCAGCAGCGCGTGTCCATCGCCCGAGCCTTGGCCATGGACCCCAAGCTCATCCTGTTCGATGAGCCCACGAGCGCCCTGGACCCCGAGCTCATCGGGGAGGTGCTCTCCGTGATGGTGGAGCTCGCCCAAAGCGGGATGACGATGCTGGTGGTGACCCACGAAATGGGCTTTGCCCGCTCGGTGGCGGACGAGATCATCTTCATGGAGAAGGGCGTGATCGTGGAGCAGGGTCCTCCGGAGCAACTCTTCAAAAGCCCGAAACACCCGCGCACCGTGGAGTTCCTCCGGCGCATCACCGAGCTCTACGGAGGGGAGAAGTGAACCTCGTGTTCAGGTGGGCTTGGCTTCCGCGGCTCGCCCAGGGCTTAGCCCTGACCCTGGAGCTCACCGGCCTCTCCATGGCCCTGGGCGCGGCGTTCGGCATCGTTCTCGCCCTTGTGCGGGTCTACGCCAAAGGGCCCTTGATGCCCCTCTACGGCCTGGCCTCCGCCTACGTCCACTTCTTCCGGGGAACCCCGCTTTTGGTGCAGCTCATGGCCCTCTACTATGGGCTTCCCACCCTGGGGGTGGCCATGAGCCCCTTCACCGCGAGCCTCCTCGCCCTCACCCTGAACACCGCGGCCTACCAAGCGGAATATTTTCGTGGCGCCATCCAATCGGTGAAAAGCGGGCAGATGCTGGCCGCGCGGGCCCTGGGACTCACCCGCCTGCAGGCCATCCGCTACGTGGTCCTCCCCCAGGCTCTGCGCCTCGTGATCCCCCCTTGGTCCAACGAGCTGGTGTACATGATGAAGGGCTCGGCCGTGGTGTATCTCGTGGGGGTGCTGGAGCTCATGGGGCAGGCCAAGAACATCGCGGCCCGGGAGTTCCGCAATTTTGAGGTGTACATCGTGGTGGCCCTCTTCTACTTGGCCTTGGTTTTCCTCTTCACGGTGATCCTGCGTTTTGTGGAGAACCGCACGCGCATCCCGGGCCTGGGGGTCCCAGGCCGCCCCTGATCAGCGCCGGAAATACTTGGCGTAAAGCTCCCCCAACGCGGGACCGCCGACCTCCTCGAAAAGCGCAAGCAGGCGCGCCGCTTGGGCCAGGCCTCCCCGCTTTTCCGCGCAAAACCTCCGGAGGATCGCGAAGAACGCGGCGTCCCCGAGGATCTTGCGGGCCTCGTGGAGGAAGAGGGCGGCGCCGCTATAGACGTAGCCGCTATAGCTCCGCCGGGCTTGCGGGCCCACGGCGAACTCCCAGAGGGCACTGCCCACGCTCCCTTGGGGGAAGAGAGCCTGAGCCCGGGCCCAATGGGCCTCCCACTCCTGAACCTTCTGCGCAAGCTTCCCCTTGGCCTCAAAGTAGAGGCCGGCGGCGTAAGTAGCTAGGCCCTCGTCCAGCCAGGGCTCGGCCACCTGATCCGTGCCCACTTCGCCGTACCACCACTGGTGGGCCAGCTCATGGACCACGATCTCCGCAAAGAAATCCCGCCCCGGATCCCCGGCGTAGTCCTCACCGATGAGGATGAGCCGTGGGTATTCCACGCCGGCCGCACCCCAAAGGGGGACGAAAACCATGTCCAAATCCGGGTAGGGGTAGGGGCCGAAAAAGGAGGAGAAGAGGGCCAGGGCCTCCGCCGCGATCTCCAAAGCCCGTTCCCCTGCAGGACGCAGTTCCGGCGGGAAAAGGACGCGCAGTTCCACCCCTAAGGGATGCGAAAGGCGCTTCTCCGCGTAACCCTTCACCAACACCAAGCCCATCTCCCGAAGGTTCGTTCCGGTGAGGCGCCAAAGGGTTGGGGAAAGCTCCTCCTCCGACCCGCTCCCCACGGGAAGCCATCCCTCGGGAACGCGCACCGTGAGCACGTAGTCCGCGGCCTCGGCCACGAGGTTGTCCCCGAAGGAAAAGGTGGGGTACACGATCCACCCCTCCCTCCAAGGGGCAAGGACAGGGTAGAACTGGGCCAGGGTCATGGTACGGGCCTGGCGCGCGAAGATGCCGTACCCGTGAGCGACGTGGGGAAGCTCGCCCCGGAAAATGAGCGTCACGGTGGTGGTCTCGAAGCACTCGTTGGGAACGATGACCACGGCCACCGTGGGATCGAGGCTCTCCCAGGAGGCCCTCGCCCCGTTCACCTGAGCCTCGGTCAGGGAGAGAAACGGTCCGAAGTGGTTGGGGTAAAGACGGAACACGAGATCGGTTTTCCCTGGGCAGGGGAAAGTCACCGTGGCCGTGCCCTGGAACGCGCCGTCCCTTTCGACCCAAAGGTCCAGGACGTACACGATGGGCGCTGCGGAGGCCCAAAACCCAAGGGCCAGCGCGAACAGGACCCTCATTCCTCTTTCTCCTCGGGCGGGTGGCGGAGGAAGGCGGGGAGGTCGTAGTTCTCCTCGGGGAGGCGCCGCAGGGGGCGACGGGGAGCGGGCTTGGGGCCCGGCCGCTCCTCGGGGGTCTCCTCCCGGAAATCCGTGGCCACCACGGTCACCGCTAGCCGCCCCGAGAGCTCCGGCCGCACCACGGCTCCGAACACAAGGTCGGCCTCAGGGCTTGCGGATTTGCGGATGAACTCCGCCACCTGGGTCACCTCGGCCAGGGTCAGGTCCTCGCCGCCGGAGATGTTGAGGAGGATGCGGCGGGCGCCCTGAATGGAGCCGGTCTCCAGGAGGGGGTTGGTGGCCGCGGCTTTGGCGGCCTTGAGGGCCCGGCCTTCCCCCTGGGCCTCGCCCATGCCCATCACCGCCGTGCCCGCGCCCCGCAGCACCGCCGCCACGTCCGCGAAGTCCAGGTTGATAAGCCCCGGCAAGGTGATGAGGTCGGAGATCCCCCGCACGGCCTTGAGGAGCACGGCATCCGCAAGCTCAAAGGCCCGGGTGATGGGCACACCCGGAGAGAGCTCAAGGAGTCGGTCGTTGCGAATGACAATGAGCACGTCCGCCTCGCGCTTCAGGCGATCGAGCCCAGCCTGGGCGCGTTGGGCCCGCACCGGTCCCTCGAAGGAAAAGGGGAGCGTGACCACGCCCACGGTGAGGGCGCCGTGGGTGCGGGCGAGCTTGGCCACCACCGGCGCCGCGCCCGTTCCGGTTCCCCCGCCGAGCCCGCAGGTGAGGAACACGAGGTGCGCGTCACCTAGGGCCTGCTCGATATCGAAAAGGACCTCCTCCGCGGCCTGTTTTCCCCGCTCGGGATCGCCGCCGGCGCTGCGCCCTCCGGTCGTGGCCACCCCCAAGAGCACGCGCTCCCCCACCTTGGCCAAAGCGAGGGCCTGGGCATCGGTGTCCATGACCACGAGGCGCACGCCCGCCAGGCCCACGGCGCGCATGCGCTCCACCACGTTCACCCCGCCGCTCCCCAGGCCCACCACCACGATCTCCGCGCCGGGCGCCTTCGGCGCGGGCTCCGCCATGGCCTCCAAAAGGGGAAGCTCGCCCACCCGCACCTCCGCCGCCCCCAGCACGCGTTGCACGGCCTCCTGGAGCTTGGGGAGCTTGCGCGTCACGTAGGCCCGCTTGAACTCGCTGTCGAGCTCCAAAAAGAGGATGCGGCGTTCCGGATCAAAGCGGACCTTTTCCGGGGAGGCCGGAAGGCAAGCGCGCAGGACCATGTCGGTGATGCTGCTCAGGACCTGCCGCCACTTTTGGGCGAAATCCTTCTCCCGCTCCATCCAAACAAAACATTTTGGTCAGGACGCGATCCGCCGTCAACTGCGACGCAAAAGTCCAGGGATTTCCCGGAAATCGTGGGTGACGAAGCGGGCGGCCGCCGCCACCGCCGGATCCTTCGGGGCATAGGCGATGCCCACCCCCACCGCAGAAAGCACAGGCACATCGTTCACGTGGTCCCCCACGAACGCGATCTCTTTGAGGCCGAACCCGAGCTCGCGGGCTTTTTCCTCCACAACGGAGAGCTTGTTCCCAAGGGCCACACGCACCACGGCCTCCCCGGTGAAGCGGCCGTCTTCCACCAAGAGCTCGTTGGCCACGGAGAAATCGAGGCCAAGCTCCCTCTGAACCCGTGCGGCCACGAGGGAAACACCGGAGGAAACGATCCCCAAAACAAGGCCCATCCTCCGCAGCTCCTCTACGGCCTCGCGCACCCCCGGCGCGTAGGGAGGGGGAAAGATGCGCTCGGTCACCTTCGCCACGGGGATTCCCCGGAGCAGGCGGGCGTTCTCCCGCACCCACTCCGGGTAGCGGTCGGGCTGGCCACGGTACCGCTGGAGGAGTTCGTCCCAAAGGTGCCCTACTCCTGCGGCCAGCCCGATCGCACCCCAACTGGACTCGTACGCCACACCTTCGTAGCGCACGAGCGTTCCGTCCAGATCGAAGAAAACCGCGCGGACCTTCACTCGAGGCTTACGAGGCGCACGGCTCGGCCGAGCTCGCCCAGGCGCCCCACGGGCACCTCCAGCGCGGTGAGGAAGGGGCTGGCCACGCCGTAGCGGTCCTGGGTGTCCGGGGCCATGCGCGTCCGGCCAAGGAAACCGCCGTCCGCGCCGAAGAACACGATCTCCAGCTCCACGAAGACGTTCTGCATGTGGAACTGGCTCATGGTGAGGCTATCGAAGACGAAGAGGATGGCCAGGTCTTTGGCCCACTCCGGAGGAACGCCCATGAACCCGATGAACCGCTCGTGGGCCTCATCCGCAAGGAGGACGGGAAGGCGAAGGGTGCGCCCCTCCTCGTCGCGCAGGACGGCGGTGCGGCGCTCCATGGTGCCCAAGACGCCGGGAAGCGAAGGGAGCGCGGGCGGAGCCACGAGCGGAGCGGGGTCCCGTCCGCCGCCGGCGAATTCCAAGGGGGTGTCGCCGATCCCGTCCCCGCGATCGCGGCCGCTATAGCCGGAGTACCAGTTTCCGCGCCCCTGGGGGGCCCACTTGTTCTGCCCGAAGTCCCGCGCGGCCCGCCGGCAGTCCCACACCAGGTTCTCGTAGATCTCGGTCTCCCGCGACTCCCGGCCGAAATAAAAACCGTCCCAGGACCGGTAGATCACGTTGTGCCGCACCACGTTCCCCGTGGGAAACGCCTCCTGATAGGCCTCCTCAAAGATGATGCCGATGTTGGCGCGCGTGATGTGGTTGAGCTCGATGATTCCATAGGAGCCGAAGTTGGACACGCCGTAGCCAAAGGCCACCATGGAGTTGTGGGCAATGCGGGCGTAGCGCACATCCCGATCCACGAAGACCGCGATGTCGCCCTGCCAGAAGCTCGAGGCCTCCACCACCGGGCCCAGGGCGGACTCGATCTTCACCCCGTAGGGGTGCTGATAGAAGAGGCTTTTGCGGACCACGGGCTCCCGGGAGGCCCCGGTGATGTGCACGCCCACGGGGCCCGCGGCGAACGCGTTGTTCTGGGCGAGGAAGCGATCGGAGGCGTTCACGTAGATCCCCACCCGATTTGCGTAGATGCCGCAGTTCTCCACCACGACGTCATCGGAGAGCCAGACGGCGATCCCGGCCTCCTTGGAGTTGGCGATCCTGGGGGAGTCCCGCACCACCGTCCGGGGCGAGGAAAAGATGAGGATGCCGTGGCTGCGGGGCCGAGAGATGTCCGCCCCCTCGATGCGCACCCGCTGCGAAAAGGCCACGACGATCCCGTCCGTTTGGTCGATCTTGGGCTCGCGGAGCACCACGTTTTCCGCAGCCGCCAGGGTGATGTGCCCGGCATCCAGCCCCACGAGGACTTCGTCCTTGAGGCCGTAGTAGTAGAAGATGGGCTTGCCGTTCACCGTGTTCGTGGGCTCGACCGTGTGGCGGTAGTCCTCGGGGGAAACGCCCAGCACCTGGAGGCCCACGCCCGAAACCCCCAGGAAATTCTCGCGTAGGACGAGGTCGCGGGAGGACTGGATGCGGATGCCGTTCACGCTGTTTTGAATGAAGCAGTCCTCGACCACACCGTGGGCCACGTTGTTGAGGAAGATCGCCGCGCCTTGAGGATCTTGGGCGCCAAGGATGCGGCAACCACGGAGGATGAAGGCCTTGCGCGTGTTCTCGATGCGCACGCCGAAGGGCTCGCCTGCGGGAACCGCGATGGTCCAGCCCACAAGGAGGTAGGGATCCTCAGGGGTTCCGGAGCCAGCGAGGACCCCGTTCTCCGGGGTGAAGTCCTGATCGGAGAGGATGACGATGGGCCCGCGGGTTTGCGCCCCACCCGCAACGGCCAGAAAGAGCAAACCCAAAACGATTGCCTTGCGCATTTCTCCTCCTTAGACTTGGGCCACAAGGATAGCGGTCGCCCAAAGCCTAAGCAAAGACCGTGGAGGAAAGGAGGAGACGCTATGGAGCTTTCGCGGATGAGCTGGGCCCAGGCCCGGGAGGTCTTGGGCAAAGCCCAGGTGGCCCTTCTCCCCGTGGGATCCACGGAGCAGCACGGCCCCCATCTCCCCCTGGGCACGGACTGGCTCACGGCCCAGGAGATCGCGCGGCGGGCCAGTGCCCGCGGAGGGTGGCTGGTCCTCCCCACCCTTCCGGTCGGGGTGTCCGAACACCATCGCCAGTTCTGGGGCACGCTGTGGGTCCCGCCGGAGGTGCTGCGGGATTACGTGATGGGCGTGGCGCGGGCCCTGGCCAGCCATGGCCTCCGCAAACTCGTCCTCGTGAACGGGCATGGGGGCAACACCGCCGCCCTGGAGGAGGCCGCGCGCCGCTTGCGCCAGGAGAGGATCTACACCTTCGTGTACGTGTGGTGGCGGGCCATTCCCGAGGTCATTGTCCAGGTCATCGAGGGGAGCGGCTCCCACGCGGGGGAGCTGGAGACGGCGGTGATGCTGGCCATCGCTCCGGAGCTCGTGCGGCCCGAACGCTACCGGGAGGCCGCGGAGAAAAGCGCGCCGGAATGGGGAAGGAAGGTGGAGGGGGTGGAGGTGGGCTTCGACACCCTGGACTTTTCCCAAAGCGGGTGCATTGGGGACCCCTCCCGGGCCACGGTGGAGAAGGGGGAGCGCATCCTCCAGGCCGCCGCGGACAAGCTCGACGCCTTCTGCCGGTGGCTGGCGGCCCAGCCGGAGGAGGCCTTGGCCCCTAAACCCCACTTGCCATGATCCCCAAACTCCCTCCGGGCCAGCGTTGGATCGAAGGGCTCATCGTCTACGACATCGGCCCCGTGCCCCCTCTGGACCTCCAAAATTTTCGGCTCCGCCTCTTCGGGGCCGTGGCCAACCCCCAGGAGCTCCGCTGGGAGGACCTCCTTGCCCTTCCCCAGGCCCAAGTGCGTGCGGATTTCCATTGCGTCGAGGGCTGGAGCGTTCCCGATCTTCTCTGGGAAGGCGTCCTGGGAGCGACGATCGTGGACCTCGTTCGGCCCGAGCCCGACGTGGCCTGGGTCGTGGCCCACGGCCGCGAGGGCTACACCACCAACGTGCCCTTTTCCTATCTCCTGCGTCCCGACACGATCCTCGCGCATTCCCTCAACGGCAAGCCCCTGCCTCTGGAGCACGGCTGGCCCCTCCGGCTCGTGGTCCCCTCCCTTTACGCCTGGAAAAGCGCGAAGTACCTCGTGGCCTTAGAGTTTCGAAGGGACCTGCGGCGCGGGTACTGGGAGGAGCGGGGGTACCACGACGTGGGCGACCCTTGGCGGGAGGAACGGCGGCGCTAAAAGAGACCGGACCAAAAATACCCGTTCATGGGGCCGAAGCGCGAGAACGGCCAGACCCGGAAGAACGGGCAGCCGATGAAGTCCTCCTTGGGCACGAAACCCCAGTAGCGGGAATCGTAGGAGTTGAGGGTGTTGTCCCCAAGAACGAAGAAGTGGCCGGGAGGAACAAGGGTGGGCTCCACCCCGTAGCGGATGCCCAGGCCGGTGCGGGCGTAGACCTTGTCCTCCAACACCCCAAGGGGCTCGCCGTTCACCAGGACCTTGCCCCCCGGCCCAATCTGCACGGTTTGGCCGCCCACGGCGATGAGCCGCTTGACGTACCGCGCCCGCCGGGCTCTATAGTCCACCCCTAGATCCCCAAGGTCCCTGGCTCCGGGGGGCACCCGTACGTAGCACGTGACGACCTGGGCTTCCTGGGCGCTTATTTCCCGGAGAACCGTGAACTCCAGGGTGCTCCCTTGCGCGGCCTGGATGCGCCGGACGAGGGTGCGCAGGGAGGGGACGGGCTCCCCGGCCACGCCCAGGTCCCACCGCCCAGGCGCCACGATGTAGTCGCCCTTCTGCAGGCCGGCCTCGGCCGCGGGGCTGCCCGGCCGCACCCCCGTCACCCTGAGCTCCTCCAAAAACCAAAACACCACGATGCTCCCGGGCGCGGGCTCCCGAAAGTGGTACGAGAGGATGTCCACGAAGAAGGAGTCACCCGGAAGGATGGCGGGGATCATGGAGCCCGTGGGCACGGTCATGCGCACGGTCACAAAGGTGATGATGAGCCAAAAGAGGACGCCCACCTCCACGATCGTCTCGGCCCAGCCCAAATAGCGTTCGGCGCGGGGCGAAAGCTGTACCCCTCTTTTGCGCAAAAGCCGGATGAGCCAGGGCGGTTTTTTGGCCTTGCGGCGGGCGCGATACCACCGCCAGACCCGCACCGGCCAGGCCGGCTTCTTTTCCGCCTTCGCCCTCTTCATTGAATCTTGTGGATGCGGGTGACCCGTCGGAGCCAATAGGGCCGGCTTTGCCGCACCGTGTTGCGCTTCACCACCTCAATGCGCGCGATCTTTGGGGAGTAGAGGGGGATGGTGCGCTCCACGCCCACGCCTGCGGCCACGCGCCGCACGGTGACCGTCTTGTTCACCCCCGTGCCCGCGATCTTAAGCACAACCCCCTCGAAGGGCTGCAGGCGCTCGCGCGCCCCTTCCGAGATGCGCTCATAAAGGCGGATGATGTCCCCCGGGCGAAATTCAGGGATGTCGTCCCGCACAAACTGGGAGGTCACTGTCCTGATGAGGTCATCCATTCCGGTCATGGCTCCTCTCCTTTCAACCGATCGAGAATGATGGCCACTGCGGCTCGTACAGAAAGGTGATTGTACCCGCCCGCCCGCACGGCGGGGAGAAGCGCATCGCATGCGGCCAAAAGCTCGTCGGTCATGCCGTGGCCCGTGCCAAAAAGGAGGAGGGTGGGGACCTCCCGCAGCCTTTGGCGGGCCTCCTCCCAGCTCACCTTGGGATAGGGAAGGAGGTGGGCGCGGGCGGTGGTGCCCAACGTCCAGGGGGGCCGCCCCTCCAGGGCCACGATCTCCTCGTACACCTCCTCCAAATCCGAACGGATGGCCACAAGCTCCAGGGCCTCCCGGCGGGAGGGGAGCTCCTCCTCGCTCAACCAAAACTCCCTTAGCCTTTCGGCGATGCGCCGCTGGCTCTCCAGAGGATGAACGACGAAAAAGCGATGCACCCCGTAGGTGCGGGCCGTGCGGGCAATGTCGGGGACGTCCAGGGAGGTGAGGGCGGTGGCCACCACCTGCCCCTCCCGGTTGCGCATGGGAAAGTGCAAAAGGGCGACGTACAGCCGGGCCATGGGGCAAGAAGCCTACGGGAAGAACAGCGGAGAGGCAAGCGCCGAGGCTTTGGCATCCGCCGCGCGCGGGCGGTAGACTGGCGAGGATGAAGCGATGGCCGTGGTTTTTGGTGGCCGCGGGGGTGCTGGCCCTGGATCAGGGAAGCAAGGCCGTGGTGGACTTGTACTTCGCCCCGGGTGACGGCATGCCCCTCATCCCCCGTGTTCTGAGCCTCCTGCGCGTGCACAACACCGGGGCGGCCTTCGGGCTCTTCCCTGAGGGGACTGTGGCGTTCGTGGTGGTCGCGAGCGCCGTCACCGCCCTCCTTGGAGGATACCTCCTTTCCGGGCGCGCCCATGGGCTTTGCGGCTGGGGTGCGGCCCTCGTGGTGGCCGGGGCTTTGGGCAACCTCCTTGACCGGGTCCAGCGGGGCTACGTGCTCGATTTTCTGGCCCTCCCCCATTTCCCGGTGTTCAACGTGGCGGACTCCGCCCTCGTCCTCGGGGCTTGCCTTTTGGGCTTAGGGCTCCTCCGGAGGACGCGATGAAACCCCTTTTCATCGTGCTTGAGGGCCCGGACGCCTCGGGAAAGTCCACCCAGCTCCGCCTTTTGTCCCAGGCCCTCGCGGCGCGGGGCATCCCTGTGGTGACCACGCGGGAGCCCGGGGGCACGCCCCTCGGCCAAAGGCTGCGGGAGATCCTCCTCGACCCGGAAAGCCGCATGCGGCCCCTCACCGAGCTCCTCCTCATGGTGGCCGACCGCCATGAGCACGTGGAGGAGGTGATCAAGCCGGCCTTGGCCCAGGGAAAATGGGTTCTGTGCTCCCGCTACACCCTTTCCAGCCTGGCCTATCAGGGGCGGGGCCGCGGCCTCCCCCTGGATCTCGTGCACCGGCTCAACGAGCTGGCCACCGGCGGCCTCCAGCCCGATTACGTCTTCCTTCTGGATCTCCCTCCCCAGGTGGCCCTGGAGCGCACGCCCCTCCGCGACCGCTTCGAGGGCGAGGGCCTGGCCTTCTTCACCCAAGTGCGCCTGGCCTACCTGGAGTTCATCCGAACCGTTCCCCGGGGGTACGTGATCGACGCCACGTTGCCGCCCGCCCAGGTCACCGCGGAAATCCTCGCTCGCCTTCCCCTCTCTGGATATGATTCCGTGGCCAAGGAGGAGAAATGAACGCCACCCTTCGGCGGGAGGATCTGGAGTTCGGAGTGCGCACCGTGAGCCATGCCCTAGGCGGCCGCACGGCCATGCCCATCCTGAGCGGGATAAAGCTCACCACCCTGGGCGAGGAAGTGGAGTTCGCCGCCACGGACTTGGAGAAGGCCATCCGTTGCAGAGTTCCCGCGCAGGTGCGGGCCCGGGGCGCCACCGTGCTCCCCGGACAAGTGGTGAGCCAGCTGGTGGGACGGCTTCCGGAGGTGCCCGAGGTGGAGCTGGAGTCCCTGGACGCCCAGACCCGGCTGCGCTGCGGGCCCAGCACCTTTGAGCTTCCGGTCCTCTCCGCCGAGGAGTTTCCCCAGCTTCCCGAGCCCACCACCGACCCCTTGGGCCGCATTCCCCTTCCCCAGCTTCTTCAGGCCATCGCGCAAACCGCCTTCGCCGCCCTGAAGGCCTCGGAGACCACGCGCCTGGCCCTCACCGGGGTGGACATCGTGTTCAAGGAGGGCGGGGCCAAGTTCGCCGCCACCAACGGCTACCGCCTCGCTATAAAACGCGTCCCCGTCTCGGACCTCCCCGACCGCTACGAGGGCGCCTTCCTTGTGGACGCAAGCATCCTCAGCGACCTCCATCGGGTCTTGTCCGGGATCGTGGCGGACTACGTGAGCATCTATACCGAGGCCGGTCAAATCCACTTCCAGGCCGGGCCCGTCCTCTTCTCCGCCCGCCTCATCCAGGAGCAGTTCCCGGACTTCGAGCGGGTCGTCCCCAAGGACAACCCCATTGGCCTCTTCCTCCCCCGGGAGGAGTTCCTGGAGACGCTGCGGCGCACCGAGCTTTTCGCCGCGGAGGAATCGGGCGCGGTGACCCTTAGGGCCACGGCCCAAAGCACAACGCTCGAGGTCTCCGCGGCCTCAAGGGAGCGGGGGAAGAGCCTGGAGGTGGTGGAGCTCGTGCGGCCGCCGGCCCGGGGCATCGAAATCGCCTTCAAAGCCGAGTACCTCATCGATGCCCTGCGCCGCATGGAGTCCGACCAGGTGGCGCTCTGGCTCTCCGCGCCCGAACGGGCCGGGCTTTTGGAGCCCGCGGGCAACATCGCCCCCGAGGACGAGGGCTTCCTTTACGTGTGCATGCCCGTGCGGCTCCTCTAGCCGCGCGGGATTAAGGGCTCCGCGTAGCTCATCCCGGCAAGACGCCATAAGGCCTCCCGCCAGGAGGCCACCTCCGCGGGCGTGGGCGGTTCGTCCACGTCGAACCGCTCCTTCCGCTGGAGCTCCCGCAGGCGCGCAAGGAGGCGCTCAAGCCGGGCGCGGAAATCCTCAAGGAGTTTGGGACGCACCTCCTCCGGCGCGCGGGCCCACACCTCCAGAAGATGCGGAAGGCAAAGGCCATCGGAATTCTCGTAGAGGGCCCAAAACCTCGGGTCGCCCAGAAGCTCCCCTAAGAACCAGCTCTCGCGGTCCTCCGCCTCTTTGGCCAGCGCGCAAAGGGGGCATTCCGCACGGAACGCGCTTTTTCTTCGCCTGGGAAGATCGGTAAGAGCGGCGAGGGCATGGGCCACCACCGTCTCATAAAGCCGAGCCACGCCTGTAGGGGTCATGAGCTCACGCGTCTGCACCACCTGGACCAGGAGGGCCGCATGTTCCCGGCAAACCCCGAGGGAGGCAGCCAAACGCTCGTGGACCTCAGGATCGCCTGTGAGCTCGTAAAGGACGTTCCAGATCCAGCGTTCCTCCGCTTCGCGAATGCGGCGGCAGAGGGGGCAACCCTCCTCCCTAAGGGCCCGCTCCAGGTGGACCGCGGCCAGGCCCAGCTCTTCCTTGCGCTTATTCACTGCCGCCTCCGCGGAAAAGCTCCCCGTTTGGCCGAAGCCTTCCGGGCAATAGCTCGGGCCCGGCCAAGGGCGCAAGAACGTAGGATTCTAAAGGGTCGGGGATGAGGGCGATCCTCCGCGTCCACAGCCACCCCCCGAACCCCAAACGCCGGAGCACGCCCTCCTCTTCCAAAAGGCGCCAGCCCCGGGCCAGGGCTGGGCCCCGCAGAAGGCGCAAAAGCTCCAACCTCCCCAAGGGCTCGGGTTCTTTGGGCAAATCCCCGATGTGATAAACCCCGAACACCCTGACTTTT
The DNA here is from genome assembly GCA_030550535.1 of Candidatus Bipolaricaulota bacterium. Lineage (GTDB taxonomy): Bacteria > Bipolaricaulota > Bipolaricaulia > Bipolaricaulales > Bipolaricaulaceae > DTER01. The sequence continues at coordinate 52,934 of JAUQPF010000047.1, forward strand.
TCGGAATCCGGAAGGTCGGGAGGCATCTCCTCGGGGGGCTCTGGGCCGGCCTCGGCCACGTAAAAGGCCCGAAAAGCGAGCTCAGGGAAAGCCAAAAACAGCGCAAACAAGCCCTCATCGGCACCGTTTTGGGAAAACCAGGCACGGAGGTAAAGCTCGTACGCCGTAGGTTCCGCCCGGCAAAGCTCCGGCGAAAGGAGGAAAGCGAGGAGAGAAGTGCGTAAAAGCTCGGTGGTTCCCCCACGGACCAGGGGATCCGGCACCTTCCCCACCCGCACGAGGAGCATGCGGTTCTTGAGCTCACCCAGCTCCACGGACACGTTGATCTCCGACTGGAGGGAAAAAAGGGAGATCCGGATGCCCGGGTATTGAGGGGCATGGATGAGGTCGTGAATGGTGCGGGGCTCGCGGGCGCAGATGCGGAGGAGGTTGAGCCGGAGCTCGCTTTCGGCGATCCCCCGGCGGATCTCCTCTTTTGTGGTGAGGAATATCAAAGCCTCGCCTCCACCTCAATGGGGGAAAAGCCCTAAACGGCGGATGCAGCGGTTAAAGGCGGGCTTCATCGCCCTTTTTATCGGGTCAGGAGGAACGTAAGGTGGCGCGGGCGCGGCTTAGCGCCTCGGCCACGGCCTGGGGGAGGTTTTCGGCCTTGGGTCCGCCGCCCTGGGCGAAGGTGGGACGGCCCCCGCCGCTTCCTCCCAGCACCTGGGCCCCGGCCCTCACAAGCTCGCCCGCAGAAACGCTCTCCACCCCTAAAACCTTGGCCACGAGGAACCCTCGCCCCCCGTAAGCCGTGCCCAAAACGATCACGCTCCGCCCCAAAAGCTCGGCCAGCCGGTCCGCCAGGGCCTTCACCGCCTCGGGATCGCCCTCCACGACCGCGCCCAAAAGCTTCGTCCCGTCCACCTCCTCCGCGCGGGAGGCGAGCTCCTTGGCCCGAAGAAGGGCGAGCTCCTCCCTGAGGCGGTCGTTCTCCCGGCGAAGCGAAGAGAGCTCACCTAAGACCTTCTCGGCCTTGGCCAAGACCTCCCCTTCGGGGGCCTCAAGGAGGGTCGCAAGCTTTCTCCGCTCCTGTCGCACTTCCGCGAGGAACCGGCGGGCCTTTTCGCCCACGACGGCCCGGATCCTGCGGGTCCCCGCGGCGACGCTCTCCTCCGAGAGGATCACCAAGGGGCCGATCTCGCCCGTGCGGGAAACATGCGTGCCCCCACAGAGCTCCATGGAGACCCCGGGCACCTGCACCACCCGCACCCTTTCCTTCCCCCGGTACTCCTCCTCGAAGTGGGCGATGGCCCCGCGTTTTTTCGCTTCCTCCAGGGGCAGCTCCTCCACCACCAGGGCGATGTCCCGAAGCACGGCCCCGAAGGCGATCTTCTCCACGCGCTCCAGTTCCTCCGGAGAAAGGGGGGCGAAGTGGGTGAAGTCAAAGCGAAGCTCCTCAGGCCCGACCCAGGAGCCGGCCTGGATCACGTGCTCGCCCAGGACTTGGCGCAGGGCCGCGTGGAGGAGGTGGGTGGCCGTGTGGGCCCGCTGAATGGCTTTCCTTCGCTCCTCGTCCACGCGGAGGAGGCAGCGATCCCCGGGCCGGAACTCCCCTTCCAGGACGCGGACCTTATGGAGGGTGCCCTGCGGACTTTTCTGCACGTCCAGGACCTCAGCCCTCCCAGGGCGCGAGAGGTTTTCGATCCAGCCCGTGTCAGCGATCTGGCCTCCCGCCTCGGCATAGAACGGGGTCTCGGGGAACACAAGATGCCCTTCTTCTCCCCCCGCCAGGCGGGGCAAGGATTGTCCCAAGACATTGACGATCAGTTCCAGTGGGCTTTCCGCTGTTAAGGTCGTGTAGCCCACGAACCGCGTAGCCCGCGCGGCCACCGCTTCCTCGCCGGTGACCCCCACGGTGTCGTAGGCCACGGACTGTCGGGAGCGCTCACGCTGGGCCGCAAGTTCCCGCTCGAAGCCCTCCCAGTCCACGGAAAGCCCCTGCTCTTGGGCCTCGGCCTCGATGAAGTCCCGGGGGATGCCGTGGGTGTCGTACCAGGTGAAGGCCACCTCCCCCGGGATCACCCTTGTGCCCGGGGGAAGTTTGGCCATGAGCCGGTCCAGGGCCTCCTTTCTCCGCCGGAAGACCCCGGCCTCCGCGAGGATCACCCGCTCCACCAGAGCCCTCCGCTCCACGATCTCCGGGTAAACCCCGCCCAGGGTCTCCACCACGGGCGCTACTAGCCGCACGAGCTCCGGGCCAGGGATCCTAAGCCGCTCGGCGTAGCGGAACATGCGCATGAACACCTTGCGCAGCACCGAGCCCCGGCTTTCCTCGCTGTCGGGCAGCACCCCATCGGCCACCAGGAACACCACGGCCCGGATGTGGTCGGCCAGGACCAGGGGAGGATGGGGCTCGGGGGTTGGAGATTGGGGAATAGGGATGGGCGAGCCCAGCAGGCGCTGAAGCTCCTCAAGGATGGGGGCAAAGAGGTCGGTGGCGAAGTTGGAACGGACGCCCTGGAGGACAGCGCTCATCCGCTCCAGGCCCATCCCGGTGTCGATGTTTTTCTTGGCCAGCTCCCGGAGCGTCCCCGAGGGCTCCGCGTCGTACTGCATGAACACGAGGTTCCAGACCTCCGAGAACCTCCCGCAGTCGCAGGAGGGCTTGCAGGAAGGCCCGCAGGGGGGATCGCCCCAGTCCCAGTAGATCTCGGTGTCCGGGCCGCAGGGTCCGGAGTTCCCCACGGGCCCCCACCAATTCTGGTCCTTGCCGAGCCGCACGATCCGTTCCGACGGAAGCCCCACCACGTCCCGCCAGATGGCGTAGGCCTCCTCGTCCTCCTCGTACACGGAGACCCAAAGGCGCTCCTTGGGAAGGGAAAGCTCCCCGGTGAGGAAGCGCCAGGCGAGCTGGATCGCGCCCTCCTTGAAGTAGTCGCCGAACGAGAAGTTCCCGAGCATCTCGAAGAACGTGTGGTGGTAGGGGGTGGTGCCCACGCGCTCCAGGTCCGTGGTGCGGAAGCACTTCTGGCAGGTGGTGACCCTTGGGTAGCGGGGCGGGATTTTTCCCCAGAAGATGTCCTTGAACTGGACCATGCCCGCGGAGGTGAAAAGGAGGGTGGGGTCGTTGGGCACAAGGCTCGCGGAGGGGAGGATCACGTGCCCGTTCTCCTGGAAGTACTCGAGGAAAGCCCGGCGAAGCTCCGCGCTTTTCATGACCCGGAATTCTAGTGGCCGCGGGCGCGGGAAGCGACCCGCCAGAGCCTCCCGTAAAGAAGCCAGCTTCCAAAGCCCAGGATGAGAAGGACGCTCACGACCTGAGCGGCCCGAAATGGGCCCAACCAGAGGGCATCCCCCCGCACGAACTCACAAGGGAAGCGCACAATCCCATAGAGCACGAAGTACAGGGCCGCAAGGAATCCAGGTTTAGCGGGCCTGCGCGAAAGCCGCAAGAGGGCCAAAAAGATGAGGAGGTTTCCAAAAGCCTCGTACAGCATGGCGGGGTGGAGGGGTTGCCCAGGGTAAGCCATCCCCGCGGGCGAGTCCAAGGGGAACACGATCCCCCAGGGCAAGGTGGTAGGGGTTCCGAAGGCATCTCCGTTCAAAAAATTCCCGATCCGGCCGAGGGTCTGGCCCAGGGCCACCGCGGGCACGGCCACATCCGCCAGCGACCAAAACGGCACCCTCTTCCAGCGGGAGCTGAGGAGGAGGCCAAGGACACCCCCAAAGAGGCCGCCATGGATGGCCAAGCCTCCATGCCACACGGCCGGGATCTCCCAAGGGTTGGCCCGATAGAACGCCCAGTTGAAGGCCACGTAGTAGAGACGGGCGAACACGATCCCCAAAGGGATGGTGACGAGAAAGACGTCCAGGATATCTTCGTTCTTCAGGGGGAGGCCTTTCCGGCGGCCCACGGCCCGCACCACGAAGTACCCAAGGATGAAGGCGATCACGTACATGAGGCCGTAATAGCGGATCTCCAAGGGGCCAAGGCGCACGAAGATGGGGTGCATCGCGGCCCATTATAATGGGCCCGCCTTGAAGGGGACGGTGCGCGTTGGGCTGGCGCTGGCCGCCGCTGGCCTCCTTTGGGCCGCGTTTTTCCCGGGCTTGGGCGGGCTTGTTTTCCCCGCCCTCGCTTTGGGGTTCGGCGCCGTGGCCGGCGCAGGAACAAAGCGCGGCCTGGCCCTGGGGTTCCTGTGGGGCCTGGCCTTCTTCCTCCTGGAATTCTCCGCCCTCCGCAGCCTCGCCCCCTTCATTGGGCCCTTTGCCTACGCGGTGATCGTGCTCTTGGCGGTCTACGGGGGGCTTTTCTTCGGAGCTTTTGGGGCCCTGGCCGGGTGGCGGGGGACCCTGGGCGTTTTGGCCGGCGGCTGGACGCTCGTGGAGATCGCTCGGGGGACCGGTCCCTTGGGCTTCACCTTCGGCTCGGTCCCCCCAGCCTTGGCGGGGACGCCCTTCGTGGCCGCGGCCGGGATCGCCGGCCCTTGGCTCCTCTCCTTGGGCGTGGCCCTCACCGCCGCCGCGCTCGTGCACGCGCGGGCCCGCCCCAAGCTCCTCCCCCTGGCCCTCCTTGGGCCCTTCCTCCTCTGGGGACTGGGAACCTTGAGCCCTGAGCTCCGTTCCACGGGGTCTGTGCGGCTGGCCCTGGTCCAGCCGGACATCCCCCAGGCCGACCGGCTGGACCGCACGAAGCTCCCGGAGATCCTCGCCCGCTACGAGCGCCTTTTGGCGCAGGCCCCAAACGACGTGGACCTCATCGTGATCCCGGAGAACGCCACCCCCGCCTTCCTCCGGATCGAGCGGGGGTACCTCGAGCCCTTCGCCCGGGCTGCCCGGGAAAAGGGCGTTCCCGTCATGGTGGGCACGGCGGACCTCCAGGGCTCAGAGGTGCGGAACACCATGCTCCTTCTCACCCCCGAGGGTCGGGAGTCCGTGGTGTACGCAAAAATTCACCTTGTGCCCTTCGGCGAGTACGTGCCGGGCCGGGCCCTTTTCGACCGGATTGGCCTTGGAGCGCTCATCGACCCGTTCCTCCCCTACGACCAGAGCCCGGGCGAGCGGCTGGAGCCCGTGGGGATCTATGGGGTGGTGATCTGTTTTGAATCCGCGTTTCCCAGGCCCGCCCGGGTGCTCGCGCGGAAAGGGGCGGAGGTGATCCTCGTCTCCACGAACGACGCCTGGTTCGGCCGAACGCGGATCCTTTGGGAGCACTACGCCATGGGGTCGCTCCGGGCCGCGGAGACGGGCCGGGTCTGTGTGCAGGTGGGCCAAACGGGGATCACCGGGGCCTGGGATCCCCGGGGGCGGGAGCTCGCCCGCTTCCCCTTAAGAGAGGGGGTGTTCGTGCTCGAGGTGTCCCGGTACTCGGGGCGCACGCCGTACACCGCGGTGGGCGACCTTCCCGTGATCGTGTTCGCGGGGGGGCTCGCCCTGTGGGGGGTAAAGCGCGGGGGCCCGCGGCCGCGGGCCCCCACACCCTAAGGAGGCCGGCATCCTAGAAGCTAGGGCGCCTCGGTTACCGTAATCTCTGCGGTGTCCTCCCCGACCTGATTCAAACTGTCCCAAACCTTGAAGGTGGCGGTGTAGGAGCCGGTTTGCTCGTAGGTGTGCGTGAGCGAAAGCGAGAGAGCGTCCACCTCAAGCCCTTCCTGCCCAGCAAAGGTGCCATCCCCAAAGTACAGCACCCACTTCGTGAGCTTGGCTCCAGCCCCGGCGGTGGCCGAACATTCAAAGGTCACAGCCAAGGGCGCTGACCCTGAATCGGGGCTAGCCGTAAGGGAAACCGTCGGAGGCGGAGTGGTCACGGTCACCGTGACTTGAGCCGTAGCCGTGAAATTTTGGTCATCTCGGACCGTAAGCGTGGCCGTGTACGTCCCGGGGTCTTCGTACTCGTAGGGAATAGGCAGGTTTAAGCTTGCGGTGTCCGCATCGAACTCCAAGGCGTTGCCATCCCCAAATTCCAGCTTCCAATAAACGATTTTACGGCCGGACGCAGCGCTGGCCTGCACCAAGAAGAGCACCTCAAGAGGGGCGCTCCCGCTGGCCGGCGTGACCCCCAGCGAAGCCGTGGTTCCGGGGAGAACGGTGATGGTCTTGGAGTCCGAAGCCGTGCGACCCTGCGCATCCTGCACGGTGAGCACAGCCGTGTAGATCCCGGGGTCCTCGTAGATGTGGCTTACCCCGACCGTGAGGTCCGTCCCCGAGTACGCGGAGGAACCATCGCCAAAATCGATGGTGAAGGAGACGATGGGGCCGGTGGAGCCGGCGGCGCTGAAGGTCACGGAAAGCGGGGCCGGCCCAGAGGTGGGGTTGGCCGTGAGCTTGGCCGAAAGCGGCTGCAGAAGCCAAGCACAACCCCCGAGGGCCAGGGCCCCCAACACCAAAAGCGCCCACACGTACCGCTTCGCTTTGCGCATGACCGACCTCCTTGAGTTCCCGCGTTTTCTAGACAAAGCGTAGCTCCGATCCGGGAGGCGTCGAGGAATGGGGTGCGCGGCGGGCGGGGGCTCCGTCCGCCCCTCCCTGGACAAATGTCCAGGATAAACCGCCTCCCTCCCCGGGGTGTATATTGGCCGCGGGGAAAGGAGCGGCCGCCTTGCCCGCAGAGGAGCTCGAACTCATTCAACGCAGCTTGAACGGGGACTTGGAGGCCTGGGGGGAGATCGTGGCCCGCTATAAGGAGGCGGTGTTCGCGGTGGCGCTGAGCATCCTGCGCAACCGCGCGGATGCAGAAGACGCCACACAAGATGCGTTCATCCGTGCCTACGAGAACCTGCAACGCTACGATCTTTCTCGCAAGTTCTCCACTTGGCTCTTCACGGTGGCCGCCAACGTCGCGAAAAACGCGCTCCGCAAAAGGCGGCGGGAAAAGGACCCACTCCCGGAGGAGCTCGGCCCCGATCCGGCGGAGGAGGTGCACGCGGACCTCCGGCTTTCTGCGGTGCGGAAGGCCGTGCACGAGCTCCCCGAGGAGTACCGAAGCCCGGTGTTCCTCTACTACTGGCACGGGCTGAGCGTGGCCGAGATCGCCAGGATCCTGGGGCTTCCGGAGGGGACGGTGAAGACGAGGCTGCATCGGGCGCGGGCCATGATCCGTGCAAAACTCGTGGAAGAGGGGGTGATTCCCAATGCGGTGGGAGGAGCTGGATGAGCTGATTCGCGCGGCCTTGGCCAAGGAGGTGGACGAGGCCGGGCCGGGCTTGGTGGGCCTGGAGGAGCGGGTGGTTCGGGAACTGGCGCGCCGTCCCGTGCGCCGTAGCCTCTGGCAGAAACTCGGCGCGTTCTTCTCCCAGCCCGTCCCCCGCTGGGCCTTGGTGGGCGCGGCCTGCGCCCTCCTTTTGGGCTTTGCCCTGGGCCGGCTCACCGCGCCCCGCCCCATCCCCCAATTCACCCCGAACCTCTTCGTGATCGCGGCCCCCGGCGCGCGCCAGGTGGCCGTGGTCGGGGACTTCACCGCCTGGCAGCCCCTGCCCCTTTCCGATCCCGATGGCGACGGGATCTGGACGGCGTTCATCCCCCTCCCACCCGGCCGCTACGAGTACGCCTTCCTCGTGGACGGAAAGTGGGTGGGCCAGGACCCCCTGGCTCAGGAGTACCTGCGCACCTTCGGGGAGTACGTGTCCGTGCGCTACGTAGGAGGAAGCGGTGCGGATCGCTCTTCTTAGCCTTTTGGCCCTGGCGGCCCTGGCCCAGCCCGTGCTGGTTCCGGCCGCGCCGAAACCAAGCGCGGAAGAGGTCTTGCAGTTCTTGGCGGGGATGAACCTGAGCCCGGAGTTCCGCGCCGCCTTGGCCAGCGTGCTCCGCGCGGGCCTGGCCACCGGCCGCGCCACCCCCACCGTGAGCCTCCTTTTGCTTCAGGACCTCGCCCCCCTTCCCCGAGAGGTCTCGGAACGCCTCTTAGAGGTGATCCGGTTCGCCCTCGCCCAAGGCTTCATCGTGGACACCGGCCTTTCTGGCTCCTCCATGATGAACGAGGTGCGGAAGCTTTTGGCTTTGGGGCGCCAGCCGGAGGAGATCGAGGCGGTGCTGCGGGTGCGCCTGGCCGTGCTCCTGGCCACCCGGAGCGTTCTTTTGCGCTACGGGCTTGTGGCGACCCCGCCCACGCCGCCCGATCAGCCCCTCCCGCCGGAGGAAAGGTTCGTCCTCGAGGTGGCCTGGGCGGTAAGCGACTTCCTCCTCTGGGAGGGCGGCGCCCCCTCGGACCCCCGGTTGTTCGCGTTCGTTCAGGCCCGGCTGAACCGACTGTGTTCCGTATGTGTACTTTCTGAGGAGCAGTGCCAGCGGAACGTGGCCTCCCTCACCCCCGAGATGGTGCAGGAAATCGGGCGGCTCGCGTTTCAGCCCGAAAGGAGGTAGGCATGAAGCGAGGCTTTATGGTGGCCCTTTGGATATTGGTTTTGGGCCTTGGTGCCCTTGCCCAAGAGGAGGCAGTCCCCTTGGGGATCATCATCGAGCCCCCTGCGGGGGAGCTCACCGTGCGCATCTGGGTGGAGAAACCCGTCTACGCCGTGGGCGAGACCGTCCGCATCTATTTTGAGCTCAACAAACCCGCCTACGTGTACATCTGGGACATCATGCCCGACGGCAAAGTTCAGCAGATCTTCCCCAACCTCTACGAGCCCCAGAACTATTTCCCGGCGGGCGTGCACAGCATCCCCAGCCCGGGCAAGGGCTACCAATTCACGGTGACCCCACCTGTGGGCACGGAATGGCTACAGATCATGGCCACAACCACCCCCATCCCTCACTTCCAGGCCTTCGGCCCGACCCAGCCCTTCCCCCTGCTCAGCCCCGATCCCCAGAGCTGGCAGGAGCAGTTGGAGGCCCAGGTGTTGGGACTGGTCCCCGAGCCCACCCAGCGGGCCTTCGACTTCACCTGCTTCCAGATCGTTTATGGACCGGCTCCCGGCTACGGCACCCTCCAGGTCCTCACCACCCCGCCGCTTGCGAAACTCTACGTGGACGGGGTCTTCCGGGGCTACACTCCGCGCACCCTCACCCTGACCTCCGGCTCTCATTCCGTGCTCATCCGCAAGACCGGATACCAGGACTACACGACCACTGTGTACATCCTTCGCGGGGGAACGCGCACCCTGAACGTGACCCTGACGCCGTTGGTAATAAACCAGCCGCCAGTGGCGCAGTTCACGTTTGCCCCGGCTGCGCCACGGGTGGGCGATTGGGTGTACTTTGACGCCTCCGCCTCCTACGATCCCGATGGCACCATCGCCAACTACCAGTGGGACTTCCAAAACGACGGGGTGTTCGACGCCACCGGGAAGGTCGCGTTCTT